>NZ_FOZY01000046.1:0-27961 GCF_900116245.1 Methylobacterium sp. yr668 | reverse complement strand
CCGGGCTCAGAAGTTTCCCGATGCGGCCTCCTTCAGGATCAGCTTCTCCAAAGTCAGGTCGGAGATCGCCCGACGAAGCCGTTGGTTCTCCGTCTCCAGGGACTTCAACCGCTTGACCTGGTCACCCTTCAGGCCGCCGTACTCAGAGCGCCAACGGTAATACGTGACCTCGGTCACCTCGATGGATCGAATTGCTTCAGCTACCTTGCGTCCTTGCGAGACCAGAACGTCCACTTGGCGAAGCTTGGCAACAATCTCTTCAGCCGTATGCTTCTTCCGTCCCATGATGACATCCTCCACATGGCTCAAAGCCATACCTTAGGGAGGACCACTTTTCAGGGGGCAGGCCAGGTCCGCTTGCGACCCAACGTTGCCTTAGATGCCTACATCTGGACATCTCAAAAGCAGTCGTTTGTCGATGGATATCGTTACGGTCGGGGTGTCCGTGGGTTCCGTGTCCTGGCTTGATCGAATGTTTCGTAGCGACGCTCGACCATCGGGTCAGGCAGCCGGTGTTCGGTGATATGAACTGTGCGAAGCCGAGGTTCTGAAAGGTACCTGCGGAAACTTCCATCCAATGTCACATTGGGCGGCTGTGCATCGTCACTCACGTGAACCAATCACGTGGGGAAAGCTCGATGATCAAAGCCATTCCGGTACTCGCCGGCATTTTTGGCGCAGGACTGGCCGGAAACGGCGTTTTCATGCTCACCGCACCCGAGGCATGGTATTTCGCGGTACCGGGCGTGACGACGACAGGGCCGTTCAATCAGCACTTCCTGCGCGATATCGGCCTGATCTTCGTGCTGATCGGGGCGGGGTTCGTGTACGGCGCGGCCCGACCCGGACCGCGCTCGCTACTCTGGACTCTCGGTGCCGTCTGGCTCTCGGGACACGCGCTGTTCCACTTCTGGGAGGTTGCGGTGGGCATCTGCGGGCCGGAGGTTCTACCCCGCGACTTTCCCGCGGTGACACTTCCTGCACTTATCGCGGTCGCCCTCAGCGTCTGGTCGTTCCGTCATGCCGACCATCGATGATCCGACCCGCGTCTTCGAACAGGAGCGTACGCGGCTCATCCGGCTCGCCTACCGCATGCTTGGGTCCCTCGGCGAGGCCGAGGATGTCGTACAGGACGCTTGGCTGCGCTGGCGGCACGTCGACCATGCCGAGGTCGCCTCGGCCGGCGCCTTCCTTTCGCGGACGGTCACGAGGCTCTGCCTGGACGTCATGAAGTCCGCCCGGGTCCGGCGTGAGACCTATTTCGGAACCTGGTTGCCCGAGCCCGTTGCCCTGGTGCCCGACGAAGCCCCTGGCGACGACCTGACGCTCACGCTGATGCTCGCCTTGGAGAGGCTCTCGCCGCTTGAGCGGGCCGCGTTCCTCCTGCACGACGTCTTCGCGGTCCCGCTTGCGGAAATCGCTCTCACCCTCCGGCGTGAGCCTCAGGCGGTTCGTCAGCTCGCCGCGAGGGCCAGGAAGCACGTGCAATCCGCACGCCCTCGCTTCCCCGTCGAGCGAGAAGAGGGGGCGCGTATCGCCAAGGCATTCTTCGAAGCATCGACGACGGGCGACGTCGCAGCGCTGCGCAGCATGCTCGCCGATGCCGTCGTGGTGCACTCCGACGGCGGCGGAAAGGTGCTCGCTTTCCCGCGGCCGATCATCGGAATCAACAAGGTCACGCGCATGTTCGAGGGGGTCGTGCGCAAGTCGTGGATCCAGCATGCCCGGAAGCTGCGGGACCTCTGGATCGATGGCCTGCCGGGCTACCTCAGCATGGAGCCGGGCGGGATGCTTCAGACCGTCGCCCTGGATATCCAGGGCGGGATGATCGTCGGCATCTACTTCACCCGCAACCCGGACAAGCTCCAGCGAATGGCGATGTCGTTCGGAGGGGCGGCGGGAGCGCCGACCCCTCACTGAGCCTCAACGGCGGGCGATTGCCAGCTCCCTTCGGCAGACCGTCGAGAACATGCAGAGCGGGTCGAGGTCGCTGGCGTGGCGGATGTCGGCGAAGGCGGCGAGATCCTTGTTCGGGGCGAAGTAGGTCTCGCCGATGCGCTGCATGACGCGCTCGGCTTCCTGGAGCGTCTCCGGCTCTCCGAAGAGCCTGATCTTGTTCACGATGGCATAGAGGTTCACCAGCTTGGCCGGGTCATCGAGTTCGTGCCGGAAGGCATCGCCGAACAAGGTCGACGCCTCCCTGATGAACTCACCATAGAGCGCTTCTCGTCGCGCCCGGTCCTGCACCAGCAGGGTCGCGCGCTCCTGGCTGCGTTGCGTCAGCCAGGTGGTCGCGAAGGAGGCCATCGCGCCGATGGCCGAACCGGCCAGCGCCGACAGCGCCGGAAAATAGGCTGCATCCATCGGCGGGAGACCTCAGGCCGTACGCTTCGGCTGTGCCGCCAGCCAGTCGCCGTAACGCCGCTGCGAGAGCCATGCGTCACCGGTGGGCGTGAGCCAGGGGCCGCCGAGGACCACCCCGAAATACGGTGCGGTGTCGTCCGTGCGCACTTCATGCGTCTCGCCGAGGCCATGGAAATGACGCTTCACCAACTCGACCATCGGCAGCCGCTCGGGCCCGGCGATCTCGACCATGCCATTTTGCGGTGGCGCCAGCGCGGCCTCGGCGACCTTCGCGGCCACGTCGGCCGACGCGATGGGCTGGATCGACGCGGAGGTCACACGCGCGACGCCGTCGACGATTGCGGCTCCCGCGATGGCGGCGACGAACTCGAAGAACTGCGTGGCGCGGACGAGGGTCCAGGGCACGCCCGCCGAGGCGATCAGTTCCTCCTGGGCAAGCTTGGCGCGGAAGTAGCCGCTGTCGAGCAGGAGTTCGGTCCCGACGACCGAGAGCGCGACGTGGTGGGACACGCCGGCATCCTTCTCGGCCGCGGCGAGGTTCCGTCCGGCGCGGACGAAGAAGTCCATGGCCGCGTCGTCGGCGAACGATGGCGAGTTGGCGACATCGACCACCACGGCGGCCCCCTCCAACGCTACTGCGAGGCCCTCGCCCGTGACGGCGTTGACGCCGGTGTTCGGCGAGGCCGCGAGGGCGTCATGGCCGGCGGCCTTCAGAGTGGTGACGACCTGCGAGCCGATCAGCCCCGTGCCGCCGATGACGACGATCTTCATGTGACGCTCCGTCCTGTGTCCGGTCCCGGTGGGGACGTTCGAAAACAAGACGAGAGCGGTCCCATCCGGTGTGACATCGGCTCCGATGAAATTGGTCCGAGTGGAGGCCAGACGCCTCTACGGTCAGGAAAATCCGTTCCGCCATGTCACGTCCGCTCTTCGACCCTCGTCATGCAGGGAGCATCACGAGGAACGACGATCATGACGCCCTCCATCGAGAGGCCGAGGCGGGACCGAACCCGCCAGCTCGCTAGGCGAAAGACGAAGGGTTGAAACCTCCCCGTCCGCTCCGATGGCAGTTCCTGACCCTCTTCGTCGGCCTGCTGGTCCCAACCTTGCTGTTCGTCGGTGTCCTGCTCTGGCGCTTCGCCGCGTCAGAACGCACTCGGGTCGAACAGGACGTGCAGATCCGAGCCCACGGCTTATCCGTGGCGTTCGACCGCGAGATCCATGGTGTGCTCTCGACACTTCAGGCGCTCGCGACCTCGCCGAGCCTCGCAGCTCACGACCTGCCGGCCTTCTACGCCCAGATGCAGGAGATCACCCGCCTGCAGGGGATCAATATCAACCTCCGGCGTATCGACGGGACTGCCGCGTTGACGACCCGAGCGCCGCTCGGAACCGCCGCACCTGCGCCCCTGGCCCTTGCGGAGATCGACGGAGAGGTTTTGCGAACGGGCGTCGCGGTGGTCAGCAACGTCTTCCTGACCTCGGTCTCGAAGCAGCCCGTCTTCCAGATCGTCGGCGCCCCTATCCGCATCGGCGAAACGCCAACCTATCTCCTCGCGGCCAGTCTCGACCTCGACCACCTCGTGGCAACGACGCGCCGAGAGGATCTCCCGTCCGGTTGGATCGGGTCGTTGGTGGATCGGAACGGAATCGTCGCAGTCCGCACCGAGCGGCAGGAGGACTTCGTCGGCAAGCTGACCTCGTCCGATTTTCGCACTCACACGGTCGACGACGCTGGACGGTATTACGGCCGCAACCGGGTCGGACAGGATGTCCTGGTTGGCTACGGCAAGTCGAAGCTGACGGGTTGGACCGCGGCGGTCGTGGTCGATAGGGAGCTTGCCGAGGCGCCGCTGCAACGTTCGATGATGATCCTCCTCGGGATGGGGCTCGTGCTCGGCCTGCCTGTCGTGGGCATCGCGTTCGGGGTCGGTCAACGGGTGGACCGTGCGATGCGTCGCCTCGGGGACGGCGCAGAGGCGATAGGCCAGGGGAGCCAAGTCGAGGCCATCGTGACCCCCATCCTGGAGGTGAACCGGATCGGGGCGGCGCTTGCGACGGCGGCGCTTCAATTGCAGGCACGGACACGCGAGCGCGAGGTCGCCGAGCTCGCCTTGCGCGACCTCAACCTGGCGCTGGAAGACCGAGTCGCCGCGCGCACGCAGGAACTCGACGACGCGAACCGCGCGCTCATTGGCGAGATGCAGTGCCGTGAGACGGCCGAGGCCCAACTACGGCAGTTGCAGAAGATGGAGGCCGTCGGCCAGCTCACCGGCGGCATCGCGCACGACTTCAACAACATGCTCGCCATCGTGATCGGCAGCCTCAACCTGATCCGCAAGCGCATGGCACGTGGCGAGAGCGACATCGAGCGCTTCATTGATGTTGCGACGGATGGTGCGAACCGCGCAGCCTCGCTCACCCAACGCCTGCTGGCTTTCTCGCGCCAACAGCCGCTCGCGCCGGAGCCCATCGATGCCAACAAGCTCGTATCCGGGATGTCAGAGATCCTGCGCCGCACGCTCGGCGGGGGCATCGCGTTGGAGACTGTGCTTGCCGGCGGCCTATGGCGCACCCATGCCGATGTGAGCCAATTGGAGAATGCCATCCTCAACCTGGCGGTCAACGCGCGGGACGCCATGCCGGATACCGACACCGGAAGTGGCCGCCTGACCATCGAGACGGCCAACGCCCACCTCGACGAGGCCTATGCCAGGACCGTGGAGATCTCACCCGGTCAGTACGTCCTGGTGGCCGTGACCGACTCGGGAACCGGCATGTCGCCGGAGGTCCTGGCCAAGGTGTTCGATCCGTTTTTCACCACCAAGCCCGTCGGCAAGGGAACAGGATTAGGCCTGTCGCAGGTCTACGGTTTCGTGCGGCAATCGAAGGGACACGCACGGATCTATTCGGAGCCTGGGCAGGGCACGAGCGTGAAGCTCTACTTACCGCGCTTCTATGGCGAGGGCGAAGCTGCCGGATCCCCTCAGGATGTTCGGCTCACGGCTGTCCTGCCCCTCGGATGCCGACGCGAGATCGTCCTCGTGGTCGAGGACGAGGAAGCCCTGCGCCTGCTCAGTGTCGAGGCCTTGCGCGAACTCGGCTACAGCGTGCGCCACGCCGAGAGCGGTGTCGCCGCATTGCGTATCCTAGATTCCCAGCCCGACATCGCGTTGATGTTCACCGACATCGTCATGGCCGACATGAACGGGCGTCGACTGGCCGAGGAGGCGATCCGGCGGCGTCCGGAACTCAAGGTGCTCTACACGACGGGGTTCACGCGCAATGCCGTGGTGCATAATGGCGTGCTCGATCCCGGCACGCATTTTCTGCCGAAGCCCTTCACCCTGCAGCAGCTGGCGAGCAAGGTGCGCGGCGTACTCGATCATATACCGAGACAGGTCGATGCGTGATCGATGCCGGTACGTACCGTCCGGCATCGTTGTGGTCCCGCCACAGCAGGCACGGCGGTCATTATCGAGGCGTTCGCTGCGGCGCCTCCCGCATCACATGCGGGAAGTCCCTGCGGCGCGGTTCGCAGAACCGCCGCTTTCCGAGCCACCCTCGGGGACGACGGCGGTTCGGTCGGCAACGCCGCAGGTTCTGCCCCGACGCTGCCGCTGACTTGGTCCTTGCTGGAGGCGTGGTCAGTAATCCCAGAACACCGGCACCCAACGGAAGGCATCGCCATCGGCGGCGACCCGGCCGACGGACGGGAACGGCAGGTGCGTGGCCACTAACTGTTCCCTGGTCCCGGCTAATTCCCGGAGAAGACGGATCCGAACGCGGGCTGCCTCCTCGGGGTCGTGCTCGAAACCGTTGTGCCAGCTGGGCTGGTCGAAGCCTACCGGAAAGATGGCGTCGCCGGCGAACGTGAGCCGCTCTCCGCCGGATGTCACGCGGACCACGCTGTGCCCGGGGGTGTGGCCCCCGGTGCGATGGACTACCACCCCCGGCGCGACCTCATGCGCATTCTCGAAGGTTCGCAGATGGCTGCTGTATGCCTCCGAGAACCGTTTGGCGGTGGATCGCAGGGCGTCCGGGAAGCCCGTCGGCATCGAGGTGCGGGAGAAATCGGGTGCTTCCCAGAACGCGACCTCGGCGGCCGCCACGTGGATCTGCAGGTCGGGCCGCAACTGTTCCTTCACCCCGTCGATGAGGAGCCCGCCGATATGGTCCATGTGCATGTGCGTCAGCACCAGGTCGGTCACGGACGCCAGATCGATTCCGCCCGCTTCCAGGACGTTTGACCAGCTGGCCGGCTCGCGGCAGATCCAGGTTCGGATCCAACCCGAGTCCGGCATCGATGAGGATGGTCTGCTCGCCGCTTCGCACCAAAACGGCATTCAGCGGCCAGTCGAATGCGTCCGGCGCTAGGAACATGTCGTCCAGCCATTCCGCCCGAAGCGCTGGGTCTGCATTGTGAGCGAGCATTGCCGTCGGAAGGGGCAAGACCCCATCGCTGACGACCAGCACGTCGATCTCGCCGATGCGCACCGCGTATCGTGACGGCACCAATTCCTCCGAACTTGGACGCGCTCGGTGAGGATCTCTCGTATCGGTTTGGCCGGTCATTGAAGTGTCCATGGTCGCCCCTTGATCGGGACGCGCGGACATCCGGCTCACTAGGATCCGGAAACGCGCGCCTTCACACAGGACGAGACCGGGTCCGCGAATGCGACATGTGTTGTCAGGGATCGAGGCCGGTGGATGACCGCTTCGGTCGAAACGCCCTCAAGGATACGGTCTTCCTTCCACACCTCTTGGCCGTGGCGCAGACGGGCGGGTCCCGACCCAATTTCGCCGCTCAAGGTAACGCGCGCTGGACCCGGAAGCAGTCGTCCGCTAGCCGATCAGCCAGCGCGAAACGATGGCCGTGTCGAGCCCGAACCCGTAGATCCGAATTGATCCGGTCGCGAGTTTGAGAGATTCGATCGCGTTCGGCCCTAATCCTTCGAGGGCCATCACCAGGGCCCGCAACGAGTTGCCGTGGGCGACGACCAGCGTCGGACCCCGCATCGTCGCCGGCTGGATATGCCTCAGGTAAAAGGGCACCACCCGGGCAACGGTGTCGCGGAGGCTCTCGCCCCCGGGCGGAGTACCCGCATAGGAGCGCCTCCAGCCCTCGATCCGTTCCGGCCCGAAACGCAGGGCGGCGGTCGCCTTGTCGAGCCCGCTCATGTCGCCGTAATCGCGCTCGTCCAGGGCTGCGGTGCGGTCGGGGACCAGCGCGGGCTGACCGAGGGCATCGAGCGCCAGGCGCGCGGTGTCGATGGCCCTCGACAGGGTCGAGGTGAATGCCGCGTCGAACCGGAAGCCCTCCCGTCCGAGGCGCGATCCGGCCGCCTCGGCTTCCCGTCGCTCCCTCTCGGTCAGGGGCGCGTCGATCATCCCCGTGAACAGGCCTTCGGCGTTCGCCCGGCTCTCGCCGTGCCTGACCAGAACCAGCTGTCGGATCGGTGGATGTTCGACCGAGGCGACCACGGAGGCTTGCGTCAATGTCTCGCTCGACCGCTTAGGATTGCATGATGGCAAGCGACGTGAAGTAGGCGCCGTAACCCAGCACCATGACGGCGGCGACACCGTCGAGGACGTAGGGCGTCACCTTCCGGTAGACCCCGGTCCCGCCAAGGACGAGCCCCGCTCCGACGACGGCCAGGCCGAGACCGACGCCGAGCGTTGCGGTCCCCGCGCCTTCGCGTAGCGCCACGCCGAGCCAGACCACGAGGATCTCCAACCCCTCGGCGACGAGGGCCCATGCCGCGACGCCGAGGCCCGCCGCGTTCAGGGGGCGGTTCCAGTGCCCATCCACCGACGCGGCCGCATCTCCCGCGCGCCGTTTCGAATACCCGTCGACGAACTCGTAGGCGAGGTAGAGGCCGAAGCCGAGAAGCAGGACCGCCGAGATCCAATCGATCACGTTCAGCGCCAGAAGGTAGGCCGCCGAGCGAAGGGCGACCGCGAGCGCGGCAACGGCGAGCGCGCCGACGACGGAGCCGGCAAGGATGCTCCGCCATCCGAACCGGTAGGCGCCGGTCAGCATCACCGAGGCGGCGATGAAGAGTTCGGTGAAGGTCACCTGGAAGGTGATCAGGGCACCGAGCCACGAGATGGTCATGAATGGGTCCCCGGGGTTGGCTCGCCCGCTCCTATCACCGCTGGCCGACCCGTTCGCGGATTTCGTGGCGCCCGACCTCCATCGATCCCCCGGGATTGACCGCCTTGAGGCAATCGCGAATAAGCCCAGCACGGTAATGGTGTCTGCCGGGCTTTGAGCCGAACCGCCGATCCCTGATGCGGCTGATGACTCCTACTTTTCGCGCTTTTGCGAACTGGAGGAGTCATGCGCGCGTCGTTCCGGAACCTTTTCCACGACCTCGATCTAGCCGGCTTCCTGCGGACACGCCGGTCGCACGCCATCTCGGTGGCGCGCTGGTCGGTCATCCTGTTGCCGATGGCCGTTGCCGTGGGCACCCTCTGCGCCGCCTTCCTGTGGAGCCTCGACGCGGCCACCGAGGCGCGCTTCGACCATCCCTGGCTGCTGTTCCTGCTTCCCGTCGGCGGTTTCGCCGTGGGTCTTCTCTATCTTCTGTTCGGGAAGAGCGTGGAGGCCGGCAACAACCTCATCGTCGAGGAGATCCACGATCCGGACGGCGGCGTGCCGCTCCGGATGGCGCCGCTGATCTTTCTCGGCACCATCGTCACGCACCTGTTCGGTGGGTCGGCCGGGCGCGAGGGCACTGCGGTGCAGATGGGCGGAAGCCTCGCCAGCGGCTTTGGCAAGCTCTTCGGGGTGGATGCGGCCGGGGTCCGGGTCCTCCTGATGGCGGGCATCGCCGCCGGCTTCGGTGCGGTCTTCGGCACCCCCATCGCCGGTGCGGTGTTCGCGCTGGAGGTGCTCGCGGTCGGTCGCGTCGAGTATGCCGCCCTGGTACCCTGCCTCCTCGCCGCGGTGGTCGGCGACTGGACCTGCCAAGCCTGGGGCATCCACCACGGATTCTACCACGTCGACTTCCTCGCCGGCGGCGCGAAGGCCCTGACCGTCGATCCACTGCTTCTCGCCAAGGTCGCCGTCGCCGGCGTCGCGTTCGGCCTCGTCGGTTTGCTGTTCGCGGAGGCCAACCACCTCCTCGGCGGGTGGCTCAAGCGCTTGGTCCCGTACGGACCGCTTCGCCCGGTGATCGGCGGTCTGGCCGTGATCGGCCTCGTCTACGCCCTCGGGACGCGCGACTACCTCGGGCTCGGCGTCTCGGCGGCCGACCCCGGCGGGATGACCATCAACACCTTCTTCGGTCCGGACGTGCACCCCTGGAGCTGGGCCCTCAAGATCTTGTTCACGGTCGTGACCTTGAGCGCGGGGTTCAAGGGCGGCGAGGTCACCCCCCTGTTCTTCATCGGGGCCGCGCTCGGCAACGCCCTGGCCGGATTGCTCGGCGCGCCGGTGGACCTGTTCGCGGCGCTGGGGTTCGTCGCGGTCTTCGCGGGCGCCGCCAACACGCCGCTCGCCTGCACGCTGATGGGCATCGAGCTCTTCGGCGCGACGCACGGGGTCTACCTCGCGGTGGCCTGCTTCCTCGCGTACCTCTGCTCGGGCCACAACGGCATCTACCTGTCGCAGCGCATCGCCGTCCCGAAGGCGGCGACAGGCATCGCCGGCGGCGCGACCTTGCGCGAGGCGCGGTCGGGGCGCGCGCCGGCCGTCGGGCCCCGGCCCGCCCCCTCGTCCACCGTCCACTGAAGGAGCCGACATGAACGCTTCGCATCGCGTCGTCGCGACCGAGACCGGCATGATCCGGATCTACATGAGGCCCCGGGACCGGGCGGGCACCGGTCGGACCGGATGGTTTTCCGGCGGCAGGCCGCTCTATCGGGAGCTCGTCGCCCAGGCCAAGGCGGAGGGCCTCATGAACGCCGTCGCCCACCAGTCCCACCACGGCTACAGCAACCATGGGCCGATCCAGGACGATGGGGCCGAGTCGCTCAACCCCGAGCTGACCATGTGCGTCGAGCTGATCGGTACCCGCGAGCAGCTCGAAGGCTTCTGCGGCCGGCACGGTGCCCAACTCGCGAACAAGGTCATCGTCTACAAGCACCTTGAGCACTGGAGCGTCAGCCATGTCGGCGTCGGCGCGGCGGGGCGGGCTGCCTGACCTGGACCGTCCCGGGCCGTTCCAGGCATCGGAGCGCCGGATAGGCCAACGGATGCGATAGCCGGCCATGGGTGCGCGGTCCGACCTTCGGACCGGCAGGCTTCAGCGCTGGTCGGACCGCCAGCGCGGGAGACCTATGCCCTTGCCGATTCGCCCGATCTCCGCCCTGCGTAACGTCCTCCAGGGGGAGGCATCCGACGGCCTGATCCTGATGGCGAGCGCCGCCCTGGCGCTCGCCATCGCGAACTCCGGCTGGTCGGACGCCCACTTCCCAGTCCTCAAGACATACGTCGGCGGCCTCAGCGTCCTGCACTGGGTCAACGATGGTCTGATGGCGGCGTTCTTCCTGCTCGTCGGCCTGGAGATCAAGCGGGAGGTCCTTGATGGGCGCCTGCTGACCTGGCCGGACCGAGTGCTGCCTGGCGTCCCGGCGCTTGGCGGCAGGGTCGCTCCGGCGCTGATCTACGTCGCGGTGAACCGGCACTCGCCCGAGACCCTGCGCGGCTGGGCGATCCCGACCGCGACCGACATTGACTTCGCCCTCGGGGTGCTGGCCCTGCTCGGATCGCGGGTGTCCGTGTCGCTCAAGATCTTCCTGACCGCGCTCGCCATCATCGACGACCTCGGGGCGGTGCTCATCATCGCAGCCTTCTACACCGCGGACCTGTCGCTTCCGATGCTCGCCGGGGCGGCGGCCGTGTTCGCGGTCCTGTTCGGCATGAACAAGGCGGGGGTGAGCCGGCTGACGCCCTACCTCGTCCTCGGCGCCGTGCTGTCTTATCCCCCCCCCTGCTGCATCCGGACCATCAAGCATGGCTGCCAATAAATTATTGAATACCGAATTTACCGGAAAATAAGTGCCCTATCGATTATAAAACTCGGATGTGTATTTTTGTGACCGTTCCCTATCGGATCTATTGTGGTGCGTGCCACTGCGTTTCGGGGGCGTTCTAGATACGGAGAACTTCAAGTTCCCGTCTGCAGGTCTCGCCGAAGTCGGCGAGGGGGTCCGCGTCCTTCCCCTGTCTGATCCTGTCCTGGATCTCGGCGAAGGTCAGGTTCGGCGAGGCATAGATGGCGACCACCTGTGAAAGCAGCCGCTCGGCCGCCTCGATCACCGGGCGCGTCGACCTCAGGCGCATGCGGCCGATGAGGGCGAACATGCCGACGACCACCTCCGGGCCCTCTGGGTCGTGGGTGATCGCGTCGGCCAGACACTTCGACGCCTCGGCGATGAACTCGTCGTAGAGCGCCTCGCGCTTCCCCGCCTCCTGCACCTGCCATTGCGCCTTGCGCGCGCCGTTCTGGGTCAGCCACGTCGTCACCAACGACGAGGCCGCGCCCACGAGGGAGCCGGCCAGGCCGGTGGCGGCCGTAAGGACCGCGATTTCCATGACGTCCTCCTGATCGAATCTCAGCGACCTTCGCCTGCGCGACCCACGACGAGGGTCCGTTCAAGCATGTCGAGGTGGGCGTCGAAGTAGGCGGCCATATCCATGGGGTAGGCATCCCCGAACTGCGTGCGCCAGATCGAGGCGGACACGGCCGCTGCCATCATCAGGTTCGGGAACTCGCTAGCGGCGACAGGCCGGAATTCGCCGCGTTCCACACCGTAGGCGAGGACGGCGGCCAACCGGGCGTTCACCGGCCCGATGACCTCGTCGTGCCACCGCACAGCCAGTTCCGGAAAGCGTGTCCCGTCGGCTAGCAGCAGCCGGAGCAACTCCCGGCCGCGTCGGTCATGGACCAGGGCGTCGTAGACGAACCGGAAGTAGGCCCGGAGGATCTCCATCGCCGGGCCCTTCGGATTGGTCGCCAAGCTGGCGAGTAGGTCGAGGGTGGGCTGCACCATTTCCTTGAAGGTGGCGACGAAAAGATCCTCCTTGCTCGGGAAGTAGAGGTAGACCGTGCCCTTCGTGATCCCGGCGCGCAGGGCCACGTCGTCGACCCGCGTCCCGGCGAAGCCCTTTAGGGCGAACTCCTCGAACGCCGCCTCCAGGATCTCGCCCGGTCGCGCTTCCTTGCGTCTTTGCCTGGGTCCGACCGCCACCTTGCTCATTGCATTCCTTGTTGACTGACTGGTTAGTTATTAGTAGATCATGGGCATCCCGGCAAGCGCGTCGCCGTCATGGCCGTATCGCCGCCCCGGGAAAACCTTTTCGCCCCATCCCGGGGCACCGGAATGGCCGTCGCCCCCTCCTCAGGTTCGACGGCCAAGAAGGAGCGGCTGCTCCGCCCCCTCGCAGCCGCTCCTTCGCCTCCCATCCACGCGGGTGACACGGAGCCCGATCCCATGATGACCCGCCTGACGCTTGTTTCGGTCGCGCTGCTCGCCGCCGCCGATGCGGTTGCGGCCGACGGTCGGCCTACGACCGAGGCGGTCTCCGTGAAGACGGTCACCGCGATCCGCACCCCGGTCTCGGAGGACGTGGTGCTGAGCGGGGACATCCAGGCGAAGTATCTATCCAACGTCTCCTTCCGCGTGACCGGCAAGATCGCGGAGCGCCTTGCCGAGGTCGGGGACCACGTCCAGGCCAATCAGGTCATCGCGAGGCTGGAGCCGCAGGAGCAACAGGTCAACGTCGACACCGCCCAGGCCGCGCTGAACTCCGCCGAGGCGCTCCTCACACAGGCCAAGGTGAACTTCGAGCGCCAGCAGACCCTGATGAGGAGCGGCTACACCACCCGCACCACCTACGACGGGGCGGAGCAGCAGCTTCGAACGACGCAGGCGTCGGTCGATTCGGCCCGGGCGGCCCTCGGGACGGCCAAGGAGCAGTTCACCTACACCGAGCTTCGAACCGGCGTGGCCGGCATCATCACCGCCCGCAGCGCGGAGGCGGGCCAGGTGGTCTCCTCGGGCCAGACCGTGTTCACGCTGGCGCAGGACGGGAGTCGCGACGCCGTCTTCACGGTCCCGACGATCCTGCTGGAGCCGCCCCCTGAGAGCCGGAAGGTCGACGTCTCGCTCCAGGCCGACCCGCGCGTGACCACCGTCGGGACCGTGCGGGAGATCTCCCCCACCGTGGACACGAACTCCGGCGGCGTCCGTGTGAAGATCGGTCTCGACACGGTGCCGGCCGGGATGTCGCTGGGGGCGGTGGTCCTCGGACGTGCCCGCCTGCGCCCGCGGGATGCGGTGACCCTGCCGTGGAGCTCGCTCTTCCGTTGGAAGGACGCGTCGGCGGTCTGGGTCCTCGACCCGGGAACGGGGAGCGTGTCGCCCAAGCCCGTCGAGATCGACCGCTACGAAGGCTCGGGCATCGTCCTCGCCGGTGGCGTCGAGCCTGGCGAGGAGGTCGTCACCGCCGGCATCCAGTTCCTGTCACCGGGCCGAAAGGTCACCGTCGCCGGAAAGGGCACGCCGTGAGCCGCCTCGTCCTCCCCATCGCCGTCCTCGTCGTCCTTTCGGGCTGCAAGGAGCAGAAGGCCGAGGCCCCGCCGCCGGTCCGCCCGGTCCTGACGACGACCGTGGCACTGGAGGAAGCCCGGATATTCGGCCCCTTCGCGGGCACGGTCCAGCCACGCTACGAGAGCCAACTCGGCTTCCGGATCGGCGGTCGCATCGTCGCCCGCGACGCCTTCGTCGGCGACCAGGTCGCCAAGGGCACGCGGCTCGCCGCCCTCGATCCCACCGTGCAGCAATTCGCCCTGGTGCGGGCCCGCGCCGACTTGGCCGATGCCCAGGCGCAGGTGAAGAACGCCTCGGCCGCCGAGGGGCGGCAACGCATCCTGTTCGAGAACAACAGCGCCGTGACGCAGGCCCAGCTCGACGGGGCGGTGGCCAATCGCGACACCGCCGACGCCCGGCTGGCCCAGGCCAAGGCCGCCCTGCAGAAGGCCACGGACGAGCTCGGCTACGCCACGCTCACCGCGGGCTTCGACGGCGTCGTCACGGCGTGGAGCGCCGAGGTCGGGCAGGTGGTCCCGCCGGGGCAGGTGGTGGTCACGATGGCGCGTCCCGACGTGCGTGAGGCCGTGGTCGACATCCCGGACGATCTGATCGACGAATTGCCGAAGGACATCGAGTTCACCGTCCGGCTTCAGGAGGTGCCCGAGGTCACCGCCTGGGCCCGCGTGCGCGAGATCGGTCCCCTGGCCGAAGCCTCGACCCGGACGCGACGCGTGCGCATGTCCCTGATCGATCCGCCCGACGGTTTCCGCCTCGGCAATACCGTCACGGTCGCGTTCGAGCGCCCGGTCTCCCCGCGCTTCCCCGTGCCGTCGACGGCCCTCGTCGAGGACGACGGCCATGCCGCGGTCTGGGTCGTCGCCCCGGATGGCAGGACCATCAACCGCCGCGAGGTCACGATCCTGGAACGCGAGGAGGGTCGCGCCTTCGTCGGCACCGGTCTCAAGGCCGGCGAGAAGGTCGCCGTCGCCGGCGTCCACGGCTTCGCCGAGGGCCAGGCGGTCCGGCTTCCCGAGACCGGCCTCTAGGCCCGATCCGCCTCGCCCTTCCCCTTCAATCGCCCTTTCCGTTCACCCGCGGGTCCCGGACCTGTCGCGCCTCGCGAGGATGCGCCGATGAAATCCTTCAACATCTCGGAATGGGCGCTGTCCCACCGGTCCTTCATCTGGTTCCTCATGGCCATCGCCCTGTTGGCCGGGGCCATGGCCTACACCAAGCTCGGGCGCGAGGAGGACCCGGCCTTCGCGATCAAGACCATGGTCGTCCAGGCCCGCTGGCCGGGCGCCACCATCGACGAGACGCTCCAACAGGTCACCGAGCGCATCGAGAAGGAGGTCAAGCAGATCAACGCGGTCGATTACACGAAGAGCTACACGACCCCGGGCCAGACCACGGTGTTCGTGAACCTTCGCGAGACCACGCCCCCCAAGACCATCCCGTGGCTGTTCTACCAGGTGCGCAAGCGCCTCGGCGACATCCAGGGCACGTTCCCGCAGGGCGTCCAGCCGCTGGGCTACAACGACGAGTTCGGCGACGTGTTCGGCAACATCTACGCCTTCACGTCGGACGGCCTCTCGATGCGTCAGCTCCGCGACTACGTCGAGCAGGTGCGCACCGGCGTCCTGGCCGTGGAGAACGTCGGCAAGACCCAGGTCCTGGGCGCGCGCGACGAGGTGATCTACCTCGACTTCTCGGTGCGCAAGCTCGCCGCGCTCGGCATCGACATGCAGAGCGTCATCAACACCCTCCAGGCCCAGAACGCCGTCCAGCCCTCGGGCGTGATCCAGGCCGGTCCCGAGCAGATCAGCGTACGCGTCGGCGGGCAGTTCACGGACGAGAACAGCCTGAGGGCCATCAACCTTCGGATCAACGACCGCTTCTTCCGGCTTTCGGACGTGGCCGAGATCTCCCGCGGCTTCACCGATCCGCCCGAGGCGCTGTTCCGCTACGACGGACAGCCTGCCATCGGGCTCGCCGTCGCCATGCAGGCCAGCGCCAACCTCCTGCATTTCGGCGAGGCGTTGAAGGAGAAGATGCGGGAGCTCGAAGCCGACCTGCCCGCCGGGGTCGGCATCCATCTCGTCTCCGACCAGCCCAAGATCGTGGAGGAGGCCGTGGGCGGCTTCGTCCAGGCCCTGATCGAGGCGGTGGTGATCGTGCTGGCGGTGAGCTTCATCAGCCTGGGATGGCGCGCCGGCCTCGTCGTCTCGCTCTCCATCCCGCTGGTCCTGGCCATCACCTTCGTGATCATGGACGCCATGGGGGTGACGCTCCAGCGCATCTCGCTCGGCGCCCTCATCATCGCGCTCGGCCTCCTCGTCGACGACGCCATGATCTCCGTCGAGATGATGGTCGCGCGCCTGGAGGTCGGCGACAGCCTGCAGAAGGCCGCCGTCTTCGCCTACACCTCCACCGCCTTCCCGATGCTGACGGGCACGCTCGTGACCGTAGCCGGCTTCATCCCCATCGGCTTCAACGGCTCGTCGGCGGGCGAGTACACCTACTCGCTCTTCGTCGTCATCGCGGTCTCGCTCCTCGTCTCATGGGTGGTGGCCGTGGCGTTCACCCCCCTGATCGGGGTCAAGATCCTGCCGAAGACGATCAAGGGCCACCACGACAAGCCGAGCCGTACGCTCTCTGCCTTCCGCGCCCTGCTCCTGCCCGCCATGCGCCATCGCTGGCTGACCGTGACGGTCTGCGTCGCGCTGCTCGGGGCCTCCGTCTACGGCCTCGGCTTCGTGCAGCAGCAGTTCTTCCCGTCCTCGGATCGGCCCGAGGTCCTCGTCGACATGACGTTGCCGCAGAGTGCCAGCATCGGCGAGACGCAGGCCCAGATGGACCGCTTCGAGAGCGTGCTGAAGGGCGATCCCGAGATCCGGCACTGGACCTCCTACGTCGGACAGGGCGCCGTCCGCTTCTACCTTCCGCTGGACCAGCAACTCGCCAACGCCTTCTTCGGCCAGATCGTCATCGAGACGGCCTCCCTGGAAGCGCGCGGCCGCACCATCGCGCGCCTGAGCGAGGTCGCGAAGCGGGACTTCGTCGGCACCGACGTCTTCGTGCATCCGCTGGACATCGGGCCGCCGGTCGGACGCCCGATCCAGTACCGGATCGGCGGCCCCGACCTGCAGGTGGTGCGCCAGTCGGCGATGACGCTGTCGAACATCATCGCCGCGAATGCCAGCCTGTCCGTCCCGACCCTCGACTGGAACGAGCCCGGCAAGGTGCTCAAGGTCGAGATCCTGCAGGACAAGGCGCGCCAGCTCGGCATCACCTCGAAGGACATCGCCACCATCCTCAACGGGGTCGTGGGCGGCGGCAGCATCACCCAGGTCCGGGACTCGATCTATCTCGTGAACGTGGTCAGCCGCGCCCAGGCCGCCGAGCGGCACTCCATCGACACCCTGAAGAGCCTCCAGGTCCCGCTCCCCAACGGCAGCACCGTCTCCCTGCTGGCCTTCGCCAAGATCCGCTACGACCTGGAGCAACCCATCGTCTGGCGGCGCGACCGGCTCCCCACCATCACCGTCAAGGCCACCATCAAGGACGCCACGCAGGCGGCCACGGTCGTGGCCGCCCTGAAGCCCGAGATCGAGGCGTTCCGGAAGACGCTTCCCGCGGGCTACGTCCTCGCGACGGGTGGCGAGGTCGAGGAGAGCGGGAAGGGTGCCGGTCCCATCGCGGCCGTGGCGCCCGTGATGCTCCTCGCCATGGCCTTCTTCCTCATGGTGCAGCTGCAGAGCATCCAGAAGCTCTTCCTGGTGGTCAGCGTCGCGCCCCTCGGCCTCATCGGCGTCGTGGCGGCCCTCCTGCCCTCGGGGGCGCCGCTCGGCTTCGTCGCGATCCTCGGCGTGCTGGCCCTCATCGGCATCATCATCCGCAACTCGGTGATCATGGTCGCCCAGATCGAGGATTACGAGGCCACGGGCATGCCGAGGTGGGACGCGGTGGTCGAGGCGACCTGCCATCGCATGCGGCCCATCCTCCTCACAGCCGCCGCCGCCAGCCTCGCGATGATCCCCATCGCCCGCGAGATCTTCTGGGGGCCGATGGCCTATGCCATGATCGGCGGCATCATCGCCGGCACCTTCCTGACCCTGTTCTTCCTGCCCGCCCTGTATGTCGGCTGGTACCGGATCAAGCCCGGTCGGGGCGAAGGAAAGGCGGCGACCGCCGCGGACCCGCATGGCCACAGTCAGGTGCCGGCGTGATCCTCGCGGCCCACGATCCGATGGGATCGGCCACGCCGCCGGCATCGCCGATCCGCGGCCGGAGGGGCTCTGACCGCAAGGAGCGGCTCCTCCGGGCCGCTTGCCGCGTGCTCCTGCGCCATGGCGTCCAGGCGCTGACGTTGGAGGCCGTCGCGCGGGAGGCGCGCACCAGCAAGGGCGGGCTCCTCCATCACTTCCCCAGCAAGGCGAGGCTGCGGGCCTCGTTGCTCGACGACCAGATCGACCGGCTCCAGCGGGACCTGCTCCGTCTCGTGGCGGCCGATCCCGACCCGCGCGGGCGTCGTCTGAGGGCCTACGTCCAGGCCCTCGTCGCGCCGGACCCTGCCTGCGACCGGTCCCTCATCCTGGCGGCGCTGCTGTCCGACCCGGAGGCGCTCCACAAGTGGCAGGGCTTCTCCGACGCATGGCTGGGCCCGGACCTGAACGGCATCGACCCGGGCCGTGCCGACGCCGTGCGGGCTCTCGTCGAGGGCTCCTGGCTCGCCCTCGCCCTCGGGCTGGGACCGGCCGACCCGGCCAGGCGGGCCGCGGCCCTGAAGGACCTTCTGCGCCTCGCCCAAGCCTGAGCCGGCCGAGCGCGCGCGTGACCGACCCTCGGTCGAGGGCAAGCGAGAGGCTTACGATGAAGACCATGCCATTCGCAGGCCGGATACGGGCCGTCCTCGCGGCGTCCGCCCTGTCGAGCCTCGGGGCCTGCGCCTCGCTTCCGCGGACGCCCTACACCGCGAGCGAATCCGCTGCGGCCGAAGTGGCGGGGATTCCCGGCGCCCGGATCTTCGCCGACGTCCCCCTGGATCGGTACGCCACCTTCATGGGGACCCGGCCGCCGCGTTCGAGGCTGTTCACATACCTGGCGCTGTCGGGCGGCGGCGGCGACGGCGCTTACGGGGCCGGGGTTCTCAACGGCTGGTCGGCGGCGGGAACGCGGCCTGAGTTCTCCCTCGTCTCGGGCGTCAGCACCGGGGCGCTGATCGCGCCGTTCGCCTTCCTGGGCGCGGCCTACGACCCGGTCCTCACCGAGATCTATACGAGCGGCGTCGCGTCCTCGCTCGTCGCCAATCCCAGCCTCGCCAACGTGGTCTTCGGATCGGGGTTGTTCGGGGACCAGCGCCTTCGCGACCTCGTCGGGCGATACGTCACCACCGACCTGCTGGCGGCGGTGGCAAGCGAGCACGCGAAGGGTCGACGGCTCCTGGTCATGACCACGAACCTCGACGCCAAGCGGGCCATGGTCTGGAACATGGGCACCATCGCCGCGAGCGGCGCCCCGAACGCCGCCGCCCTGTTCCGTGACGTGCTCACGGCGTCGGCCAGCGTGCCGGCGGTGTTCCGGCCGCAGCTTCTCGACGTGCAGGCCGAGGGACGCGTCCACCAGGAACTCCACGTCGACGGCGCCGTGGTCGCGCCGGTCTTCATCCTGCCCCAGGCGGCGCTCGTCGGTGACAGGATCCGTGGCGCCCCGGGGAAGGCCGACTTCTACGTGCTCATGAACGGGCGGATCGATCCCGAGTTCGAGATCGTGCGGGCCGAGACCCTTCCCATCGTCCAGCAGACCCTCGCCACCGGGGCGCAGGCACGTAGCTCGGCGAGCCTGGCGGCGGCCTACGCCTTTGCTGCGAGCCACCGGGCAGGGTTCCACCTCGCCTACATCGACGGGGCCGCTCCCAGGCCGACGACGGTGAACGGCTTCGAGGTCTCGTACATGCGAAGCCTCTACTTGGCCGGCTTCGGGAAGGCGCGATCCGGGACCGCCTGGCGCAGCACGGTTCCGCTGACCGCGCCCGGCGACGTTGCAAGCTCGGTCGGAGCGCCTCGGCGAGGCCCGGGATCCGAGTTCTGAAGGGGCCGATGTTCGGATTGCATCGTTCCGCGATGATTCGCGGTCGATGCCTCACAAAGGGTTCGCCTGACCCAACGCGCTCCTCACGCGAACCGATGTGTTCCAGGGATCACGGAGGATGAGGTCGCCGCCGTCCTCTCGGGTGTCCTCTCGGATGGACCGCACGGTCGCTCGAAGCGCCGTGAGGCAGGCCGCGTCGCGCATGAGGATCTCGAAGCCCGCGAGACCTGCACTGCCTGGCTTGCGCGGTCCGGCCCCGGCGCTTCTCCAGATGTTGGCCGCGAGCTGATGATGGTACCCGCCCATGCCGTAGAAGCGTGCGCTCGGCACCAGTTCGTTGGCCTGGAAACCGAGGAGCGTCGCGTAGAACCGATCCGCCAGGGCGAGGTCGCCGACCTGGAGGTGGACATGCCCGATGCAGCCGTCTGACGGCATCCCGGACCATGGACGGTCCTTGGCCCGCATCAGCTCTCGAAGGTCGAGCCGCTCGCTGCTCATCCGGACGAGGTCGTCGATGACCGTCCAGGTTTCGCTCGGCCGGTCCGCATAGACCTCGACGCCGTTCCCCTCCGGATCGCGGAGGTACAAGGCCTCGCTCACGCGATGGTCCGATGCGCCTTCGAGGACGACCCCGCGCCGCATCGCGTGATCCAACCATCCCCCGAGCTGCCTCCGCGACGGCAGCAGGAAGGCGGTATGGAAAAGGCCGGCCGAACCCGGTGCCGGCGCATTGGCGTCCGGCTCGTGCGTCAGGGACAGAAGGGCCGGGCCACCGGCGCCGAGGTGGAGCGTCGGCCCCTCGCGGCCCATCGGGGCGAGGCCGATGGTCTCCTCGTAGAAGCGACGGGTTCGGTCGAGGTCGCGGACGACGAGGTCGACGCGCCCGATCCGACCGGGTGCCTTGTCGAGGAGACTGGGTGATCCTTGGTCGTGGTCGACGGTCTGGTCGGTCAGGGACATGGCAAACGGCCCGGGTTGGATGTCGGAGGGGTCTTTCGAGGATCACGAGCGCGGTGCGATGGGCGCCCTGGTGGCGCGGCCCCACAGGACGAAGGCCGAGAGGGTCAGCAGCACGAGGTTGAGCGGCAGCACCGGGATCTCGCCACGCGAGACGTGGAAGGCCATCGCCAGGAGTTGCAGCACCACGCAGCAGAGCGCGGTGACGACCGTCAGGCGAGGCAGGATGCGGGTCGCGGCCGGAAGGATGATCCCGAGCCCGCCCGCGATGTCGACTATGCCGATCAGGCGGACGAACGCCTCGGGGAACTGCCCGGTCCAGGGCATCATCGTGGACAGGTCGGGGATCGGCGTCGTCAGCTTGGTGAAGCCCGCGAGGACAAACACGAGCGCCACCAAGCCCTGGGCGATCCAGAGACCGATGCGGAGGGCCTTGCCGGAAGACCGGTCCGAGGGCCGCAGGGCGGGAGAAAGGGTCTGGGACATCGTCGAGGGCTCCGGTTTGGGTGTTGAGCGACCCACAACGTGCTAGGTCTCGAACATCGATGAAACCGGGATTGTCTCGATGATCCCCATCGGATCTGACGATGATGATGGATGCCCTCACGCTCGACCAGTTCCATGTGTTCGTGGCGGTGGTGGAGGCCGGCAGCTTCTCGGAGGCTGGGCGCAGGCTCAACCGGGCCCAATCCGCCATCACCTACGCGATCCAGAAGCTTGAGGAGCAGGTCGAGACCGAGCTCTTCGACCGGACCGTCTACAGGCCCACCTTGAGCCCCTCGGGTCTGGCGCTGCTGCCCCAGGCGCGCCGCATCCTCGACGATGTCGGCCGGTTCCGTATCCAGGCCCGGGAGATCAAGCGGGGGTTGGAGACGGGCCTGCACCTCAGCCTCGGCGCCCTCGTGCCGGTGGGGCTACTCGCGCCGGCCTTCGCCGCCTTCGCCGACGCCTATCCGAGCGTCCGGCTCCGCATCGGCATCCAGCCGTTCTCGTTGGACGTGCGGGACGGCGCGGGATCGAGGGAGCCCGCGGACATCCACGTCGTGTTCGGCATGCTGCTTCCGGACACGATGGTGAAGCGGGTAATCGGGGCGATCACGCTCATCGACGTGGCCGCGCCGTCCCACCCGTTGGCGGCCCTGGCCGGCCCGCTGGGTGCCGAGACGTTGCGCGACCACCTCCAGATCGTGCTGACGGAAGGCACGAAAGCGCCCGCCGACCAGGAGATCGGCGTCGCGGCGGCCAACACCTGGCGGGTGACGGATTTGGCGGCCAAGCACGCCCTGCTGCTGGCCGGCATCGGGTGGGGCAGGCTCCCCGATGCGCTCGTGGCGGATGACCTTGCCGCGGGCCGCCTCGTGCACCTCCCCACGGAGGACTGGAACGACAACGGGGCGCTCCGCCGCATCACGCTGGTCGCGGCCTATCGGCGGGACGAGCCCCTCGGCCCGGCGGGCCGCTGGCTTCTTGCGAGGCTGGGCGGCGGCGAGGACGCGCAGCCGCCCGTGTCCTGAAGGCCGGGGCGGCTGCGCGTATGACCAGGGCGACCGTTCGTCCCGGAGTTCGGGGACCCAGCGTGGGCGTCAGTGACGCCGGTGGACGAGCAGCGAGAGGCCGTCGCCGAGAAGACCGGCGACGAGCAGCCCGTTGACCGGGTGCTCGGAGTTTCGATGCGCCGCCTCGCGTCGTGCAGGTGGCGGCCGCCGGTGCGATAGGCGTCCTCGGCATGGGCGCGGGCCTCCCGGGCGACGTGGCGTGCCGTTCGTTCCGCATCATGGAAATGCGCTTCGGCTGCATCCCTAGCCAGGTGCAAGCGATGCTCGACCTCGTCCCGGTCGGCGAGATGTCCGACGGCGTCCCGGACTCGGGCGCCGGCGTGGCGAGCGGCATCCTCGACCTGGTCCGCGACGTCGCGCACGGCATCCCGTGCCCGGCCGTAGAGGTTCTCGGCGGCTCCCTCGGCCTCGTGAAGACGTCCCTCCGCCGAATGGCGGTGCGAACCTGTGAGGTCGCCGACGGCGCCCTGTACCTTGCCGCCGAGTTCCTTGGCGGCGCCCGTGATGCGATGCGTATCGACTATGTTGTCGTTCCTTCTTGGGTTGGAGAGGGGTGGTGTTCTTGGCCCGGCGCTCCTCAGGTGACGAGGTACCGGACCATGATCTCGCTCGCCGCCCGCGGGCCGTAGTCCACCGGGTCCTCGTCGGGATGCGGCGGGACCAGGTCCGTGGGGTCGAGGCCTTCGAGGACTTGACCGAGTTCGCCGACCGTGAGGCCGAAGCCGAGCGCCTCGCGGACGGCTTGGCGGGCGTGCGTCCCGAGCCGCGAGGTGCACCGTGAGGAATAGGGAGGCCGCAGGGTCGGGACGCTAGGCGTTGTCCGCGACGAGAGCGGGCTCGCGCGAATGACCGCCTGATCGTCAGCGGAGCACGTGGGCCTTGCCTTCCTGAAGACGTCGGAGGCGGGATGGCCGCTTAGGTGGGCATGACGGCCGATGCGTTCCCGGGATCCGCCAGTTCGACGACCATCGCATCGATGAACACCCTCGCCCTGGTCGACATCGTTTGGGCGGACGCGAACAGGGCGTAGACCGGCGACGGCGCGCTCGCATAGTCCGGGAGCACCCTTTCCAGCCGATTCGCGGCGAGGTCGGTTGAGAGGTCCAGGGCGGACTTCAGCATGATGCCTGCCCCCGCAAGAGCCCAATCGTGCACCGCGTCGCCGCTGTCCGAGCGAAGGCGCATCCTGAGACGGAACTCCGTCTCGACGCCTCCCGGACCAAGCAAGCGCCACGGCATCGTCGCATCCCCGTAGCTCAAGCCTTCCAGGCCGACGACGTCTTCAGGCTTCGATGGGCGTCCATGCCGGTCGAGGTAGTCGGGCGCCGCGACCAGGATACGCCGGTTGTCGGCTAGCCGACGCATGATCATCGTGCTGTCGCGTGGGGGCCCGATGCGGATTGCCACCTCGATGCGCTCGCCGATGAGGTCGGTAACGCGGTCGTCGAGCCTGAGGTCGACTTCGAGCCGGGGATGCCGTGCCGCGAGGCGGCACAGGACCGGTGCGACGTGCTGCCGCCCGAACGAGACCGGCGCGCCGACCCGCAGCAATCCCATCGGCTCGTCACGCCCGGTCGCGAGGCGCTCCTCGGCGGATTCGATGGCGTCCAGCGCCCGTTCCACCTGAACGAGCAGGGTCTGGCCCTCGTCCGTTATCGACAGGCTCCGCGTGGAGCGTTGGATCAATCTCACACCGGCCCTGCGTTCGAGCGTCGTCAAGCGCTTGCTCACAACAGCCAGCCCGACCCCGAGATCGCGCGCCGCCGCCGTCAGGCTGCCAAGCGCTGCGATGCGACGGAAGGTGCGTAACTCGTTCAGATCGTCGAGCATCGATCCTCAACCCTCTTTCAAGAATGACTCAACTGTAACCTGGCTTATGAGCCGAAAAGCAAGAGGTAGGTTGTGGTGACGAACGGGGTCGCTTCCCCGGCGCAACTTAGAGGAGACTGATGCCATGCCTCTGGACCTGAACGGACGGACGGTCCTCGTCGTCGGCGCTGCCGGCGGAATTGGTTCGGCGACAACGCAGCTTTTCGCGCGGAGCGGTGCCCGGGTCGTCGCGGCGGGCCTTCCGGGCGCGAAGCTCGACGACGCCGCGCGAGCCGCAGATGCGGAGGCGACCGCGCTCGATTTCACCAGGCAAGCCGAAGTCGAAGCCTTCTTCGGCGGCAGGAAGCCTTTCGACCACATCGTCGTCGCCGCAGCTTCCACGAAAGCCGGCTCGGTGGCCGAGCTTCCTTTCGAGGACGCCAGGTCGGCGATGGATTCGAAGTTCTGGGGTGCCTACCGTGTCGCCCGGTCGGCGCGGATCGTCGACGGCGGATCCCTGACCTTCGTCTCGGGCTACCTGAGTCACCGTCCTAGTCCCACCGCCGTCCTGCAGGGGGCGATCAACGCCGCGCTTGATGCCCTTTCGCGCGGCCTGGCCTTGGAGCGGGCGCCGGTCCGGTTCAACACGGTGTCGCCGGGGCTCGTGGATACGCCGCTCTATGCGCGGATGGATACGGCCGACCGGCAGGCGATGTTCGAGCGCCGCGCTGCGCAGCTGCCTGCACGCCGGATCGGGCATCCCGACGACATCGCCCAGGCCATCCTGTTCGTGGCCACGAACCCCTATGCCACCGGCTCGACCGTCACCGTCGACGGCGGCGGCACCATCGCGTGAAGGGCCGCCGATGCGCCTCGACCACGCCACGCTCCGCACCCGCGACCTGGATGGCCACCGTCGCTTCTTCACGGATGTCTTCGACCTGAGCGAGGGCTTCCGCCCGGCCTTCGGCTTTCCCGGGCACTGGCTCTACGCGGACGGGGAACCCATCGTGCACCTCATTCCAGCGCGAGCCGGCGTGCCAGTTCCGGACGGGTCGGCCGAGTGCATCGACCACGTCGCCTTCCTCCGCGACGACCATGACGCCTTCCGCCGGCGCCTCGACGACCATGGCATCCCCTACAGCCGGATGGAGCTCCCCGAGATCGGCGAACGCCGCATCTTCCTGCACGCCCCGGGCGGCACGCTGATCGAGGTCGCCTTCCGCGACAGTGAACCGACAGAAATGAGCCAGGAGTTCAACCGATGATCCCGTCGCTTCGTTTCGCCACCATGGCCGTCGTGCTGGCGACCACCCCCGCCGCCGCAGAGACGCTCGTCTCGCCAGGCGTGCTTGTCGTCGATCCCGGCCAAGCGTCGCAACAGCGCGAGGCCGTGGTGCTGGCAGCCCGGCGATACGCCACTTTCTGGAACACCGGCGACCCGGCCTACGCCCGGGCGGCGCTGTCCGAGGACTTTGTGGACGAGACGCCGCCGCCCGGGCGGGTGCAAGGTCCGACCGGACCGCTCCTGGCCTCGGAAGGTTTTCGAAAGGCTGTTCCGGACCTCACCTGCGAGGTCGAACAGATGATCGTGGCGGGCGACCGGGCCGTGCTGCACCTGCGTTTGCGCGGTCATTTCACCGGCACATTCGAGGGTCGCCAGGGCCGGGGCGAGCCGGTGGCGTTCATCGCCACCGATATCTACCGCGTCGTCGACGGACGCATCGCAGCCAACTGGCACATCGAGGACAACCTTACCCTGCTTCGGCAGCTTGGCACCGTTCCATCTCCATAAGCCCAAGCGCCACCTCGCCAGGACTGCAGACCATCGGGAAACGCATCATGACCGTCCCTCGTCGTAACATCGTCGCGAGCCTTACCCTGTGTTTCCTGGCGGGAGCATTCTCACTGCCCGGCTCCACTCGTGCGTTTGCGGAAGAGGATCCCCGCCTCGTGACGGCGATGACCCTCGACACACCATCGACCGGGGTTAGCATCGCCCCCGATGGGCGCCGTTTCCTCGTGCTCGCGCGGCTCGACGGCTCGGCCGGTCCGCAGATCGTGGAGTGGAAGGACGGCATCCTCGTCCCATATCCGGACGTGACGTGGAACGGCTGGGCGAAGGGCCAGGACCCGTCCAAGGCCTTCGTGCGCGTCAACGCCCAGCGTATCGGGCCCGACGGGGCCCTGTGGCTGGTCGATACCGGCGCCCCCGGCATCGGAAACCCCGTCCTACCCGGCGGCCCGAAGCTCATCCGCATCGACCTCGCGACGAACCGGGTCGCCCGCGTCTACCCGTTGGGCTCGGTGACGAAGGCGGACAGCTTCGTCGACGATGTCCGCTTCAACGGCGGCCACGCCTATCTCACCGATGCCGGCGCGCCTGGTCTAATCGTACTGGATCTCGGCTCGGGCCAGGGACGACGCGTCCTTGACGGTCACCCCTCGACCGTAAGCGACCGGGCGGTCTCGGCCGAAGGTCGACCGATGTACGGCCCGGACGGCAAGCCGCTCCACATCCATGCGGACCAGATCGAGGTCTCCCCCGACGGGCGCTGGGTCTACTACCAGCCGAGCTCCGGCCGGATGTCGCGCATCGATACCCGCTATCTCGATGATACGGACTTGGATGCGGCGAGCCTCGCCACCCATGTCGAGCGCTTTGCCGATACGCCTTCGACCGGTGGGACCGCCATCGATGCCGAGGGCAACATCTACGTCAGCGACACCGACCAGCTCTCCGTGCTGAGGCTCACGCCCGACGGAACCCGCACAACAGTGGTGCGGGACCCTCGCCTCGTCTGGGTCGATGCGATGTGGATCGACGCTGACGGGCGTTTGTGGATGCCTGCAGCGCAACTGAATCGAATGGCCCCCTTCAACGGCGGCGTCGACCGGGTGGCGAAGCCACTGAGGGTGTTCACCCTCGACATCGGTGCCAAGCCTGCCCCCAACGACCATCGCTGATCCGAGGCAGCGACCGGAGTTGGCCGGCACTGTTATGAGGTGGATGACGAACCGCGCCCCAACGATTATCGCTCAGGAGCGAACATGTCGGACTCGACAAAGACCAGACGTTTCGACCTCACGGCTATCGCGGCCGCGCTCCCCGAGACGGCGCAGACGCTTCTCGTCGACACTTATCTGACCGACCGCGAGGCGGCGAGCGCTCGGGTTTTCCGCGTCTATCGCCCCACGCCGCCGCATTACCACGCTACCTGCGACGAGTACCTCTACGTGCTGTCGGGGCGCGGCACATTCTGGATGGGTGATGCCGGAAAGGAGGCAGAGTTCGGGCCGGGAGAACTCCTGTTCTTCGAACGTGGTACCGTTCACGCCCTGCCGACACTTTTGGAGGAACCTGTGGTTTTCCTCTCGGTCGATACGCCGCGTCGCGCACCTTCCGATATCGTCTTCGTCGATCCCGCCGACGGTTCGCCCGAGACTTTCATGGCCCGCAATGCTCCAACGCGATGAGCGTAATCTGTTACCCGGCGAGCGGCTTCAGGCGCGCAATCTGATAAACACTATGTAGTCTTGATCGAATGGCCTGCCCCCTGAAAAGTGGTCCTCCCTAAGGTATGGCTTTGAGCCATGTGGAGGATGTCATCATGGGACGGAAGAAGCATACGGCTGAAGAG
>NZ_FOZY01000090.1:0-1965 GCF_900116245.1 Methylobacterium sp. yr668 | reverse complement strand
GAAGAAGGACCGCGTCGACGACGCCCTCAACGCCACCCGCGCGGCGGTCGAGGAAGGCATCGTCCCGGGCGGCGGCACCGCGCTGCTGCGCGCCACGGCAGCTGTTCGGGCTCTTTCGAACGACAACCCCGACGTGCAGGCCGGCATCAAGATCGTCCTCAAGGCTCTTGAGGCCCCGCTCCGCCAGATCGCCCAGAACGCGGGCGTCGAGGGCTCGATCGTGGTCGGCAAGATCCTGGCTGATGCCTCCTCGACCTTCGGCTTCGACGCCCAGACCGAAGCGTATGTTGATATGCTTCGGGCCGGCATCGTCGATCCGGCCAAGGTGGTCCGTGCGGCCATTCAGGGCGCGGCTTCGGTCGCCGGCCTGCTGGTGACCACCGAGGCCATGATCGCCGAGGCTCCGCGGAAGGAGGCCCCGCCGATGCCGAGCGGTGGTGGCATGGGCGGCATGGACTTCTGATCTGCCCGACCAAGTCTGGGTGATACTCGATGAGCCGGATGCCGGCTCGTCGGGGGCGCTTCACGTGGGCCGGATGAGGGGACCGGCCCCGCTCCGGTCCTGCGGGTGCACGGGATCGAGGCGTTCCCGTCTATCGGCGCTGTATCATCGAAATCGAAGCCCGCGTCTCGCGCGGTGAGGCGGCTCAAGTCGCGGGAGGCTGCGGCGGCCGATTCCGAAATAAGTCTGAGGGCAACGCACATGCGCATTCTCGTCGGCTGCGAGATGACCTACGAGTTCCCGCAGCCCACCCCCATCATCGCGACGCTTAACATCCACGCATCGCGCTTCTCGGATCTCGAACGACCCGACTACTTAATCACGACCCCCGCTGTACCGGTCCAGGGCTACCGTGACAGTTTTGGGAACTGGTGCAGCCGCATGGTTGCCCCGGCTGGCCGCTTCAAGCTGCGGACCGACACGATCGTGCGGGACCCCGGCGGCGGCGACCCGGAGGTCTTCAACGCTGGGGAGACCGCCATCGAGACGTTGCCGTCGGACACGGTGCTGTTCCTCCTCGGCAGTCGGTACTGTGAGACCGATCGTCTGTCATCGATCGCCTGGGATCTGTTCGGCCACCTGCCGCCGGGCTGGGGGCGTGTGCAGGCGATCTGCGACTACGTCCATGATCGAATTACCTTCGGATACGAGCATGCGCGGGCAACGCGGACGGCCTTCGATGCATTCGAGGAGCAGCGGGGCGTCTGCCGTGATTATGCGCATCTGGCGATCGCGTTCTGCCGGTGTCTCAACATCCCGGCACGCTACTGCAACGGATATGTCAGCGACATCGGTCTGCCGCTGCCCCATGCGCCCGGCGATTTTGCCGCCTGGATGGAGGTCTTTCTCGGGGGCCGCTGGCACACATTTGATCCGCGCAACAACAGTTCACGCATCGGTCGGATTCTGATCGCCTATGGTCGGGACGCCGCGGATGTCCCGTTGACGCTGACCTTTGGCCCCAACGAACTCGTCGCGTTCCACGTGACGACGGAAGAAGCGCCTCCAATATAACCGCGGACTTCTGAATGAGGCGTTGGCTGCTTGCAGCCGTTGACCGTTTGACTACAAAAGCTATCAAGCCGCATCCAAGATACCGCCAATTCGTGTCGCGTCCTCGATGCAGGTCGATAAATGCAGCACTGATGTCTGCTTGTCGGGCGTTCTTCAAACAAGTTGAATGGCCGACTTGGGCGCCTTGCGGAACGTCCGGTTTGTGAAGTTGCGTTGCGGCTTGGAGAGGGTCCACCGCTGATAGCAGCGTGACGGGCAGCAGCAGAGCCTCAAAAATTATCGTGCCACCTCAATGACATAAGTGTTCGTATTTTTGTTCAGACTGGCGCGCGAATCTTCTCAATGAGTTAGGGGGCTAGGTAGGGAACTCATACAACCAATTGCTGTCGCTTGCGTTTTCTTCCTGAGTTTGAGGTTTCCAGCGCAGGAGGATCGCGATGGCACGGTTG
>NZ_FOZY01000055.1:0-18587 GCF_900116245.1 Methylobacterium sp. yr668 | reverse complement strand
GACGCACTTCTTGACCAAGACCTTGCCGCGCGTCTCGACCGAGATGGCACTCCAGGTCCTGGCCTACAATCTGACGCGGGTTCTCAACATCATGGGAAGCCGGAAGCTCTTGGCAGCGATCCCCGCCTGAGTGAAGGCCTTTGATCGTTCACCGAGGGGCTGAAAAGCCGTCCAGCAGCGCCTTCAACTCAAACGGATGCGCGACCACAAAGGGTCGATCCAAACGGTGGAGCGCCTATTCTCGCAAAATTGGGGCGGCACCCCAGCACAAAGCCGATTCTCGGCGTTTTAACACGGCCTGGACCCAAGCCAGTCGGAGGGACCTTCGCCGTCGCATCCCCGAAACGGCCATCGCAGAGCGCCGCTCGAAGTCGGTCCAAGCGGCAGTGCGGCCGGGCGGTGGCCAGCCCGACCGCGGAACGCTCACGCGCGATTGTCGATCTCCGGCACGCCGCTGCTCCGGTCGGCATACGCGGCGATGAAGGCCGGTCGAGCCTGCCAGCGGCGCCAGAAGGCATCGAGATGCTCGAAGCGCTCGTCGAGCGGGGTGGCGTTGACGGGGAACTTGGAGAACGCAATCGCCGTCGCCAACGTGATGTCGGAGAACGTCGGCTGCTCGCCACCCAGCAGCCACGCGCGGCCGTCCGCAAGATGCCGGTCCACGAGACCGGCATGCGCCAGCGCCACCTTGCGGGAATGCTCGCCCCAGGCCGGGTTGCTGGTCAGTTCGAGCTTCGGGCCCAATCCCTGGTGCAGGACGTGGAAGGCGGTGACGATGGGGTAGAGGATGTGCACCCACACCCGGTTGTCCCACATCTGGTCGAGACCGCGCTCATGCGCCGTCGCCCCCATGATCTTGCGGCCCTCGTACGTGTCGTCGAGATAGCGAGCGATGGCGGAGGTCTCGCTCAGGTATGAACCATCCGCGAGCGCGAGGGTCGGCGTCTCGCCCCAGGGGTTCATCTTCAGGTGCCGCCAACCCCGCTGCTCGCCCACGGGCGACATGTCGTAGACCGTCTCGTCGAAGCGGTCGGCGATGCCCTTCTCGTGCATGAAGATCCGCAGGCGCTGCGGGTTCGGGAACGCCGAAGGGGAGGTGAAGAGCTTGAGCTTGTCGGACATCGTCGTGTCGCCTTCCTAGCTGCCTGTCTGTCATATGACAGGTGACAAGCTATGTCGAGGATATTGCGCCGTCAACCCCTGTCTGCCATATGACAGACGGAGGTTGGACATGGCGGCGACATCGAAGGGGAACGTGAGGGAGGCCATCCTCGTGGCCGCCAGGGAAGCGGCGATGGCCTACGGCTACGGCGGCCTCAACTTCCGCGACCTCGCGGAGACCGTCGGCGTCAAGGCGGCCAGCATCACCTACCACTTCGCCACCAAGGCCCAACTCGGCGAGGCGGTCGCCCGGCGCTACTGGGAAGACATCGCCCGCGATCTCGAAGCCATCTCGACGAATGCCCGAAGCCCGGCCGAGGCGTTGCAGCGATACCCGAGCATCTTCCGGCTATCCCTGGAGCGGGACAACCGCATGTGCCTGAGCAGCTTCATGGCGACGGAACGTGACGAGTTGCCCGAGCCGGTACTGAAGGAGGTGCAAGCATTCGCCGACGTGAACACCGCTTGGCTGCGCGAGCACTTGGTCGCTGCCGAACTCGCCTCGCCGGCCGAGGCTGAGGCGAGGGCCCGCGCCATCTATGCCGCCGTCGCCGGGGCTCAGATCATCGCCCGCAGCCGGTCGAACGTGAAACTGTTCGACGAGTTGATCGAGAGCTACCGCCGAATGGGCTTGCTCCCGACCTAGGGAAGTTCTCCATCCGGAGCTTGCGGGTCCGGGCGCCTCCGCCGCATCCGATCCACGCCGGACGACCGGTTCGGCGCATATCCCAACCGGAAGCACACCGGCGGTTTCCCGCACCGGTCTTTCCCTAGGCCTTCGCGGTGAGCGTCCCGGGGCGGACGCCGCGGGGCAGGTGGCCGAAGACCAGCAGGTTGCCGGCCAGCACGAGGGCGAGCCCGACGCCCGCCACCGGGGTGATGCGGTAGCCCTCCGCGAAGACCGAGACCGTCAGGGCGACGACCGGGAACATCACGGTCATGTAGGCCGCCCGCTCGGGTCCGAGGCGGTGGACGATGGTCAGGTAGGCCGTGAAGCCGATGACCGACCCTGGGATGGCCAAGTACAGGAGCGACCCGACGTAGACCGGGGAAGCGTCGAACGTGAAGGCGGCCCCCTGCGCCACGGCCACGAGCGCCACGATGGCCGCCCCGTACAGCATGGCCCAGGCGTTCGCCGAGGCGACCTGGAGGCCGTGGCGCTGGTTGCGGGCCGACACGAGGTTGCCGGCCGAGAAGAACCAAGTGCCGAGCAGCGCCAGGCCGAGGCCGTAGCCGGTGTCGACGCTGAACCGCGCCCCCGCCAGCGTCTCGTAGGACAGGGCGGCGATCCCGAGGACGCCGAGCATCGCCCCGGACAGGACGCGCCAGTCCGGCCGGCGGCCGTGGACGACGCGGGCGTTCAGGATGTTGAAGACCGCGGCGGCCGAGAAGACCATTGAGACGATCCCGCTCGGGACGAAGGACGTGGCGGTGTAGAAGCACAGGAAGTTGCACGAGAACAGGCAGAGCGCCTGCAGCAGCACGAAGGGCTGATGGCGGATCGGAATCGGACGGAGGCGGCGCGTGAGAACGAGCGCCGCGAACAGGACCGCCCCGGCCAGCGCGAAGCGGTAGACGATGGACGCCTCCACCGGGACGTGGCCGAGCTCGTTCTTGATGGCGATCCACGTCGTCCCCCAGATGAGGACGGTCAGCGCGTAGAGGAAGGCGGTCACGGTCGGTCCCTGCGGGGTTTCGGGGCGACCGGCAGATGACCCGAGGACGCCCCTCGGCGCTTTCCCGCGACGGTGGCGTCGTTGCCGGATCTTGGGGTTTTCTCCCGGGGCCGTTGCGCCGGCAGGGGCCGGGGCGCATGGATGGGGCGTCGTTCCGTTGTCATCCAATATGGAAGAGCCGTCGCCCAAGATCGCCCACGTCCTCGCCCGCACCGGCGCGCACCTCGCGCGGGCCGGAACGGTGGGGCGCGGCCTCTCGGTCGCCGAGTGGAGCAACCGCGACAACTACGCCCGCTACGACGGCCCCGGCCACCACACGGTCAGCGTCTACCTCGCCGGCGGCGAAGGGGTCGTGCGGGAGGACCGCGACCTGCGCGGCGGCGCCCCCGACAAGCTCTGCCTGCTGCCGGCCGGGCACGAGAGCCGTTGGCGGATCGGCGGCCCCTTGCGGATGTTCCACCTCTACGTGGACCCGGAGGAGTTCGCCCACCGGGCCGTGACCGCCTTCGACGTCGACCCGCGCCGCATCCGATTGCACGACGCCACCTTCTGCGATGACCCGGCCCTGGCGGCGGTCGTGCGCGGCGCGGTGATGCCGCTCGACTGGGCCGAGCCGGGCGACCGCTCGGCGCTCGACGCCGCCTGCCACCTCCTGCTGCACGGCGTCCTGCGCCGGCACATCGACAAGGAGCCAGGCGAGGTCCGCGCCGGCCTGTCCCCGGCGGCGCGGTGCCGGGTCATGGAGATGGTCGAGGCGCACCTGGACGAGGCGCTGACCCTCGATCGGCTCGCGGCCGAGGCGCGGCTCAGCACCTTCCACTTCGCCAAAATGTTCCGGATCAGCTTCGGCCTGCCGCCGCACCGCTACCTCGCGGCGCGGCGCATCGCGCGGGCCAAGTCGCTGCTCCGGGCCGGGCAGCCCCTCGGCGAGGTGGCCCTGGCTTGCGGTTACGGCTCGCAGAGCCACTTCAACCGGGCCTTCAAGGCGGCCACCGACCGAACACCCGGGGAATGGCGGCGCTGGTCGTAGGCGGGACAGCGCCGATTCCGGTCGGTGCAGCCGGTCAGCCCTTGCGGAGATGTGCCAGGAGGCGCTCGGCCGCCGGGCCGGACGAGGCCGGGTTCTGTCCGGTGATCAGCAGGCCGTGCGCCACGACGTAGGGCTCCCAGTCGCCGGCCTTCGAGAACCGCCCGCCGTTCCGCTTGAGCTCGTCCTCGACGAGGAACGGGACCACCTCGGTCAGGCCCACCGCCTCCTCCTCGGTGTTGGTGAAGCCTGTGACGTCCTTGCCCTCGACCAGCGGCTTGCCGTCGGCCGCCTTGGCATGGCGCAGCACGCCGGGGGCGTGGCAGACGAGGGCGACCGGCTTGCCGGCCTGGAGCGTGGTCTCGATCAGCCTGATCGAGGCGGCGTCCTCGGCGAGGTCCCAGAGCGGGCCGTGTCCGCCGGGATAGAACACCGCGTCGAACCCTTCGTGGCTGACGCTGTCGAGCCGGGCCGTGTCCGCGAGGACCGCGTTGGCCCCGGCGTCCGCCTCGAAGCGGCGGGTCAGGTCGGTCTGGAAGCCCGGCTCGTTGCTCTTCGGGTCGAGTGGCGGCTTGCCGCCCTTGGGCGAGGCCAGGACCACCTCGGCGCCGGCGTCCTTGAACACGTAGTAGGGCGCAGCGAGCTCCTCCAGCCAGAATCCGGTCTTGCGGCCGGTGTCGCCGAGCTGGTCGTGGGAGGTCAGCACCATCAGGATCTTCATCGTCGTTCTCCGGTGGGGGTTGGGGTTGTCGTTCGAAGGGTTCGGGAGCGTCAGTTGTGCCGGGCCGCCATCCTGTCGGGGGAACGCTCCGCGCCCGCCTCGCGCGCCTGGGTGTCCTCGGCCCTGACTGGCGTCGCGTCCGCGGGGCGGACCATCGCCGGGCCGGTCATGCGGACCGCACCGATGATCTCCAGGGTGATGCGCTCCTCGGCGGAGGCGGCGGTGCCGCCGATCAGGGCGGCCCCGAGCTCGGCGAGGAGCAGGTAGGGAGCGACGGGGTGTGCGGTCCGCGGGGTCATGGTCTTCTCCTGTTTCGATAGTAAGTAGACTGGTCGTCTACAATCTGCGAACGATCATGACGGGTTCGCCCTGGACTCGCCCGGTCAGGCTCGGTGCGGGTTCAGGATGCGCCGCGTCGTCCGCATCGCGGCGTCGAACGGTGCGTCGGTGCGCTCGATTTTCGCCATCAGGCTGGCACCGAGCCACAGGTGGTAGAGGATCTCGGCCGTGTCGTGCGGCTCACCCTCCACGGTCAGCGAGCCCTCGGCAACGCCCGCCTGGATGGTGCCGGCCACGCGGGCGATGATCCCGGCCGTGCCGGCCTTGAGCGCCAGCCGCATCGGCTCGGACAGGTCCGAGACTTCCGCGGCGAGCTTCACCGCGAGGCACTTTCGCTGGTAGTCGATGCTCCCCTGCGTCGCCTGCCACTTGTGCCAGTAGTTCATCAAGCGCTCGGCGTGGCTTAGACCGGTCTCGGCGAGGGTGGCGTCGATGTCGGCGAGGTACTCCTCGAAGTAGTCGGCCAGGAGCGCCTCGCCGAAGGCCTCCTTCGATCCGAAGTAGTGGTAGAACGAGCCCTTCGGGACCCCGGCCGCGGCCAGGATCTCGTTGAGGCCGACGCCCGAGAACCCCTTGGCGCCCACGATGCGGTGGGCGGTGTCGAGGATGCCTTGCCGGGTGTCGGTGTTGCCGCTGACCTGTGCCATGACCCTGAGATAGGCAAGATTAGACCGGTCGTCTAGTGGCGGTCGACAAATATTTCGAGGCCGTCGTCCTGTCCCCCTTCCGAAGCGAGCTTGATCAGAGAGCGAGTGCCGCCAGGGCTCCGCACGCCGGCTGTCCGATCTGATGGAGCCGTCGGCCCCTCGGGCCCGCCTCGTGCATTGAAGAGATGCACGGGAGGACATCATGGGCGACGAAAAGGACAGGACCGACGAGGCACCGGAGCCGACGGAGGATCTCGGCATTCCCACCCCGCCGAGCCCCGGCCGGTTGCCGCCCCCGCTTCTGCCCCCGCCACCGCCCGATGACGCTCCTGCCGATGGACAGCCGCTTGGCGGGCAACCGTAAATGACGGTCATCCGCAGGCAGGCGTCGGCGCCCCTTCACGATCAGCCGGCAAAGCCCAGGATTGCTGGTTGCCGAGAGATCGCGCCGCCCGCCGCCCCGGCGCTCACATCCACGATGAGCCTTGATGTGCCATGACATGCTGATGTCATGGCCACCGCATTCAAAGCCACTTCACCCTCCAAGCGGATTTCGCCATCCAAGCGAACAATGGAATCTGCAGGGTGGATGGTCCGAAACGAGGCACACTGAGACGAGGCCCTGGGCCGCAACAAAGGTCTGCTTCCTCGTTTCTAATGCTGGAAGCGGTCGTTCCGATCTCGGCCAGCATCTGCCATCACGAAGCGCCTGCCTGAACGTCTCAGATGGGTGGATTTCAGCCTGCCCGCTTCGAGACGCCAGATTCCAAAGGCAGACATGCTATGTTCGCCTTCAGCGTCTGGCCCGAAGCCGCCTGGATGCGATGTCAGAAACGCTCGCCGACCAAGTCTTCGCTTTTCGACCAGAGCGCCCGCGCGCGTTCGGGATCCAGCGCGTAGGAGCGCACGCCCTCGCTCACCGGAGTGATCAACCCGTCGGTGATCTCGGACACGTGGCAGTTCTCGCAATAGCGGCCGCCGACTGCCTCTGCCCGCGCCACGAAGGCCGCCCAAACCGACGTGGCAGCCCCCTGGGGGATGGTCTTCCAAGCAAAAGCCGGCTTGCCGGCCGCAGCGAGGTCGGCGTTGATCCGCTCGACCCTCTCGGCCATAGCGCCCTGGCCCACATGCCGGCCGAGCTCGGTCTGGATGCCGCCGGGGTGCAGGGCCGTCGCCCGCACGCCGCGCGTCCTGTGTCGCCGGTCGAACTCCAACGCGAACTGGATGTTGGCCGTCTTCGAGCGCCCGTACGCGACCATCGGGTCGTAGGGCGTACGCGCGAAGCCCGGGTCGTCTAGATCCGGTTCCGCGTAGCGATGACCGGCCGAGGCGACCATGACCAGCCGGCCACCGTCCCGGATCAAGGACGCTATCCGGTTCACGAGGACGAAGTGGCCGAGGTGGTTCGTGCCGAACTGCGTCTCGAAGCCGTCGGCCGTGCGACCCAGTGGCGTGGCCATGACGCCGGCGTTGGCAATGACGACGTCGAATGGCCTGCCGTCCACCAGCAGCGCGTCGGCGCAGGCACGGACGCTCGCCAGCGAGGCGAGGTCGAGCGCGACCAGTTCGAGGCTTCCACCATGCGCCGCCTGATCGCGGACCACGGCAGTCGCCTTCTCGGCCTTGGCGAGATCCCGCGCCGTCCCAACGACCTGCGCCCCGTGCGCGGCGAGGGCGCGGGCCGTCTCCGCGCCAAGCCCAGCCGACACGCCGGTGACGAGCACGCGCTTTCCGTTGAGTTCGACGCCCGCGAGCACCTCGTCGGTGGTCGAGGTCGCCCCGAATGATGCGGCCATGTTGCTCTCCATGTCAGTGGACACACCTCGCCCGTCGCCCGCGAAGCCATTGTTCGCCGGCCTCCGAGTTGATAAGAGGAGTTTGCCTCCGTTTAAATACGGAGGGATCCTCCGTTTAGCAAGAGGGGGCCGCCCGTGGACGAAGAGGAGCCTCGTCCGACATCCCGCAGGCCGCGTGCCGACGCCCAGCGCAATCGCGCCCGGCTACTCGAAAAGGCCAAGGCGATCTTCGCCGAGAAGGGCGCGGCCGCAGGCCTAGAGGAGATCGCGCGCGCGGCAGGCGTGGGTGTCGGCACGCTCTATCGCCATTTCCCGACCCGCGACGCCCTGATCGAGGCGGTCTACAGGAATGAGACGGCCCATCTCGCCGAAGCCGCGGAGCGGCTCACAGCCACCCGTTCCCCAACTGATGCTTTACGGGAATGGATGCTGGTGTTCGTCGACTACATGGCGACCAAGCAAGGCATGTCGGAGGCACTCAATGCGATGACGGACGGACCGGCCGGCCTATATGCCGCGTCCGGCGCCCAGATTAAGCAGTCCATGGCCATGTTGTGCGACCGCGCGGTCGCCGCCGGCGAGATCCAACTCGGCATGGAGCCGCTCGACCTGCTGCGAGCGGTGGCCAGCGTAGCCAACATCAGCTCCGGCCCGGACCGGAGGCAGTCGGCCATGCGTCTCGTCGATATCCTGATCACGGGTCTCGAACAGTCCGGTCGCGACGAAGCGGGACGCTCGATTGCGGCTCGCGCCAAAGGCGCGTCCCGTCAGCAATCTCGCCGTTCAAAGCCATGAGCGCGCTGGTCTCGGCGAGACGTTTGCTGCAGTTGGGTCACCGCCTTCCGGGCAGGGTGAGGCCGGCGCCGTGCTCAACCCGCCGGCCGGATCCCCTCGGATCGGACGAGAGGCCCCCGGCGCGTCGAGCGTCGGCGCACCGCTCGATTGGGAGGTTGCTTTCCACGACGGCACGGCTTGGTTTCCACACCGAGTTCGCCCTATGCCCGCTCCCATGACGACCACCATCGAGCGCCTCGTATCGGGAACGCCTGTGCCTTTCGGCGGGGACCGCGTGACCGTGGTCACGCCGGAGCTCGCGGAGGACTTCCAGCCCGGTGACCATCTGCTGGTCCTGCAGGAGACCGGAGACCTCCTGCATATCCCCGCTGCTCAGATCGCAGTGGCGGCCGCCGCGGTGGACCGTGCGCATGCCGCCTTCATGGCGATGTCGGCCGTACCGGATCAGGCGATTGAGCGGTTCTTCGACCGCTTCGCCGCGCTTCTCGATGACCCTTTGGCTTGGAATGCTATCGCCGAGGCGAACCGGCAGGATGTCGAGCGTGCCCAGCGCAGTGGCCGCTCGACGACCCGCCTCGTCGCCACCGACCGGATGCGGCAGGATATGATCGCCGGCCTTCGGGCTTGGCGTGACAGCGAAACCCTGCGCGGTCGCGTCATCGAACGCATCGTCCATCCCGGCTGGGCCATCGAGCAGGTGGCGGCACCGCTCGGGGTGGTCGGCTTCGTCTTCGAGGGACGCCCGAACGTGCTCGCCGATGCAGCGGGCGTCCTGCGCAGCGGCAACACAGCCGTCTTCCGCATCGGCAGCGACGCGCTTGGCACCGCACAGGCCATCATGCGGCATGCCCTCGTGCCCGCCCTCGATGAGGCCGGCCTCCCGCCCGGAGCCATCTCGCTCGTCGAGAGCCCGGAACGCTCGACAGGCTGGGCCCTCTTCGCCGACCGCCGGCTCTCGCTGGCGGTGGCGCGAGGCTCGGGTCGGGCGGTAGCCCAGCTCGGAAGCGTCGCCCGGCAGGTTGGCACGGCGGTCAGCCTTCACGGAACCGGGGGCGCTTGGATGGTAGCCGACCGCGATGCGGATGCGGAGCGCTTCTCCGCGGCCGTCGAAGCTTCGTTAGACCGAAAGGTCTGCAACACGCTGAACGTGTGCTGCATCCATCGCGCCCGGGTGGCGGATCTCGTACCGCGCTTCCTGGCGGCACTTGAGTTCGCCGGCCAGGCACGCGGCTTCGGTTGCAAACTTCATGTGGTGGCAGGCGACGAAACCGTCCTGCCGGACGCCTGGCGCAGCGCCGCCGTCCGGGTCCGGCGCGCCGAAGGCGAACGCACCGAACCGCTGACGGAGATCCAATCCGAGGATGATCTCGGCAGCGAGTGGGAATGGGAAGACACGCCCGAGGTCAGCCTGAAGATCGTGGATGATCTCGATCACGCGGTAGCGCTGTTCAATCGCCTCAGCCCGCGTTTCGCCGCGTCGTTGATCAGTCAGGACCCGGAGGCGCATCGACGCTTCTACGACACGGTGAACGCGCCCTTCGTGGGCGACGGGTTCACCCGATGGGTCGACGGGCAATACGCCCTGAACCAGCCCGAACTCGGGCTGTCCAACTGGCAGAGCGGCCGTCTCCTCGCCCGGAGTGCCATCCTGTCTGGAAGCGGCGTTTTCACGCTGCGCAGCCGCGTCACGCAGGACGACCCGCGATTGAGGCGGTGAAGGGGCGGCACGCCGCGAGATCCACGCATCGACCGGTCACGGACTTCCTGATGGCCGGCCGGCGCCATTCCGGTTCGGCGTCAATCGCTGGCGCGAGACCTCGGCGTCGAGCCGTTCCCGGGAGGAACGTCCGAACTCGGGTTGCGGCGGGGTGCGGTCGAAGTCGGCCCTGAGGCGAACGGCGGCGAAGTCCATGAAGGTCCGCACTTTAGCGAGCGACAGCCGATCAGGTAGCGTGACCAGATGTACGGGCACGGGAGGCGGCTCGTCCTCGGGAAGCAGGACGACCAAGCTGCCGCCGAAGACTTCCTGCTGGATCTTGTAGGAGAAGATCCGGGCGATGCCTTCGCCGTCGACCGCCGCGCTGACGGCGGCCTCGTCGGTGTTGACCATCAGGCGCGGCTTGACCCGGACCGTGCGGGGAACCCTGCCTCCATCCAAGGGCGGGAAGCTCCATATATCCTCCGGGCTCGTGGGCTCGATGCCGATGAAGTCGTGCTGCGCCAGATCGGACAGGGACCTGATCGGCGGCCGGCTAGCCAGGTAGTCGGGCGATGCACACAGAACGCGGCGCACTTCGCCGATACGTACCGCTATCAAGTTGGAATCCTGCAGCGGGGCGATCCGGAGTGCGACGTCGATGCCCTCATCGAGAAGGCTCGTCATCCGATTGAGCAGCAGGTAGCGGACCTGCATCGCGGGATATGTCTTCAGGAACTCACCCACGACCGGGCGCAGGACCCGCGTCCCGAACATCACGGGGGCGGTGACGGTCAGCACGCCATGCGGGGCAGCCCGGTTTCCAGCGACAGCGAGGTCCGCATCATCCAGGTCCGTCAGCACCCTGCGGCAGACGGCGGCGTACTGCTCGCCGGCCTCGGTCAATTGCAGCCGTCGTGTCGTCCGGTGCAGGAGCTGAACTCCGACATGGCTCTCAAGGGCGGCGATGGCCCGCGTCACGGCGGCGGGCGAGCGATGGAGGCGTCGGCCGGCGGATGCGAGGCTGCCTTCGTCGAGGGCGGTGACGAACACCCGCATCGCATCGAGACGGTCGATCATTGTTCCGCCCCGCGAAATCAAGGATTCCGCAGCTTAGGCATTCTGCGGTCGATCACAATACGCTAACCTCGATTGAGTGGTTCGATGCGAAGGGGGCTACGTGACTGATCCCGCCAGCATTCCGGTCACCCATTACCGCACCGCCAAGGTCGAGGACGTGAACGTCTTCTACCGGGAAGCGGGCCCGGCAGGCGCACCGGTCGTGTTGCTGTTGCACGGCTTCCCGACCTCGTCGCACATGTTCCGCAACCTGATCCCGCTCCTCGCGGACCGCTACCGCGTCATCGCACCCGACTATCCGGGCTTCGGCGGCAGCGATGCTCCCGATCACCGGACGTTCGCATACACGTTCGCGCACTACGCCGACCTCGTCGATGGGCTTCTCTCCCAACTGGGGGCGGACCGTTACGCGATGTACGTGATGGATTACGGTGCTCCGGTCGGATATCGGCTCGCCCTGAAGCATCCCGAACGTGTCAGCGCGCTGGTCGTCCAGAACGGCAACGCCTACGAGGAAGGCCTGAAGGAGTTCTGGGATCCCATTAAGGCCTACTGGCGCGAAGATACCGCGGAGCGGCGCAAGGCTCTTGCCTTCCTCGTCGCGCCGGAAACGACAAAGTTTCAGTACGTCGACGGCGTGGCCGACATCTCCCGGATTGATCCGGACAACTGGCTGCACGACCAAGTGCTGCTCGACAGGCCGGGCAACAGGGATATCCAGCTCGACCTATTCCGCGACTACGGCACCAACGTGCCGCTCTACCCGCAATTCCAAGCCTTCTTCCGCGCGCGCAAGCCGCCGACGTTGATCGTCTGGGGCCGGAACGACACCATCTTCCCGGCCGATGGCGCGCATCCGTACCTGAGGGACCTGCCCGAAGCTGAGCTGCATCTGCTCGACACCGGGCACTTCGCCCTCGAAGACAAGCTCGACGTCATGGCGCCAATCATCAAGGACTTCCTCGACCGTAAGGTCGGCGGCCGCTGAGGTGCGAGTGGCACGCGAGGGGGCGGCGCATGGGCACGATCAAGGTTGAGGACGGCACCGAGATCTACTTCAAGGACTGGGGCGAGGGGCAACCCGTGGTCTTCAGCCACGGCTGGCCGCTCAGCGCCGACGCCTTCGAGGATCAGATGTTCTTCCTCGCCAGCCAGGGGTACCGCTGCATCGCGCATGACAGGCGGGGGCACGGCCGCTCCAGCCAGCCCTGGACCGGCAACGACCTCGATACCTATGCAGACGACCTCGCCGCGCTGGTACGGGCGCTCGACCTTCGACAGGTCGTGCATGTCGGCCACTCGACGGGAGGGGGCGAAGTCGCCCGCTACATCGGCAGGCACGGCACGGATCGGGTCGCGAAGGCCGTTCTGATCGGCGCCATCCCACCGCTGATGCTCAAGAGCGTCGACAATCCTGACGGGACGCCCATCGAGGCGTTCGATGCTCTCCGCTCGGCCGTGCAGGCTGACCGGTCGCGGTTCTGGAAGGATCTGAGCCTGCCGTTCTACGGCTACAACCGTCCCGGTGCAGCCATTTCGGAGGGCGTGCGCGAGGCGTTCTGGCTTCAAAGCATGATGGCAGGCTTCCCCGCTTCGTACTTCTGCATCAGGGCGTTCTCAGAAACGGACCTGACGCAAGATCTCACTCGCTTCGATGTTCCGACGTTGGTGCTTCATGGCGACGACGATCAGATCGTGCCGATTGACGCCTCGGCGCGACGGTCCTCGAAGATGATCAAGGCTGCGAAACTTCTGGTCTACGAGGGCGCCCCACACGGATTGTGTACCACCCACAAGGACCGCGTTAACGCGGATCTTTGCGACTTCCTGTCGGCATCATAGCGGCCCGCCCGCCAGAAGGAGAGCCGTGTGATGCCGTCATCTCAGTTTCAGCTCTCCCACAGCGGCCTCTGCCTCTGTGGCACGCCGGATACGACATTCGGGGCGAACGGCACGTGGCTCTCCCCGAGGCAATCCTTCGCTAAAGCGCGCGGGATCGTCGAGACGATCAAATTCGAGGCGGCCAAGGCTACCATCAAGGTCCACCATCTCCGCGGCAACATCGCGGTCTTGGAGGGGTCTGGCGGCAACATCGCAGTCCGGGTGGGTCGCGCCGGCAAGGTCCTCGTCGATGCCGGTATCGCCGTGTCACGGCCGCAGGTCGCCTCAGCGCTCGCGACGCTCGGCCCCGAACCGGTCATGCATCTGATCAACACACATTGGCACTTCGATCACGCCGACGGGAACGCTTGGCTGCACGAGCTGTCTCCGACAATCATTGCCCATGAGAACACGCACCGGCACCTCTCGACCACGCAGCGCGTCGAGGACTGGGATTTCGACTTCGTGCCGCTTCCGGAAGCGGCACTGCCGACCGAGGTGTTCGCAACAGATCACTGCCTGAGCCTCGACGGTACCACGCTGGCATTGCGCTACTATGGGCCCGCCCACACGGACAGCGACATCTCGGTTCACTTCGAGGAGCCCGACGTCCTGCATGTCGCCGACACGTACTGGAACGGCGTTTACCCCTTCATCGACTATTCGACCGGCGGCAGCATCGACGGGAGCATCCGTGCTGCGGAAGCCAATCTTGCCCAGGCGACCGAAAGCACCATCGTCATCCCCGGCCATGGCTTTCCAGTCAGCGACCGCGTGGGGCTGCAGCGGTTCCACGAGATGCTCGTCACGGTGCGGGACAAGGTCGCCGCGCTGAAGGCACAGGGAAGATCACTGGAAGAAATCGTGGCGGCGAGACCTACGGCAGCCTTCGACGAAGTCTGGGGCCAGTTCGTCATCACGCCATCGCTGTTCACCCGCCTGGTTCACGAAGGTGTCTGAGCGAGTACGGCCAAAATAAAATCCGAGTCGGCGACAGCGCCGGAGGATCCGAGCGAGGACGATTTCACGGGGAGGAGGCAGTATGGGCCGCAGGTACTCGGATATCGCCTTCACGCCGTCGGTGAGGGCGGTTCAAGAGGCGCAGGGAAGCCGTGATCTCTACGCGCGGTACGACGCGCTCGATGAGCCTGGCGCGCGGCTCGGTCCCGGCGAGCGCGCGTTCATCGCGGCACGCGACGGCTTCTACATCGCGACCGTCTCGCAGACCGGCTGGCCCTACGTGCAGTTCCGCGGCGGTCCGCCGGGCTTTCTGAGGGTCCTCGGCGAGGCTGACCTGGGGTTCGCCGACTACCGTGGCAATCGGCAGTACGTGACGACCGGAAACATCGCCGTCGACGACCGTGTCTCGCTGTTCCTGATGGACTATCCAAGCCGGCGCCGCCTGAAACTGTTCGGCCGCATGCGGGGCGTCGAGAGGCGCGACGCTTCCGAACAGGTCGACCGTCTCGCTCCGCCTGACTACCGGGCCGTGATCGAACGTGCATTTCTGATCAGGGTCGAGGCGTTCGATTGGAACTGCCCGCAACACATCACGCCGCGCTTTACCAGCGCTGAGATTGCCGACGACCCGGAGCTTCGCGACCGGATCTGTGCCGAGGCGCAGGGTCGAACAAGGCAGCCTGGATCGCCCGGAGCAAGCGCCAGCCACGTTCGTGCCCCGGGATCAGATACCGCGGCATGAGTGGGCAGGAAGACACTACGGACGGCTCGTCCGTGCACCCCGCAGCTACTCCCGCGCAGCGCGCCCACTCGGACGTGATGAGGCGAGCGCCTTATCGGTTCAGGCATGGCTCCTACGAAGTCACGGTCCTCAGCGATGGGCATCTGGTACTGCCCACGACACTGCTGGCCCCTGAAGCGCCGGCAGCAGACCGAAGCGCGGCATTGGAGATCGCCGGTCTCCGTTCCGAAAGCTACGAACCGGCGGCCAACATCCCCCTAATCCGCAGCGGCGAGGAGTTGATCCTGTTCGATACCGGCGGAGTGGGGTTCCAGCCGGGTCTCGGCCAACTCTCTCGGCACCTCGCGGCCTCGGGCATCGACGCCGGCAGCATCACGAAGGTGGTCCTCACCCACGGTCACCCGGATCACATCTGGGGGACCGTCCTGGCAGACGGTGCTCTGCGCTTCCCCAATGCCACCTACTATGCCGGCGCAACCGAGTGGGACTTCTGGAACCGCGACGACGTCTGGACGAAGCTGCCTGACGCTCAGCGGCCGTTCGCGACCGGGGCCCGTCGCCAGTACGCAGCCGTACGCGACCGGGTTACGATGGTGCGCCCCGGAGACGAGGTGATCTCCGGGATCCACGCCATGGCGACCCCGGGCCACACGCCGGGCCACCTCTCCTTCGAGGTGGCCGGAGGAGACGGGCTGATAATTGCCGGCGACGTCGTCACGACGCCATCCGTGTTCTTCCCAAATCCCAGGTGGACGTTCGGCTTCGACGCCGACGACGGGCAGGCCATCGCCAGCCGCGAACGCCTGCTGGACCGCGCGGCGAGCGAGCACGCGATGCTTCTCGGCTATCACTGGCCCTATCCCGGCGTGGGTTTCGCCGAGCGGGACGGTGCTGGCTACCGCTACCTTTCGTTTCGCCGAGCGGGACGGTGCTGGCTACCGCTACCTTTCAGAAGTTGCCGACCGAGCGGACGCCAGGGATGACAGCTACTGAGCGGGACCAGAGCATCGTATGGGCTTTGGGTGAGACGCCCAGCTTCAAAGTTGGCGAGCGTGTCAGGATCGCGAAGCGCTCTCCGGTCGGGCACTATCGCGTGCCGCTGTACCTGCGCGGTCGTGAAGGTGTGATCGAGAAGATCATCGAACCGGCCGGCATCGACAACGAGGAGGAAGCGTACGGGCGCAACGCCGGTTCGAGGCTGCACTACTACCGCGTCGCCTTCGCGATGGCGCAGCTCTGGCCCAGTTATGCGGCTTCGTCGCGCGACAGCCTGCACATCGAAGTGTTCGAGACCTGGCTTGAGAGGATGGGGGGATGAGCGCGCAGACGGACCCGCACGATAATCATCACGGGCATGATCACCCCCATGCGGAGATCATCCACGTGGGACGACCCAGCTACTACGAGACGATGGAGACCGCGGTGCGGGAACTCCTGATCGAGCATCGCCTCGTCGGCGTGGACGAGATCCGGAGACAGATCGAAGTCCTCGACTCACGCACCCCCGCTCTCGGCGCCAGGGTGGTCGCACGGGCGTGGGTTGATCCCGACTTCAAGGAACGTCTCCTCGCCGACGGCCGGGCCGCCTGCGAGGAGCTCGGCATCAGCTTCTACGACGACACCGGGCTTATCGCCCTGGAGAACACTGACCGGGTGCATAACCTGATCGTCTGCACGCTGTGTTCGTGCTATCCGCGGCCCGTTCTCGGACTTCCACCCGACTGGTACAAGCTGAAACCTTACCGGTCCCGTGCCGTGAGCGAGCCGCGTGCGGTTCTGGCAGAGTTCGGCACCATCATCCCCGACGACGTCGAGATCCGGGTGAGCGACTCGACCGCGATGGTCCGCTACCTCGTCCTGCCGCGGCGACCGGCAGGAACGGACGGCTGGGGCGAGGAGGAACTGGCTGCCCTCGTCACGCGCGACACGATGATCGGCGTCGCCCCCGTCGAGCTTCCAAGCGCTGGAGCGGACCGATGACGCAGACCGAGATGCTGCTCAAGCGGCTGCCGAACGACATCGGCGGCCTGGACGGAGGGCCCATCCAGCGAGTCGAACACGAACTTGAGCCTTGGGAGAAGCGGTGTCACGCCCTCGCCGACGTGCTCGACTTCCACAAGATCCTCAACACCGAGGAGAAACGCAGGGGTGTCGAGGCGCTCGGAGCCGAGATGGTGGGTGCGCTCAGCTACTACGAGCGGTGGATCGCCGCGTTCGCCAATATTTTGTTCGCGAAGGGCATCCTGACCCCGAGCGAACTGGCGGCCAAAATGGACGAGGTGGCGGCTCGCTGGGACAAGGAGCCTCGCCCATGACGGCCGGTTTCATCAAGCATGAGAGCCGGTTCCGGTCCGGCGAGACAATGGACAACCTTGTCGGCGCCGTGGCGGAGCGCGGCCTGACGGTGTTCCTTCGGCTGGATCATGCGGCCGCGGCGGTCCAGGCGGGGCTCGATCTGCGGCCGACGCAATTGCTGGTGTTCGGCAGGGCAGAAGGCGGAACGCCTCTGATGCAGGCAAACCAAACCATCGGCGTTGACCTGCCTTTACGCGCCCTCGTGTGGTGTGATCCGGCGGATCGGACTTGGGTCGGTTACGACGACCCCCTGTGGCTGGCGGAGCGTCACGGCTTGACCGACGGCAATTCGAGGGGTGCCGCGGAGGCTCTCTCGCGGCTGGTGGAGGCCTGCGTGCTTCAGGCTTCCGGAACCGACCCGGCGAAGCCACGCGGAGCGCTTTAGGTCGAGCGCGGCGGCCTCTTCCGACTCCGCCAGGCGGATCGGACGTCAACCGCCAGAGCGGCGTCAATCGAGAAATGGTTCAGCATAGGGTCCAGGGGGAGGGCACCATGGGAACGGCATTTCTTCGCCTCGGTGCATACATCATGGGCGCATGCATCATCGTCATTCTTCCATTGGCGGCTGGAAGTGCTGATGACGACGCTTCTCCAATCTTCGGCATCAGACTTCCTGCAGGATACCGCGATTGGCAACTGATCAGCGTGGCGCACGAAGCGGGTAAGCTCAACGACATTCGTGCCGTTCTCGGAAACGACATCGCGGTCAAGGCATACCGGGAAGGGACGCGCCCATTCCCCGATGGCGCCATCATCGCGCGATTGGCTTGGGAGTATGTGTCGTCCGCCGAAAACGATGCGGTTTTCGGCCAAGCGCAGTCGTTCGTTCCCGGCTCCCCGACGAACGTCCAATTCAGCGTCAAGGACTCTAAAAAATTCGCCGATACGGGCGGATGGGGATACGGGCAATTTGAAGGCGGTAAGCCCAACCGGAGCCAAGACCTGATAAATACCTGCGCGCCATGCCATGCTCGCGTATCGTCGGACAATGATTTCGTCTTTACGCGCTACGCGCCTTGAGAACTGGATTTGGACCAGTAATTTAAATTCAGTTTATCAGCATATTGCGTCTGACGCTGATAGAATCGACAAAATCTTGCAATCCACATTCGTCGCTTTTGTTAGTCGAGGATTGAACACCGTTGCGACGACCGACGTCGATACGCCCCATCTTCGTAATACGCGGCAGGCCCCTTCGGCGTCCCTGGACCCGGCCGGCAGCAGCCACGCAACCGACGATGCCCCGCGCTTGGCGACAGCCTGAACGACGCCGTGCACTTCGCCAGCCCGGAAGGCGCGACCGACAGCGGTAAGTTCGAGTGACTCCTACCTTGGAGAGGAAAACTCATGACCCACTGATCGGCCCCCACGAGGTGGTCCAAGGTCAAAGTTAGTGCAGTGTCGGTCGCTGGACCACGGCGAGCTTGGCCGGTGCAGCCGGCCAAGCGGCTATAGCTGGCACGAACACCTCTGGCGCGGGCGGCCGGTAGCCCAATGCGCCATGCGGCCGAACCGTATTGTAGTGCCGTCGCCAGCCCTCGATCATGATCTGCGCCTCCTTGAGCGTGTAAAAAATCTCGCCATTCAGCAGCTCGTTGCGTATCTGTGCGTTGAAGCTCTCGACATATCCGTTCTCCCACGGCGAGCCAGGGCTGATGTAGGCCGTCCTTACGCCAACGGCCGCAATCCAGGACTGGACCGACTTGGCGAT
>NZ_FOZY01000053.1:0-20588 GCF_900116245.1 Methylobacterium sp. yr668 | reverse complement strand
GATCACGGCGGTTGGATCGACGACCTCCTACATCGAGCCGGGCAGTCCGTGGGAGAACGGCTACTGCGAGAGCTTCAACGCAAAGCTGCGGGATGAACTCCTCAACGGCGAGGTGTTCTACACCCTCAAAGAAGCCAGCGTCGTCATCGAGCAGTGGCGGAAAGACTACAATACCATTCGACCCCACTCGTCGCTCGGCTACCAGCCACCTGCGCCGGAGGTCGTCATCTGGCCAACGGAACCGAGCACTTCAGCGCCGCTCGCTCGCCCAGCCATCGTCACGCGACCGACGATGCACTAACTTCGAACCTGGGCCACCGCATGGGGGCAGGCCATCTGGATATCCTCACATGCCTGCCGCATGTGCGACACGACCAGCGGACTTTCGACAAGTGTGTCGTTGGAGACGATATGGACCGGGCGCGTGCGCTTGCTGCGCGGCAGGGACATAAGGAACTCGAACACCAGATGTGTGACGAGGGTGCTGTCCTTCCCGCCCGAGAACCCGATGACCCACGGATGACTATGGGGCTGCGTGTACTCGTCGGCTATCTCTTTCCTGATCAGGTCAAAATCGACCATCGACACCTCACAATGGACCCAACACCCTAGTCGATGGACCTTCCCGCCATCCATACATCGCGGCGTCCATCCCGGCGACCCAGGTCCGGAACGTTTCAACCACGTTCCGAGCTTGACCGCCGGTTGTGGCAACGGAACCACTGCGCGAGGCGCATTCCGCTCGACCTTCGCGAACCGATAACCCGACCTGGGCATGGTGCGTCCCGGCAAGGAGGTGCCGATGGATCGCGAGGACATGCGCGTCGCTGCGCGGGTGCAGGAGACGCTTCGGATGTTGGAGGCGGAGCGGGGTAGCATCCTCCTGCTCCAGACGCAGATCAGGACGAAGCCGCCGGGGCGCCCCTGGCATCTGGATCGGTCCTTGAAGGAGGAGGCACGGCTGCAGGCGTTGTTGACACGCCAACTTAGGAAGGTCCGTGTCATGCCCGCCACGCCATACGAACTGGCCGTTCTCGCCGCCGGTGAGCGTATCGGGCGACTGGGCGTGCAGGCATGGTGCAACCGCGTTCGGAAAAGTGGCGGTCCACCCATCGCCGTCGCCACGGCTATCGATTTCGGCTTCGGCGTCTTCGACCCCGGCACCATCCAGGCCAAGAGGATGGTGCGGGCACTCATCGCCGAGGATGCGGAGCGTGGCCTGGAATCGGCTACTGGGGCGGTGGGAAGCTCCGAACCGTGACGCCTATCGGACCCAGCCGAGAGCCTGTTTCCTGCGTCACCGACCACCCCGCCGGAGGGCCTACGACCGGGGTCTAAACACGTTTGCGGTTCCGGTTTCGGTTCCGGCTGCCCTCGAACGACCTTCTACGCGGGTCGATTTTAGGGGGGCTACAGAGGTGAAATAGTGGTGGGCCCGGCAGGACTCGAACCTGCAACCAGACCGTTATGAGCGGCCGGCTCTAACCATTGAGCTACGGGCCCGGGAGGCGCCGACGGATAGCCGATCTCCGGCCGGCCGTCACCCGGATTTCGCCGTGCCGCGGGGGCGCCGGGCCCAGGGCGCCGGTTCCGTCCGGGTCGGCAGGTCCGCCGGTAGGTCCGCCGGTGCGGGCGCCGTGTCCTTGATCCGCCACAGGTAGCGGGCCAGGATCGAGCGGTACGGCGCGAAGGCGGCCGCCACCGCGACGGTGTCGGCCTGCCCGGTGAGGCGGCGCAGGCAGCCCACCGCCGCCACGTCGCCCGCGGGCCAGATGTCCGGGTCGTGGAAGTGGAAGATGCCGACCATGTCGGCCGTCCAGGGGCCGACGCCGCGGATGCCGCACAGGATCGCCGCCCGCTCGGGATGCGGCAGGGCGGCGAGGCCCGGCCCGAGGAGGCCGGCCGTCTCGGTCGCCACGATCGCCCCGAGCGCCCGCACCTTGTTGCCCGAGAGGCCGCAGGCCCGCAGCAGCGCCGCGTCCCCGGCCTCGAACAGGCCCCTCGGGCTCGCGCCCGCCGCCGCGGCCGCGGCCTCGATCCGGGCCCAGATCGCCGCCGCCGCCCGGACGGAGAGCTGCTGGTTGACCACCTCGACGAACAGGCGGTCGGCGACGCACGGATGCGCCGGCGGCTCGATCCGGATCGGACCGGCCCGCTCGAGGGCGGCCCGCAGCGGCGGATGGGCGCGCGCCGCGTCCAGGAGATGGGCGTAGATGGCGGGATCCAGCATCGCCGCAGCCTTACCGGCCCGTGGGGCTTCCCGGAAGCGGGCCCGAGTCGGGCTGGAAGCGGGCCCGAAGCGGCGGTGCGGCCGCGCGCCCCGCGCCGGCCGGCCTGGACGGGACGCGCCCGCGGCCCAGGTCTCGACACCATGGCGATCTTCTTCACCGCGGACACGCATTTCGGCGACCCGCACATCCTCCGCCACCGCGGTGCTCGGTTCGGCAGCGTCGAGGCCCACGACGAGGCCCTGGTCGCCGGCTGGAACGCCGTGGTCGGCCCGGAGGACGTCGTCTGGCACCTCGGGGACTTTGCCGCCCATGCCAGCCGAGCGCATTGCGCAGCGATCTTCGCGCGGCTGAACGGCGCCAAGCGCCTCGTCCGGGGCAACCACGATTCGAACCGTGTCCTGGACCTGCCCTGGGCCGAGCCGCCGGTGGAGAGCGCCCGCCTCTCCGTCGCGGACGCGCGCGGGCGGCCGCACCGCCTGTTCCTGTCGCACTACGCGCACCGGGCCTGGCCGGGCCTGTGGCGGGAGACGCGCCACCTCTACGGGCACAGCCACGGCTGGCTCGCCGACACCACGCGCTCCTGCGATGTCGGCGTGGATGCCTGGGACGACCGCCCGGTCACCCTCGAGGCGATCCTGGTGCGCCAGGACGCGGCCGCTTGCGTGCCGGAGGAACTCGCGGCCCACGGCCTGCGCTGATGGGCGGGGACCGGCGCGCTATATCGTGCGCCGGAGCATCGACAGCCCGGCAGGAGGCCGCATCGCCATGACCGACATCCCCGCCCCGCCGCCGGGCCCGGCCGACGCCGCGACCCGGGCCGCGACTCAGGCCGCCACCGAAGCCGCCACCGAACTCGGCCTCGGGACCGACTGGGCCGCCCTCGGCGCGCCGGACTGGGACCGGGTCTGCCGCCGGGCCGGCGCGATCCTCGTCGGGCAGGGCCAGGCGCCGGCGCCCGGCTGGGACGGGGCCCTGGCGCGGGCCCTCGGCCGCCCCGATCCCGCGGCCGCGCGGGACGAGCTGGCCCGCGACGCGGCCAACACCGTGCTGGCCGAGAAGGGCGAGGTCTTCGCCCCGGAGGACGATGCCTGAGGCGGACGACGAGACGCCGCCGGTCGTGCCGCCGGTCGTGCCATCGGGCGGACCGGTGGTTGCCGCGGCGGGGGTGCGGGCCGATGTAGGAGGCATGCCTTATCCCGAACACCGGCCTGAACCGCGGCCCGAGCACCGGCGTGCCGCCCCGAGACCGACCGAGCGCTACGCCCCCGGCGCGGCACCCGCCGCCCTGCGGGTGATCCCCATCGCGGGCGGCCCGACCCTCGACGCGCAGACGCGCGTGCGGCTCGGCCACCAGATGCGGGCGATGTATGATCCGGTGATCGACGAGGCGCTGGATCCCCGGCTGGCGGAGCTGCTGCAGCAGCTCGATGCGGATCGGGGCGGCTCGACCTGAGATCGGGGGCGGGGGTGTCCGGCCCGCACATCCGCTGCGGCTTCCGGTGAAGAGGCTCCCATCGGTGGATCGGGGGGGTGTCACACCGATGGGAGCCCGGCCGAGTCGACGGATCGACCCAACCCGCCCCATATCGCCCAGGCGGCGGCCCGGGCGCTTTCACCTAAGTCAATTTGCTTGCGAATACGGCCGTCGAAGTGTCGAATTGGCGTATTCGATCGTGAGAATCGTCGCGATCAGGCCGAGGTGCCGGTCACCGAGAGCATGACCCCGTCGCTGCCGATCTCGTCGCCGCCGTAGCCGAGCATGCGCGCGAGTTGCTCGCGGGCGCGCCAGACCCGGCTCTTCACGGTGCCGATCCGGCAGTTCATGACGACGGCGGCCTCCTCGTAGCTCAGGTTCTCGATCGCCACGAGGACCAGCGCCTCCCGCATCACCGGCGCGAGCCGATCCAGGGCCGCGCGCACGTCCTGCAGGTCGAGATGGCCCCCCTGCTCGGGGATGCTGGTCAGCCGGTCGGCGTAGCTGCCGTCGGTGTCGGCGACCTCGCGGCCCTGCTTGCGGTGCTGGCTGTAGAAGACGTTGCGGAGGATCGTGAACAGCCACGCTTCCAGGTTGGTCCCGGGGGTGAATCCGCCGCGGCCGCGCCAGCCGCGCAGCAGGGTGTCCTGCACGAGATCGTCCGCCGCGGCCGGGTCGCGCGTCAACGAGACCGCGAACCGGTGCAGCGCCGGCACCACCTGCAGCAGGCCCGCGCGGAACGTTCTGTCGCGCTCGCCCTCGGCCTGCGCGAGGGCGGTCTCCAGGCGCGCGAGCAGGTCGGCGAAGGGGTTCGCATCCCTGTCCGAGTCGAGGTCGATCCGGTCGTAGGCGCGACCGAGGAGCGTGCCGAGATGGGCGCGCACGGCCTCCGGCAGGCCGAAGCGGGTCTCGTCCCCGGCCTCCTCTGCGACATCCGCGATGGGATCGAGGAGCGATGGGCCTTCGGTGTCGGGCATTCGGTCCGGTCGTCGGCGGGCGGGCCGGTCAAGCCCAGAAGACCGGTTGTGGCGCGCCCCGGCCGCCCATGCCGCAACATGGGTTAACGCCTGTCCCGAACAGGGCTCAGCCGCGGGCGCCGAACCGCCGCGCCGCCGCGAGACCGGCGAGGACGGCCGCGCAGGCCCCTGCGGCGGCGAGCCCCGTGCCGAGGGCCGTACTCAGGGTTCCGGCATCGGGGACGCCCTTGCGGGCGCGCCAGCCGCCGTCGGCCCGCGTGCCCTCCGGCGTCGGCGCGCGCAGGGCCCCGTGCGTGCGCGGCCCGGGTTCGGCCCGGTCGAGGGCCCACCGGAACCCGGCACCCATCAGGTGCTCGGTCGGGTACGGAGCCAGCGCGTAGCCGACCTGCGCGAGGCGGGCCGGCCAGCCGACCGCGACCTCGTCGCGCGGGTGGCGCGTGAGGCGGAGATAGGTCTCCGCCACGGCCTCGGGCGCGTAGTACAGGTGCCCGGGATTGAGCCGCCGGCCGCTGACATTGGCGCCGTGCTCCAGGCCCGGCGTGTCGACGATGGCGGGAAATACGGCGCAGACGCGGATGTGGCGGTGCCGGGCGAGTTCCTGGCGCAGGCTCGCCGAGAAGCCGCGCAGGCCGAACTTGCTGGCCGTGTAGGCGGCGGCGAAGGGCGTCGGCGCCCAGCCGCCCATCGAGACCGTGTTGATCAGCGTCCCCCGGCCGCGGTCGAGGAAATGCGGCAGCACCGCGTAGGCCCCGTGCACGGCGCCCAGCAGGTTCACCGCGATCGTCTGCCGGTGCAGGTCCAGGGGAGCGTCCAGCAGGGGGCCGAACACCCCCACCCCGGCATTGTTGATCCAGACGTCGATGCCGCCGAAGGCCCGGAGTGCCGCCCGGGACAGGGCGTCCACCGCCTCGGGCTCTGTGACGTCGGTGGGGACCGCGACGGCCTCGGCGCCCGACGCGCGCAGGTCGCGGGCGATTCCGTCGAGCACGTCGGCCCGCCGCGCCGCCAGCACCACCCGGGCGCCCCGCGCCGCGAAGGCCTCGGCCGCCGCCCGGCCGATGCCGCTCGAGGCCCCGGTGATGACCACCGTCCCGCCGTCCAGGCGTGCCATGCCGGTTCTCCGCGTCGTGTGTCGTCGAGTTGCAACTGCACGGCGAACCCTTCCCCGCGCCGCGGCGTTCCCCCTCGCAGCTGCGGCCATTCGGACGCGCCGTCCCGGGCGCGCCGACCCGGACGCTGCGACGCGCGGCCCCGAAGGCCCGCCCCCGTCTGCCCGAACCCTGCCGAGGTCGCCGATGCCTGCCCCCGATCCAGCCCCCGCCAGGGCCGCCGCGCCCGAGGGAGGCGCCTCGACGGTCTGGACGCTCGCCCTCGCCACCGCGCTGATCGGCCTCGTCGCCCTCCCCCGCCGGTCGGCGCGCGGCGCGGTCGGTGCCTCGGTCGACCGTGCGCCCGGCCGGTCCGCCGACCGGGACGGGGCGCGCCGGACGTCGCCCGCGCATGCGGGACGGGAGGCCCACGCCGTGGCCCGGGCCGAGGCCGATCGCGGGCGGCAGGCCTCGACGCCGACCGAGATCCCCGCCAAGGGCTGGAAGGACATCGCGCTGCGCGCCTATCACGACATCGGCGAGAACCGCCTGTCGCTGATCGCGGCCGGCGTCACCTTCTTCACGCTCCTGGCGATCTTCCCGGCGGTGGCGGCCCTGGTCTCCTGCTACGGCCTCGTGGCCGACGCCTCGACCATCAACGACCAGCTCGCCAGCCTCCAGGGCATCCTGCCCCAGGGCGCCCTGGAGATCGTCGGCGACCAGGTGAAGCGGCTGAACGAGCAGGGCAACACCACCCTCGGGTTCAGCCTGCTCATCAGCATCGCCCTGTCCGTGTGGAGCGCCAATGGCGGCGTGAAGCACGTCTTCGACGCCCTCAACCTCGTCTACAACGAGCGCGAGAAGCGCAACTTCCTCGTCCTCAATCTCGTCTCCCTCGCCTTCACGGCGGGGGCGCTCCTGTTCCTCCTCCTGGCGCTGGCCGCGGTGGTGGTGGTGCCGGTGGTGCTGGAATTCGTCGGGCTCGGCGCGGACGCTTGGTGGCTGGCGCTGCTGCGGTGGCCGGTCCTGCTCCTGGCGGTGCTGCTCGGCCTCGCCCTGCTCTACCGCTACGGGCCGAGCCGGGACGCGCCGCGCTGGCGCTGGGTCACGCCCGGGGGCGCCCTCGCGGCCGTGTTGTGGATCGTCGCGTCGCTGCTGTTCTCCTGGTACGTCGGCCATTTCGGCAGCTACAACAAGACCTACGGCTCGCTCGGCGCGGCGATCGGCTTCATGACCTGGATCTGGCTCTCGACCATGATCGTGCTGGCCGGCGCCCAGGTGAACGCCGAGATGGAGCATCAGACCGCCGAGGACACGACCGTCGGCGAACCGCAGCCCCTGGGCACGCGCCGGGCGCGGATGGCCGATACGGTGGGCGCCGCCGCTGAGTAGCGCGGCGCCCGGACCTCACCCGGGGCACGGCCTCCTGAGCGAGGGGGGCTCGCGGAGCGCGTCGCCGGCGAGAACGCCGACTTAACACAGGTTGGCGCGCGTTTTTCTGCTGCAGGCACAAGCCGATCAAGAAGATCCGGACTTCGATGTTCGGGCGACGGTTTGGCCCCCTGCCGATAGAAATATCCGTGCCTCATTATTTGACCGATACCCATGGCGGCGCCGTCGTTCGGGACGCTTCGGATGGGCGCGACGTCGCCCGATCCCCCATGGCCCCCCGCTTCGGCGACCTCCCCGGCGCCTGTCCCGGCGACTGCCCGGCCGCCGGCACGCCGGCGCCCCGGTGATCTGACCGGAGGCGGACGTGGACAACCCGTTCGTACGGAAGATGGAGCGGCATGTCAGGCTCGCGCCCGAGGACCGCGCGATCCTCGACGGGTTGGGGCGCCTGCATGTCCGCCACGTCGCGGCCCGGCAGGATATCGAGGGGCAGCAGAGCGACCCGTACCACACGCACCTGATCCTCGACGGCTGGGCCTGCCGGTACAAGCAGTTCCCGGACGGGCGGCGGGCGATCGTCGCGCTGCTCCTGCCGGGCGACCTGTGCGACCCGTTCGTGTTCCGCCGGGCACGCATGGACCACGCCATCGGCGCGCTGACGCCCGTCACCGTCGCGCGGATCGCCCCGGAGCAGATCGGCGACGCGGTCCGCGGCCGGCCCGCCGTCGAGGAGTGTCTGTGGCGGGAGCTGCTCGCCGCCACGGCGATCCACCGCGAGTGGATCGCCAGCGTCGGCCGGCGCTCGGCGATCGAGCGGCTGGCGCACCTGTTCTGCGAGCTGCACCTGCGGTTGACGCGCGTCGGCCTCGCGGACGGGACGACGCTGCCGATGCCGGTGACCCAGCCCGACCTCGCCGACGCCCTCGGCCAGACGAGCGTGCACATCAACCGCACCCTGAAGGAGCTGCGCACCGGCGGCCTCGTCGCCCTGCGCAGCCGCCGCCTGACGATCCGCGACCTCGACGGACTGCGGGAGCGCGGGCTGTTCGATCCGGCCTACCTGCAGCTCTCCTGAGCGGCGCGGGCGATACGCCGCGGCATCGGAGGCCGCGTGCGCCTTGCCGCGGGGCGGCCGCGGCCGATCTGAGGCGGACCCGTCACCCGCCACCGGCGCCCGCGCGACACACGATGCACATCCACCTCGACGCGCTCGGCGGCGTCGCCGGCGACATGTTCGCCGCCGCCCTGCTGGACGCCTTCCCCGAGCATCGGGCCGGCGTGTACGCCAGCGTCCAGGCGGTCGACGCGCGCATCGCCTGCGCGGTCAGCGCGCACAACGATGGGATCCTCACTGGCGCGCGCTTCACCGTGTCGGCGCCCGTGTCGGAGCCCACGCCGCACCGGCACGCGCATACCGGGCACCACGACCATCCGCATGCTCACGATCACGGCCACGATCATGCCCACGATCATGCCCACGACCACGGCCACCGTCCCTGGTCGGAGATCCGCACCGCGCTGGAGGCGGCGGATCTCGCGCCTTCGGTGCGGGCGCACGCGCTCGGCATCTTCGGGCATCTGGCCGCGGCGGAAGCCCGCGTCCACGGCATCGCGGTCGACGCGGTGGCGTTCCACGAGGTCGGCGCCGCCGACTCGATCGCCGACATCGTCGCCGCCGCCCACCTGATCGCCGCCTTGGAGGCGCGCAGCTGGAGCGTCTCGGCCCTGCCACTGGGCTCCGGCCGGGTGCGGACCCAGCACGGTCCCCTCCCCGTCCCGGCCCCCGCCACGACGCTGCTGCTGGCGGGCTTCGCGACCCTCGACGACGGGATCCCCGGCGAGCGCGTCACCCCCACCGGCGCGGCGATCCTGCGCCACCTCTGCGGCGACGATCCCGGGCGGGGTCGCCCCCGGGGGATCCTCGGGCGCACCGGCATCGGCTTCGGCACGAAGGTCCTGCCGGGCCTGAGCAACTGCCTGCGCGCCCTCGTGCTTGAGGACGGCGCCGCGTCCCGCCCGGGCCAGCGGGATCTCGCGGTGATCGCCTTCGAGGTCGACGACCAGTCCGGCGAGGATCTCGCCACGGGCCTCGACCGGCTGCGCGCCGAGCCCGGCATCGTGGACGTCGTGCAGATGCCGGTCATCGGCAAGAAGGGCCGGATGATGGCCCGGATCCAGGTCCTGGTCCGTCCGGAGAGCCTGGAGGCGGCGGTCGCGGCCTGCTTCCGGGAGACCACGACCATCGGCCTGCGTTACCACCCCGTGGAGGGCGCGGTGCTCGCGCGCGCCGCCCGCACGGTCGAGCACGAGGGCCGGTCGATTCGCGTGAAGATCGTGGCGCGACCGGGCGGGCGCACCGCCAAGGCCGAGGCCGACGACGCCCGCGACCGTCCGGACCACGCGGCCCGGGCCGCCCTACGCCGCGAGGCCGAGCGCCTCGCCCTGGAACAGGAGCAGGAGGAGCGGTGACGCGCCAGCATCTGGAATCCGTCCTCGCCGGGCTCGGCCCTGTCGCGGTGGCGGTGAGCGGCGGGGTCGACAGCCTGACGCTCGCCACCCTCGCCCACCGGCTGGCGCCAAGCGCTACTCTGGTGGTCCACGCGGTCTCGCCGGCCGTGCCGGAGGAAGCGACCGCGCGCGTGCGCGCCGAGGGCGCCGGCGAGGGTTGGTCCTTACGGGTGATCGAGGCCGGCGAGTTCGCCGACCCGGCCTATCGGGCAAACCCAGTCAACCGCTGCTTCTTCTGCAAGACCAACCTCTACGGCGCGGTCCGGCGCGTCACCGACCGCCAGATCCTGTCGGGCGCGAACCGCGACGACCTCGGCGAGTACCGCCCCGGCCTCGACGCCGCCCGGGAGCACGGCGTGCGCCACCCTTACGTGGAGGCCGGGTTCGACAAGGCGTCGGTCCGGGCGCTCGCCCGCGACCTCGGCCTCGGGGCCGTGGCGGAATTGCCGGCCGCGCCCTGCCTGTCGAGCCGGGTCGAGACCGGCATCGCCATCGAGCCGGAGACCCTGACCTTCATTCACGCGGTCGAGCGGCTGGTCGGCGGAGCGCTTGCGACCGACGGCGCCGGACGGGCCGTCCGCTGTCGGGTCCGCGCCGAGGGCGTGGTGGTGGAACTCGATCCGGCGAGCCTCGCCGCCCTCGACGCCGAGGGTCGCGAGACGCTCGGGGCGGGCATCCGGGACATGGCGCCGGCCCGTCTCGCCGGCCCGGTCCGCTTCGCCCCCTACCGGGTCGGCAGCGCCTTCCTGGTCGAGCCGCGGGAGGCCCGGGCGTGAGCATCTCCGAAGAGTTCACCCTCGATTTCGCCCGGCCCGAGCGGATCGGGCTGGAGGAGGCGATCTTCTGCGCCGGCAAGAGCCCGGAGCAGATCGACGCGATCCTGGAGGCCGCCCGGGCGCGCGGCGCCTCGCTGCTCCTCACCCGCCTCGACCCGGAGAAGCGCGACCGGCTCCGGGACGCCGCGCGGCTCGATTACTGCCCGGTCTCGCGCACGGCGGTGTTCGGCGAGGCCCCCCGGATCACCGGCCCGGCCCGGGTCGCGGTGGTGGCGGCCGGCACTTCGGACGTACCCGTCGCCCGCGAGGCGCTGCGGGTGCTGGCCTATGCCGGACGGGCGGCCTCGCTCTTCGCCGATGTCGGCGTCGCCGGCCTGTGGCGGCTGACGTCGCGGATCGAGGAGATCCGGGCGCACCCGGTGGTGATCGTCGCCGCCGGCATGGACGCGGCTTTGCCCAGCGTCGTCGGCGGCCTCGTGGCGGGCGCGGTGATCGCGGTCCCGACCTCCGTGGGCTACGGTGTCGCCGCGGGCGGGCGCGCCGCCCTCGACGCCGTGCTGGCGAGCTGCGCGCCGGGCATCACGGTGGTCAACATCGACAACGGCTACGGCGCCGCCTGCGCCGCCCTGCGCCTGCTCCACGCGGCGGGACGCCTCGCCACGGGGACCGAACGATGACGCGGCCCGACGCATTACCTCCCCTCACCAGGACATCCTCGAACGGAGACAGCCGATGGAACGCCGCAGCTTCCTCCAGGGCGCCGTGCTCGGCGCGGGCCTCGCTGGCGCCGGCAGCGCGGGTGCGGCCGTGAACGCCCCCGTCCTCCCCGGCAACCGCCCGCAGGACCCCGCGGACCTGCCCTTCGTCACCGATCCCGGCGAGCGCCGGGGCGAGATGCTCTACCGGTCGTTCGGGACGAGCTCCGAAAAGATCTCGGCGATCGGCATGGGCGGGTTCCATCTCGGCAAGAGCGCCGTGACGGACGACGAGGCGACGCGGCTGATCCATGCCGGGATCGACCGCGGCATCACCTTCATGGACAATTGCTGGGACTACAACGAGGGGCGCTCCGAGCTGCGCATGGGCGCGGCCCTGGCCCAGGGCGGCTACCGCGACAAGGTCTTCCTGATGTCCAAGATGGACGGGCGGACCAAGGAGGAGGCGCTCAAGCAGATCGACCAGTCGCTCCTGCGCCTGCGCACGGACCGGATCGACCTCGTCCAGCACCACGAGATCCTGCGCTACGACGACCCGGACCGGGTCTTCGCCGAGGGCGGCGCCATGGAGGGCTTCCTGGAGGCGAAGAAGCAGGGCAAGCTGCGCTACATCGGCTTCACCGGCCACAAGGACCCGCGCATCCACCTGCAGATGCTGGAGGTCGCCGCCGAGCGCGGCTTCCACTTCGATGCCGTGCAGATGCCGGTCAACGTGATGGACGCGCATTTCCGCTCGTTCAGCCACCTCGTCCTGCCCTACCTCGTGCAGAACGGCATCGCGCCGCTCGCCATGAAGACCTTCGGCGACGGGGTGATCCTGAAGGCGGACGCGCCGATCAAGCCGCTCGAGTACCTGCACTTCTCGCTGAACCTGCCGGTCTCGGTGGTGATCACCGGCATCCAGAACCAGCGCGACCTCGACCAGGCCTTCGAGGCGGTGAAGACCTTCAAGCCGATGGACAAGGCCACGGTGGCCGAGCTGCTGTCGCGCTCGAAGCCCTACGCGCTGGAGGGCAAGTACGAGCTGTTCAAGACGAGCGCAACCTTCGACGGCACCGCCAAGAACGCGGCGTGGCTCGGCGAGGACGTGGCGAGCGTGAAGAAGCTCGCGCCAACGATGGAGTAGGCGGCGGGCAAGCGCGTCCGATATTCCCCTCCCCCTTGCGGGGAGGGGTTAGGGGTGGGGGTGGGTCAGAAGGAACCGCCGAGCCCTTTCCGACCCCACCCCCACGCGGGATCTGCGATCTCCAAACTCCTCCCCGCAAGGGGGAGGAGAGTCAGCCCCTCACGCCACGTCCTCCAGCCGGATCGGCAGGCTGCGCATCCGGCGGCCGGTGGCGTGGTGGATCGCGTTGGCGATGGCCGCGTTCACCCCGATGATCCCGAGCTCGCCCAGGCCCTTCAGGCCCAGCGCATCGACCTGCTCGTCGGGATCGGGCACCAGCAGCGCCTCCACCTCCGGCGCGTCGGCCGCCGTGGGGACGAGGTACTCGGCGAGATCCGGGTTGCGGTAGGCGGCGCCGTCCACCACCGTCTCTTCGAGCAGCGCCGAGCCGAGGCCCCAGATCATCCCGCCCGTCAGCTGGCTCCGCGCGGTCAGCGGGTTGAGGATGCGCCCCGCCGCGAAGGCGCCGGTGAGCCGGGCGACGCGGATCTCCCCGGTCTCGGCGTGGACGTGGACCTCGGCGAACTGCGCGCCGAAGCCCCAGGAGACGGCCTTCCCGCCCCCACCGAGGGCGAGCCCGATATGGCCCTGCCGCAGGCCCGCGAGCGTCTTCTCCCGGTCGCCGCCCTCGGGCACGAACTCCGCGACCGTCTCGACGCCTTCCGGGCCGACGACCTCGCCGAGCGCGATCCCGGCCTCGTCCGGCGCCGCGAGCCGGTCGCCCGCGAGGCGCAGGCTGCCCGGATCGCGGCCGGCGAGGCGCCCGCCCTGCCCGGTCGCGGCCTGCGCTAGGCTCTCGCGGATCTGGCGGCAGCCGAGCGCCAGGGCGCTCATCAGGCTGGTGGTCGTGCTCGACCCGCCCGAGATCCCCGCCGCCGGCAGGTCGGTGTCGCCGAGCCGGACGGTGACCCGCTCCACCGGCACGCCGAGACCGTCCGCCGCGCCCATCGCCAGCAGCGTGGTGATGCCGTTGCCGATCTCGTGGTGCGCGCAGGCGACCTCCGCGGCGCCGTCCGGGCCGAGCCGGACCCGCAGGGTCGCGGCCGCGATCTTGGTGGGCCGCACCGAAGTCGCGCAGCCGAGACCCACCCGCCAGGGCCCGTCGCGCATCGCGCCCGGGCGCGGCACCCGGCGCGACCAGCCGAAGGCCTTCGCGCCGGCGTCGAAGCAGGCCATCAGCGGCCGGGTCGAGAACGGTTTTCCGGAGACCGGATCGACCGCCGTGTCGTTGAGGCGGCGCAGCGCGATCGGGTCCATGCCGAGCGCGACCGCCATCTCGTCGACGGCGCTCTCCAGGGCGAACAGGAACGGCACCTCCGGGGGCGCCCGCATCGGCCCCGGCGTGTTGCGATCGACCCGCACGGCCCGCTCCTCGGTGCGGATGTTCGGGCAGGCGTAGAGGCTCGCCGTCACCTCCGCGCCCTCCATGACGAAGGGATCGAAGCGCGACGTCACGGTCTCGGCCTCGTGGACCAGGGCGGTGAACCGGCCCGTCCGGTCGGCGCCGAGTCGGATGCGGTGGCGCGATTCCGGCCGATAATTGGCGATGGTGAAGCACTGTCGCCGGCTGGGCACCAGCGAGACCGGCCGGCCGAGGCGCTTGGCCGCCAGGGCGACCAGGGCCGTGTGCTGCGACAGGGCGAATTTCGAGCCGAAATGGCCGCCGATCAGCCCCGCCACCACCCGCACCTGCGCGGGATCGAGCCCGAGCTGCGCCGCGAGCCCGTGCTGCACGGCGCCGACGTAGCGGGTCGGCTCGTGGACGGTGAGCCTTTCGCCGTCCCAGGCGGCCCGGGTGGTGAACAGCTCGATCGGGTTGTGGTGCTGGACCGGCGTCGCGTAGCGCGCCTCGACGCGGAGCGCAGCGTCCCTAAACCCCGCCTCGGCATCGCCCCGGGCGATGTCCGCGTGGTGGGGCTTCAGGTCGGCGAGGCGCACGGTCTCGGCCCCGGGGGCGTCGAAGCCGCCGGCGGCGGGCTCCTCCGCGTAGGCGACCTTCACCGCATGGGCCGCCGCCTCGGCGGCGCCCAGGGTCTCGGCGACCACGAGGGCCACGATCTGGCCGGCATAGGCGACGGTGTCGGAATCGAGCGGACGGTGCGAGCTGTTGGCGTACCCGCCGGCCATCAGGTGCTTCACCGGTCGGACCGCGCCCGCGAAGTCCCGGTGGGTGAAGATGCCGAGCATGCCCGGCACCCGCTCGGCGGCCTCAAGGTCGAACCCGGTGATCCGGCCCCGGGCGATGGTGCTGGTCACCAGGGCGGCGTGGGCCGTGCCCCGATCCGGGCCGGTGAGGTCGGAGCTGTAGAGGGCCCGGCCGGTGACCTTGTCGGGGCCCTCGACCCGGGGGTGGGAGCGGCCGAGATGGTCGTCGGTTTCCAGCGCGCCCGCGTCCATGCCGCCCTCCCCGTCATCGGCCCCTCGGGCCGCATCGCAAAGGAAAAGCGCCGTGGGGACTTTACGGCTCCCCGAACGGTGGAGCGACAGGATGCAGCAACCGAACGGACCCAGTCGTCATCGCGAGCGAAGCGAAGCGACCCAGGGCAGCGCGCCCTGGATAAGCGTGGCGCTGCCTGGATTGCTTCGCTCCGCTCGCAAGGACGGAGCGGGCTGCGGCAGCCTTCACCGCCGCAGCCCTAGATCTCAGTTCAGGACCTTGCCGTCCGGTCCGACCTTGACCTCCTGCTCCTTGTCGGCGCCGGCGACCTTGATCTCGTACTGGACCGAGGAGCCGTCCTTCTCGACCTCGGCCTCGTAGGCCTTGCCGCCGCCGGCCTTCTGCTCGGCGATGGCCAGCGCGTCCTTCAGCGAGGTCTTGGCGTTCTGGAAGTCGGAGGCCTTCAGCCGGGTGAAGTAGCGCTCGAACGGCTGGTTCTCGGTCTTGTAGAGGGCGCCCGTATCGGCGTTGATGCCGTACTCGACGAGCTTGCCGCTCGGGTAGACGACCTTGATCGCGTAGTGGGCCGGATCCTTGCTGCCGGCCTTCTCGAAGTCGGCGTCGATGGCGCGGCCGCCCTTCTCGTCGCCCTGCGACTCGGCGGTGGCCAGCGCCTGGGCGAGGCCGACCTTGGCGACCTTGGCGACCTGCCACTCCTTCATGTTGCTGTCGGCCTTCGTGGCGGGCTCGGCGGGCGTCGCGGTGGGCGTCTGGGCCAGGGCGAGGCCGGTGGAGAGGGCGAGGAGGCCGGCTGCGGCGGTGAGACGGGTGATCATGGCGGTGTTTCCCTTCGCGGGTTCGTTCACGGATGCGTGAAACGTCGGGTCCGGAAATCCGGTTGCCCGCGATCGGGAAAAAATTCGGGTCCCGTCGCCCGGGCGGAGCCGGGTCGGCGCCCGGGGCTGCGCGGGGTCGACGCCCGGCGAGACGGACGGCCGGCGCCCCTGTATGACACGCGGGCGATCCGGCGCGCCCCTCGGGGACGGCGGACGTCCCCCCGATGGAGCAGGCCATGACCGCGCACGAGCCCGAGCCGCTGGACGAGTTCACCCGCCTGCACGCCAAGCTGTCCGCCCTGGAGATCGTTCTCGGCGTCCTGATCGGGCGGCTCTCCGAGGAGAACCCGGAGATCCGCGAGGACGTGAAGCGCGACGTGGCGGCGATCCTGTCGGACCTGCCGATCGACGGCCCGAGCGAGGAGATGATCGCCGCCGAGGTCCGCCGCGCCGCCGAGGTGCTGACCAGCGTGTCGATCGGCTGAGCCGTCAGCGCGGCGGCATCCGCAGCGCCCCGTCGAGCCGGATGGTCTCGCCGTTCAGCATCGGGTTCTCGCAGATGTGCCGGACGAGGTCCGCGTATTCCGACGGGCGGCCGAGGCGCGGCGGGAACGGCACGCTCTGGCCGAGCGTGTCCTGCACGTCCTGGGGCAGGCCCGCCATCATCGGGGTCTCGAAGATGCCCGGCGCGATGGTGACCACCCGGATGCCGTGCCGGGCGAGCTCCCGGGCGATCGGCAGGGTCATGGATACCACCCCGCCCTTCGAGGCCGCGTAGGCGGCCTGCCCGATCTGGCCGTCGAAGGCCGCGATCGAGGCGGTGTTCACGATCACGCCCCGGGCGCCGGCCGCGTCCGGCGCCTCGCGGGCGATGGCGTCGGCGGCCAGCCGGATCATGTTGAACGTGCCCACGAGGTTGACCGAGACCGCCCGCGCGAAGGTCTCGAGCCGGTGCGGCCCGTCGCGGCCGACCACCTTCTCCCCCGGCGCGATGCCGGCGCAGTTCACCAGCCCGTGGAGGTGCCCGAACGCGTCGAGCGCCGTCCGGACCGCCGCCGCGCCGTCCGCCTCGCGGGTGACGTCCGTCTCGGCGAACCGGGCCTGCGCCCCGAGATCCGCCACCACCTGGGCGCCGGCCTCCCGGGCGATGTCGGCCACGACCACCCGCGCCCCCGCCGCCGCGAGGCCCCGCGCCGCCGCCTCCCCGAGGCCCGAGCCCGCGCCCGTGACGATGAAGACCCGGTCCCTGATCATCGCGCTCGCCATCCTGGCTCCCCGCCGCTCCCGGGCGGCCGACGGCGCCCCGCGAGTCCCGAGGTAGCGCGGCGCCGCGGCCGCCGGAAGGCGTCCGGCCCGGCACATGGGCCCGATCGCGTCCGCGCCGCGATTGACGTGTGATTTTTTCCCACATATACGAGGTGAAGATGATCCGCTGTACTGGATCATATTAACAAGTGTTTCTGCGAATTTTATCCGGTGATCCGTCGCGCGGCGGCAAGTCGTTCGGCCACGCGTGACCTGTCGTCCCCTGTATCCGGGCTGCGGACCGGCCCGCGCCCGTCATCCTCCGGTCCCGGCCGTCCGGGAGCGTCCGCTCCCTCACGCCTGATCAGGACAGCCATGGGCGCCCACTGGATCGAGAATGCGGCCCGGCACTGGCGGCACGGGCGGATCGTCGGGCACCGCTTCGCCGAGCGGCGTCCCGGCATCCGCGCGGCCCTCCGGGCGGCCGCGCCCGGCAGCGTGCTGCTCGCCGGCAATTCCCACGCGGAGCTCGTCGGCGCGCCGGATCTCGGCGGCCGGCCCTGCATCAACGTCGCGGTCGGCGGCAGCACCGCGGCCGATTGCGGCCGCCAGCTCGCGGCGCTGTGCGTCCCGGTCCGCTGCGCGGCCGCGGTGCTGATCATCGGCACCAACGACATCCAGCGCTGGCGCCATCCCGAGCGGGCCCGGGTGGTCGACCGGTTCGAGGCCGATGTCCGGGACATCCTGCGCCGCCTGGAGGCCTGGGCCGCGCAGGTCTTCGTCGCCGCGATACCGCCGATCGGTGCCGGGGCGACCGGGCGCGATCCCGCCGCCGTCGCGGTCTTCTCGGATCGCCTCGCGGCACTCTGCGCCGCGGGGGGCCGCACCTTCTTCGACCCGTTCGCGCCGTGGCGATCCGGTACCGGCGGCCTCGCCGGTCCGGGCCTCCACCGGGACGGCGTGCATCTGGCCGACTACGCGCCCCTGGCCGCGGCGCTCGCCAGCGCGGTGGTGCTCGATGCGCTCCCGCTCGCGCCCGTCCGGAGGCCCGTGCCGGCCGCGCCCCTGCGGATCCTGCGCGCCGCCTGGATCGGCCGGCCGTGAGGCTCCCCGCGCGCCTCGCCGCGGCCCTGCGGCCGCCCGCGCGCGCCGGCGTGCAGCACCTGCCCCGGCGGGTCTGGCCCGGCGAGGAGGCGGCTTGGCGCGACGAGAACGGCGTCCGCCACCCGCGGGCGGTGCGCCGTGCCCTCGCGGCGCTGGCCGCCCTCGAACCCCGCGGTCGCTACGGCGCCCGGATCGAGGGACGGGGCAAGGTCGTGACCGGCCCGGCCAGCGCGCTCGTCCTGCGCGACGCGGATGCGGAGATCGGGTTCGTCCTCGGCCTCACGCCCGACGGGTACGGCGCGGAGCCGTTCTGAGCGGGTCCGGATCAGGGCGGGGTCGTGCACAGCAGGGTCGGCGCGCAGGCCGTCCGGAAGCCTGCCCGCGCGTAGAGGGCCTCGGTCCTGCCGTCGGCCGGGCATTGCAGGAAGACCTGAACCACCCCCCGCGCCCGCGCCTCGCGCAGGGCCGCGACCGTCACGGCGGTGCCGAGGCCGCGGCGCTGCCGGTCGGCCCGCGTGCTGACATTGTACAGGCCCGCCGTCTCGCCGCGCAGGTAGAGGCTGGCGCACGCCGCCGGGCCGGCGGCGTCGCGCAGGACGAGGTGCAGGGTCACGAGGCCGTGCCGGCCCCGGGCCGCGCGCAGCGCCGGGATGTAGTAGCGGCGCAGATGCGTCCGCACGCCCGGCGCGTCGGACAGGTGGGCGAAGACCCTCTCGAAATCCGGCCCCGGCGCGGGCGTCGCCTGCACGGTGATGGCGCTGCCGGCCGGGGCCGGCGCCGGAAGCTCCCGCGCCACCATCCAGCGCGCCGGGTAGAGGATCGCGGGCTCGAACAGGGCGCGCAGCAGCGCGATCTCGCCGTCGTCCCGGGCCAGGAAGGCCGGCGCTCGGGCTCGCCCGAGGGCGGCCGCGCCCGCCCAGGCGAACTGGTCGGGACGGTGCACGCCGAAGGCGAAGTTCACGGTCGGGTCCGGGATGCTGCGCGACCAGACGTAGCCGGCGCCCCCGGGGCCGTGCTCGACGCCGTCGATCAGGGAGCCGGTGAGCGCGGCCACATGGGCGTCGCGCAGGGTCTCGAAGGTCGGTTCGGGCGCCTGCATGTCAGGTGGCCGTCCGAGCGGAGGCTCGCGCGGGGGACGGCGCCCGGGCCTCGGCAGTGTCCCTGGCTGCGTCCCCGGCCGTGTCCCCGGCCGTGCCCAGACCTGCCTCCGCAGCCGTGTCCGCGCCCGCCTCCTGGCCGTGCCTGTCCATCCGCTCGCTCCTGCGCCGCTCGGGCTTCGACGGAGTGACGGTTGAGGCGGGGCGCCGTTCATGCTGTCGCACCCGGTGCCGGCGGACGGCGCCCGCACGAAACCTCTGAACGCCGGACGGGCCCATCCGTCAGGGAGGTGCCGGCGACGCGGAGGGGCCGGCGACGCGCGGAGGACGGATGACGGACGCTTCGAGCCAGCGGATGCGCGACGCGGGGGCGCATCCACCGAGGACGTGCGATGACGGGGCGCGGGAAACCGCGCGGGACGCCGCGCCGGTGCCCCTCACCCTGGAGGGGACCCGCGAAGTGCCGGTGATCCGCCTCGCCGAGCCGGTCGCGCCGGCGGCGGCCGCGGACGCGATCCTGGCGCGCGCCGAGGCGCTGACCGCCCAGGACATGCAGGTCCTGCGCATCGTCGTCGCGGCCGATCCGGCGACGTCCGGACGGCTGCTCGACCTCGGCGCGGCCCGGGCCCTCGGTGACGGCGACGGGGTCGAGATCCTGCCGGGGCTCCTCTGGCAATGCGCCGCCCGCTGGCTCCCGCGGGCCCGGCCGCCCTTCCCCGAGCTGTTCACCGCCACGGCCGGCCGCCGCCACCCGCTGCGGCCCCGGACGCCCGCCGGCACGGTCTACGCGCGGGCGATCCCGTGGCTCGACCGGCGTCTGAGCTTCCGCACGATGACGGAGCCCGGCGACGTCGCCCTGTTCTCGACCTGGATGAACGACCCCCGCATCGCCGCGATCTGGCAGGAGACCGGTACCCTGGAGGCGCACGCCGCCTACATCGCCGGGCTCCAGGCCGACCCCGCGACCCTGCCGCTGTTCGGCTGCCTCGACGGCAGGCCGTTCGGCTATTTCGAGCTGTACTGGGCGCGGGAGAGCCGCCTCGGGCCGCTCTACGAGGCCGGCCCCTACGACCGCGGCTGGCACGTCGCGATCGGCGACGCGTCCGTGCGCGGGCGACCCGCGCTCTCGGCCTGGCTGCCGTCGCTGATGCACTACCTGTTCCTCGACGAGCCGCGCACGCAGCGCGTCGTCGGCGAGCCGCGGGCCGATCACGCCCAGCAGATCCGGAACCTCCACGGCTCCGGCTTCGCGACGATCGCGACCGTCGACTTCCCCCACAAGCGCGCGGCCCTGGTCGCGCTGTCGCGCGAGCACTTCGTGCGCGACCGGCTCTGGGTGCCGGGGGCGGCCGCCGCCGACGCCGCGCCGCGGCCTCCCGCGGTGCCCGCCTAGACCGCCTTCCGCGAACAGGGGGGCGCGTCCGGTGACGCCGCGCGCCGCCGCCCCCGCCTACGGGCCCGTCGCCGGCGGGCTGATGATCGCCTGCGCCGGGCCGCGGCCGAGGTCCTAGTGGTGCGAGTCTAACACTTGGTGCCCGCGCTTCGCGGCCTGGATGATGCGATCCGGGTCGGCGGTCCAGACGAAGGGCTTCGGGTCGCCGT
>NZ_FOZY01000026.1:0-87760 GCF_900116245.1 Methylobacterium sp. yr668 | reverse complement strand
TGCCCCGCACCGACCCGCCGCAGGCCTTGATCACCTTGCGCGCCATCGCGCGCTTGCGCTGGTCGTTGACCGCCACCACCGTCTCGACCAGCCGCAGCGGCGTGCCCGCGTCCTGCGCGGTCTTGACCAGGGCCAGCGTGTCCTTGGGGAAGCACGAGCCGCCGTAGCCCGGCCCGGCATGCAGGAACTTCGACCCGATCCGGTTGTCCAGGCCGATGCCGCGCGCCACCGCCTGCACGTCAGCGCCCACCGCCTCGCACAGGTCCGCCACCTCGTTGATGAACGTGATCTTCGCCGCGAGGAACGCGTTCGCCGCGTACTTGGTCAGCTCGGCCGTCCGGCGGCTCATCGCGACGATCGGCGCGGCGTTGAGGTAGAGCGGGCGGTAGATCTGCTCCATGACCGCCACGGCCCGCGGCTCGTCGGTGCCGACGACGATGCGGTCGGGGCGTTTGAAGTCGGCGATGGCTGCGCCCTCGCGCAGGAACTCGGGGTTCGAGACGACCGCGAACTGCGCCTCGGGGTTGGTCTCGCGGATGATGCGCTCGACCTCGTCGCCCGTGCCCACCGGAACGGTCGACTTGGTCACCACCACCGTGAAGCCGCGCAGCGCGCGCGCGATGCTGCGGGCGGCCGCGTAGACGTAGCTCAGGTCGGCGAAGCCGTCGCCGCGGCGGGAGGGCGTGCCCACCGCGATGAAGACCGCGTCCGCCTGACCGACCGCCGTCTCCAGGTCGGTGATGAAGGACAGGCGGTCCTGGCGGACGTTCTCGGCGACCAGGGCCTCGAGGCCCGGCTCGTAGATCGGCATCCGGCCGGCATTCAGCGCGTCGATCCGGCCGCGATTGCTGTCGACGCACACGACCGTGTGGCCGAAATCCGCAAAGCACGCGCCAGAGACCAGACCGACATAGCCCGACCCGACCATCGTGATGTTCATGGAATCCTCGCCGCGATCGCACCGACGCTCGGGTCTACGGCGGCCCGACAGGGCCACCAACATCATATCTTAGGCGTACGCGGCTCTGCCGATCGGGCGTAGCGGCGACGATTCGGCCCGACCGGCCCGACCCCGCCGCGGCCCGTTCCGAACCGGCAGCCGGGCCGCCCCGAACCGCGCCTTACATCGCCATCCGGCCATGGCGGCGGCCGGGCGGCTACGCCATTCGGCTGATCCGGCGGCGCCGGTCGACGATCGCGCGAACATTTTCCCGGCGCATCACCCGAATTGTCAAAGACAGGCTGCTTTTTCCCGACCGCTTTGTCCGGGAGCGCGAACGGCTAAGATGCTAACACCGGTCTATAGAACTGAACTCCCCGAAGAGTTCCGGCGGAGGAGAACCCTGTTGGCGGCGCGTTTCTACTTCGAGATCGCAAATGCCGAGGAGACGATCCACGACCACGTGGGGGTCGAGGCCGCTGGCCTCGAGGAAGCCCTGATCGAGGCGCGTAGCGTGATCGCCGAGATGGCCGATGAGATTACGGGAAACGGCCGGGAGCCGCCCTGGACCCTCCTCGTGCGCAACGAGGAGGGCTGGCTGGTCGGCCGCCTGCCCATCCGGAAGTGACGGCCCGCGCCGCTCGGACGGCGCGGGGGTGCGGCCATTAAGATATCGTTAACGGATCGTCCGGAGGATCGGCTGAGCCCTCGAACCGTGGCCATCCGGAATGCCCCTCTCCCAGAACGTCCCGCACGCCGCCCGCCAGGCGGACGCGATGGCTGCCCAGATGGCGCTGGCCGCCCACGCGCTGCGGATGCGCGGCGATGTCGGGACCGCCGAGTCGCTCCTCGCGATGGCGCGACACAACCGGATCCTCGCGCTCAAGCTGCGGATCGCGCAGGATCTGGCGCCGGGCCAAGACCGCGCCGAGCGCCGGGCCACCGCCGGCCGTTAACGCCGCGCGCGATCGGCCCGGGACGGTCACGGAGCCCGCGCCGCACGCGACGGGACGCGTCTCACCAACCCGAGCCGGGCTCACCCGGACCGGCCTGCCGGCGGTCCGTCCATCACTGTGGCGAGGATTGCTGGCGGGCGCGGCGCCCGCGCGCGTCGTGTCGGCGCTCCGACCGGGCACCGACCGCCCCGCCGGGGACCGGCCCACGGTCGACGGGAATCAATGCAGAATCCACATCACCGATCATCGGCGCGGTTGGCGCCGAATAAAGTCCGTGATAGTGTAAATAACTAACATCCGACAGGAAATTCAGTCGTCGTGTCGCCCCCGGACGCCGGACATTCTGAGGTCAGCACGACCCTGGCGCTGGACATGGTGGCGCGCGCCTACCTGGCCCTGGCGCTCCTCTACGAGACGGCCCATCCGGGAGAGTTCGTCGACGTCCAGCAGAAGATCCGCGCGTTCGTCGAGGACAATTTCCGCATCATCCAGGAGACGAGCCGCGACGAGAGCCTGACAACCGGTACAGTTGACGGCGCCCTTCACCTTGTGAACAGCGTTTTGGTCGAGGTCGAGACCAAGATCGCCACAATGATCCGGCCGACGCGGCAGCTCCGCGGCTAGACGAGACCTTGAATTGCCCCCCGCTATTCAGTGACTGTTGCAGTCGAGCCATGGCGCGCGGATAAACGGCCCCGCGCCATAGGGGATCGAAGATTGCAATGGCTCCCGACGTCGACAGTCTTAAGTGGGCATGTTACCCGGCGGACGGGGCAGCAATAAATTATCAAGCACGATGATGGGCAACGATGATTGCGATCGGGGGGCGCGCAGCGCGGATGTCGCGCTCGAGGTTCTCGTCCGAGCCTATCACGCTCTCGCGGTCGTCTACGAGTTGTCCAGTCCCGGTGCCTACACGGCGCTCCACGGCAAGATGATGCCCTACCTGCTGGACGGCTTCCGTCACGGCACGGCGCCGGACGCCGTCGATCCGGACCTAGACGCGACGGTCTCGACGGCCCTGGAGCGGGTCCGCAGCGCGCTGGACGAGGTCCGGTCCGACGTGGCGGCCGTGCGGGCGCGCAGGGAGGAGCGCGACCGCTGACGCGCCGCTGCCGGCCCGGCCCAGCGCCGGCTCAGCGCGCCGGCTCGAGGCGGCGCTCCGGTCCGAGGAGCAGGCGCGGACCGGTCTCCCGCTCCGGCACGGACGCGGGCACGAGGCGCGCGAGCTTGGCCGCCAGGGTCACCGACAGGATGTGGCGCCACGCCAGGGGCGTGCCGAGCAGCTCCCGCAGGGCCGCCGCGTAGCCCTGGGCGCGCCGCCGGTCGAGGACGCGCCGGTGCTGCCAGCGCCGCGCCGTGGCGGCGCGGTGGGCCCGGAGAGCCACCCGCGCCTCCGGGGCGAGACCCGGCCGGCCCAGCATGGCGTCGTCGAAGGCCAGCATCGCCCCGAGGTCGTCCGTCCGGTGCTGCGCGCTCAGCGAGTTCGACCGCTCGACCGCGACGTAGCCGCAGGGCGCGGTCACGGCGAACGCCGCCCCGGCCGCCAGCGCCTCGACGTAGAGGGCGTAATCCTCCCCGAGCCGCAGGCGCGCGTCGTAGCGCAGCCCCTGCCGGTCCAGGAAACCCCGCCGCATGATCGGCTTCAGGAAGCCGAGCTCGCGCCGGCTCGCGCCGGGACGGGGGATGTTGCCGCTCACGAAGGCCGCGAGGGTGAGCCGCTGCGGCCGCCCCGGTCCGGTGACGAGGCCGGCGGCGGAGGCCGCCTCGCGGCCGCGGACCATGACGATGTCGTCGGCGATCAGATCCCAGGTCCGGGGCGCGGAGAGGAGCCGGCCGAGCCGGCCCTCGAGGAAGTAGTCGTCGGCGTCGAGGATGCAGAGCAGCGGGGCGCGGGCGGCCGCGATGGCGCGGTTCCGGGCCTCGGCGGGTCCGACATTCTCGGCGAGCCGGATAATCCGCAGGCGGCCGGTACCGTCGTCGGCCGCCGCGGCGGCCGCGCCGGTCGGGTCCGCGGAGGCGTCGTCCACGACGATGACCTCGGCGACCTCCGGCTGCCGGAGCGCCGAGGCGACGGCGGTCGCGATCGTGTCCGCGGCGTCCCGGGCCGCGATGATGACGCAGACCTCCGGGACGGGGGACGAGGCCTCTAAGCTGCGCACCGGACGACTCCGCGACTCTCCGGCCGGTCCGCGCCGCGGCCGGTCCGCCGGCACGTTAGGGCGACCCCGGCGCGGCGCGCGAGATCGTCCGAAAGGAGGGGGCCGGCCCCGGGCCGGATCGTCCGAATGATCCCCGGCCGGAGCCGCCCCCGCCGCTACGATGCGCGCCGCCGCGATCCTGCGGCGACTGGTTTGAGGACGTGCGCATGACGATCTGGTCCGGCCCGGGCCGCCGCCTCTGCGTGGCGGCGACGCTTCTCCTGCAGGCCTATCCCGCGAGCGCGGGCGAGACCGCCGCGCCGCCGGCCGCGGCCCAGGCCGCCTCTCCCGCCTCTCCCGCCGCGGCCCAGGCTGCCCAGGGCGGCGCATCCTTCGTGGAGCTGTTCAGCACCCTGAACGAACGCCGCTGGTACGTCTCGGACGGCTGGGTCAACGGCGACTGGCAGGGCTGCACGTGGTCGAAGCACCGCGCCCGGATCGCGACGCCCGGCGAACTCTCGCTGTCCCTGACGGACATCACCTACAAGGAGCGCCCCTTCAGCTGCGCCGAGATCCAGACCCGCGAGCGCTACGGCTACGGCACCTACGAGGTCCGGATGCGGGCCGGCACCGGGTCCGGCATGGTCTCGGCATTCTTCACCTATAACGGCCCCGAGAACGGCGACCGGCGGACGAACGACGAGATCGACTTCGAGTGGCTCGGCAAGGACACGAGCAAGGTCCAGCTCAACTACTTCGTCGGCGGCGTCGGCGAGCACGTCAGCCTCGATGCCCTCGGCTTCGACGCCGCGACCACCACCGCGGACTACGCCTTCGAGTGGCTGCCCGACCGCCTGCGCTGGTACGTCAACGGACGCCTGCTGCGCGAGGTCGTCGGCACGCCCGACCGGCCGCTTCCCTCCCATCCGAGCAAGATCATGCTCAGCGTCTGGTCGGGACAGGGCCCGGACTTCGCGTCGTGGCTCGGACCGACGGAGTATTCGGGACAGCCGGTCACCGCGCTGTTCGAGCGGGTCGCGTTCACCCGGATGGGCGATCCGTGCGGCTTCAAGGAATCGATCGTCTGCCGCTAGCCGCACCGGCGGGCGGACGCCGCACCGGCGACCGCCCCGGGCATCGGACCACACATGACACCGCGCCGGGCACCGGACCCTGGAACCGGACCCGACACCGGACCCGACACCGGGCCGGGCTAAATCTTAACGTCTCCGCGGCAGGCTGGGCCCTCGAACGCGCCCGGAGCCACGCGATGCATTGGTCGAGCCTCGTCATCGCCGCGTACGCCGCCGGCTTCGTGGAGTTCTGGCGGCTCTGCCTTCAGGCGCCGGCCGCCGAGGAGGATCCGGCCTGACGTGTCCGCTTCGCCGCGCCGGGCCGCACCGGGCCCGGACGGCTCACCGCTCGTTGGCGATGGGCCGCAGCAGGGCGCCGAGCAGGAAGGCCAGTTGCCCGCAGACCAGCAGCGCCGTCCCGCGCCGCAGGCACGCGCCGGCGCTCAGGTTGTAGACGAGGAGGCCGTAGCCGACCTCGGCCGCGACGATCGGGACGAAGACCAGCAGCCGCCAGACCGAGCCGAAGCGGCCCAGCATCACCCCCAGCAGGGCGTTGAGCATCATGCCCTTCATCGGCGCGCTCCGCGGCGGGCGCGGCGGGCGCGGCGCGGCCGCCCGGTCATGGCCCTAGCGGCTGCCGCGCTGGCTCAGCACGGCCGGAACCGTCTTGAGCAGGATGGCGAGGTCGCGGCGGAGGCTCCACTGGCTGGCATAGGCGCAATCGAGGGCGACGCGCTCGGCGTAGCCCGTGTCGCTGCGCCCGGAGACCTGCCAGAGGCCGGTCAGGCCCGGCGGAACGGAGAAGCAGGCGGTGAAGTCGGCGCCGTAGCGCACGACCTCGGCCTGGACGATCGGCCGCGGCCCCACGAGGCTCATCTCGCCGCGCAGCACGTTCCAGAGCTGCGGCAGCTCGTCGAGGGACGTCTTGCGCAGGACATGGCCCAGCGCCGTGACGCGGGGATCGTGGGTGAGCTTGAAGGACGCCTCCCACTCCGCCCGGGCCTCGGGATTCTCGGCGAAATGCCGCGCCAGCACCGCGTCGCCGTCCGCGACCATGGACCGGAACTTCAGGCATCCGAAGGGGCGCCCGTGCCGGCCGAGGCGCTTGTGTCGGAAGATCGGCGACCGGCCGTCGCTGCCCCAGATCAGCAGGGCGATGAACAGCAGCAGAGGCAGAAGCAGGAAGAGCGCCGTCAGCGCGATGGTCGCGTCGAGGAGGCGCTTCATCGCCCAGCTCACCCGGAGGCCGGGGCCGGCCTGCCGCGGGGCCGGCAATGTCTTGACCAACGCCTCGTTCAGCGTCTCGACCATATCCTGCGGCGTCGACGACTCGATCGGCGTCGGGGTCCCAGCCGGGCGCAACATGTCGGCTCCTTGACTCGGGGTGAGACGGGATCGGAACTTGCGGAGCGACGTGCGCAGCCGGCCGGTTCGGCCAGCCTCGCCGCAGCCGGCTTCGGCGGCGCTCGGCCGGTCCGAAGGGGCGTCGATCGCAGGCGGAACCCTTGCGACAACACTGGGCCCACGACCGGTTCGGCAACAAGACGGCCGCCGATCCATCAATGGAGGTAAGGCGTTGCTGGTCGTGCTGGTGTTCGCTGCACTGATTGGAGGAGCGATCGGTTTCGCGGTTGTTCTACCGAAGGGGTTCCTGCTCGCGCTGCTGGCCGCCCAGGCCGGGGCGGCCGTCGCCGTCGGCCTCGTCGTCCTGCTCATCCGCCGCCGCTGACGGCCCTACCGGGCGGCGGGACCGCTTTCGGGGAGGTCCCGTCCGCCGATCGAGGTAAGGGCCCCCGCGCGGGGGCCGGTCTAAACCGGGCTGCCCGGCCCTCCCGGCCGGGCCCGGCCGCGCGGGCGCGTTCTGCCCCGGCGCGGCGCGGTCGATCACCGGACAGGACGCGCCGTGGCCCCTTCAGAGCGCCGCATCAACGGGTTCGACGGCCTGCGGGCCCTGGCGTTCCTGATGGTCTTCGTCAGCCACAAGGCGCCGAGCCCGAGGACCGAGGCCCTCGGCACGGCCGGCGTGTGGCTGTTCTTCGTCCTGAGCGGCTTCCTGATCGTCCGGATCCTCGCCGCGGCCCGCACGGCCGTGGAGGCGGGCGCGTCGACCCCGCTCGGCAGCCTCGGGCTGTTCTACCGGAATCGCGTCGCCCGGATCGTGCCGGTCTACTACGTCTTCCTGTTCGTGCTCTACACGGTCCGGCCCGGCGACCCGGCCAGTCTCGGCAACGACGCGTTCAAGCTCGCGACGTGGTTCTACGTCACCAACATCTACATCGAGCTGAACGGCTGGGGCACCGAGCTCGGCCACCTCTGGAGCCTCGCGGTCGAGCAGCAATTCTACCTGCTGTTCGCGCCGGCGGCCCTGTTCCTGTCGCGGCGCCACCTCGGCACGCTGTGCTGGCTCCTGGTCGGGATCAGCGTCCTGGCGCACGGTGCCCTGTGGCGGGCGGGCGCCGCGCCGCGGTGCTTCGACGTCGACACCCTGGCCAATGTCGGACTGATCGCGCTGGGCGGCCTCGCCGGCCTGCGCACCCGGCCGCTCCCGGCCTGGCTCGCCCGCGACGCCGCCCTGGCCGGCGTGCTGGCCCTGTTCGTGGCCCTGCCGCTCCTGATCGCGCCGACCGGCTGGTGGCTCGTTCTCGGCCGCCTCAGCGGCGTCCTGGCGGCGCTGCTGCTACTGCAGGTGGTCGAGGCGCGGGAGGGCCGCGCGGTCGCCCTCCTGGAGATCCCGTGGCTGCGCCGGATCGGCGTGATCAGCTACGCCGCCTACCTGTTCCACGTGCCGCTCCACGCGGAGCGCGTGCTGGCCCTCGTCGGCCTCGACGTCGCCGGACCGCGCTCGGTCTCCATGGCGCTCGACCTGATGCTGACGCTGCTGCTGGCCGAACTGTCGTGGCGGCTCCTGGAGCGGCCCGCACGCCGGCTGCTGCGGGCCCCGCGCCGGCGGGTCGGCGCCTCCGCGCTGGTCGGCCCGTAATCCGCTCGCGCGTCCCCGGCTCAGCCCTTGATCGGCACCCGGCCGACCTCCGCGCCGGTGGCGTCGCGCACGACGAGCGTCCACGCGCCGGCCGGTCCCGCGACCTCCAGTTCACCCGCCATTTCGTCGATCACGCTGCGGGCCTCCGCGAGCGCCTCGGCCAAGTCCGCGGCTTCCACGCCCTGCGCGTCGCGGATCGTCTCCTCGCCGTTCTCGATGTCGAAATAGAAGCGACTGGGCACTCATCTCCTCCCTGATTTCCGCCCTCGGGAGGGCCCTCGGATACTACCTACGTAGTTCGCCCACGTCCGACAATGCTCAGTAGGAGACATAAACCTTAACAAACATCAAAACTGTTTTCGTTGGTTGCGTTGCAATAATGTCGAGATTCCAGCCAAATAATCCATTATAGGTATCGCCGATCACCCTTGCGGCCGCTTCGGCGATGGCGGCGCGCGGTGACGGGCCTCAGGGGCGTTCGACATGGCAGCCTCCGGCGATTCGAGCCTCAAAAAAGATTCTCCTGCCTCGGCGGAGAGGAAACAAAAATTGCGCGCCCACGTCCGGACGATTCTGGCGAAGGGCCTCAGCGTCCGGAATTCCCGCCCCACGGGCGACACAGCCCCCGACACGCACTGACCTGTTCCGGCCGTCGGGGCCATCCCCCGCAATGGGAGGGGATGGCGGCCGCCCTACGCCCTTTGAGCGTCGTGCGCGCCGATCGCTTCCGGCCAAAGTCGGGGGCGGTCTCGGAGGCCGCGCCCGGCGGCCCAGGAAGCGCGATGGCGGATCAACTCTTGTCCGATGCTCGGGGCACCTTCGTGGACGTCTCGTTCATCATGGCCGCGCACGACGCGGCGCCCTGGATCGAGACGGCCATCCGTTCCGCCCTCGCCCAGACCGGCGTCGCCGTGGAGGTGGTGGCGGTCGATGACGGCTCGCGGGACGGGACCGCCTCCGTGCTGGCGCGCCTGGCGGAAGCCGATCCGCGGGTCCGCGTCATTCCTCTCGCCGATGCCGGACCGGGCACGCCCCGGGGCCCGTCGAGCGCCCGGAACGCGGCGCTGAACGCCGCCCGGGGCCGGTGGATCGCGATCCTTGACGCCGACGACCTGATCCTGCCCGACCGCACCCGGACCCTGCTCGATCTCGCGCTCGCGGCGGATGCCGACATCGTCGCCGACAACCCGATCCCGTTCACCGACATGTTCGACCCGCAGGGTCCGGGGATGCTGGAGGGCGGCCGGGAGCCGTACCTGTTCGAGATCGACCTCGCCAAGTACATCGCCAGCAACCAGCTGCTCAGCCGGGTGACCAAGCTCGGCTACCTCAAGCCCATGATGCGCGCCGAGATCCTGCGCCGGCACGGCATCCGGTACGACGAGGGCGTCCGGATCGGGGAAGATTTCCTGCTGTGCCTGGAAGCCCTCGCGGCGGGGGCGCGGTTCGTGGTCACCACCTACGCGGGCTACGGCTACCGGCGCGGACCCACCTCGCTGTCGCACCGGCTGCGCCAGGCCGACATCGCGCGCCTCGACGCGGCCTTCGCGGCCCGGGCCGAGCACGGCCGCCTCGCCGAGGCGCGGTCGCGCTCCGCCGAGATCCGCCACGGCAGCCGCGCCTACCGCGACGGCCTCGCGGTGACGCGGCTGATCGCCCAGGTCATCGAGGCGGCCCAGGCCGGCCGCTGGCGCGCGGGCGCGACCCTGGCGCTCCGGCATCCCCGGATCTGGCGGTTCCTGGCCGCGACGCTGCTGGCGGCGGCGGGCAAGCGCCTGCGGCCGCGGCCGCACGCCCACCCGATCGGACAGAGGTAAGACGATGCGCCTGTGCATCTGCATCTGCACCTGCGAGCGGCCCGTGGGGCTGGCGCGCCTGCTCAAGGCCCTGGACCAGCAGCGGCTCGGCAGCCTCGCAGAGACCGCCCTGCGCATCCTGATCATCGACAACGGGCGCAGCCGCGCCGCCGTCCCGGTGGTGGAGGCCTACCGGGCGACCGGCCGCTTCCCCGTCACCTACGCCCGGGAGGAGACCCGCGGCCTCGCCGCGGTCCGCAACCGCAGCCTCGCTGAGGCCTCCGCGGCCGGCGCGGACTGGGTCGCTCTGATCGACGACGACGAGTTTCCCGACCGCGACTGGCTCCACAACCTGCTCGAGACCGCCCTCGCCGCGGGCGTCGCGGCCTGCGTCGGGCCGGTCGTGCCGTTCTTCGACCGGGTTCCGCCCGCCTGGGCGGCCGCCGGGGGCTTCTTCGCCAAGCGCCTGCCGGTCCGCGACGGCTACGTGGAGGACGGCTACACCGCCAACGCGCTCCTGGACCTGCGGGTGATCCGGGCGCTGGGCCTGTCCTTCGACATGCGCTTCAACACGATGGGCGGCGAGGACACGTTCTTCTTCCGGGCCCTGATGCTCGCCGGGCACCGGATCGCCTGGGCCGAGACGGCCGTGGTCTACGACAGCATCCCGACGCACCGGATGCGGGTGCGCTGGCTGCTGGCGCGCTGGTACCGCAGCGGCAGCGTCGAGGCCTATCTCGGCCGGCTCCGCCCGGAAACGGTGGGCGGCCGGCTCGCCAACGCGGGCCGCGGCTTCGTGCGCCTCGGCGGCGGCCTTCTGCGGCTCGGGATCGCCGGCCTGTCCCTCAGGCCGGCGACCCTGATCGGCGGCGGCTACACGCTGTGCCGGGGAGCCGGCCTGCTCGCGGCCGTGATCGGCCTGAGCTACCGGGAATACCACCCGTCGCGCTATCGCTAGCCGCGCCGACCGGGCGCGCCCCGGTGCGGTAGCAGGAAGGGCTGGCCGCCCGGCGGCACCCGCCCGACCGGCCAGCGGACGCCGAAGACCCCGGCTATGAGGTCGTCGGTCAGGACCTCGGCCGGCCGCCCGCCGGCGACCAGCCGGCCCCCGTCCAGCACCAGCAGCCGGTCGGCGTAGGCGGCCGCGAGGTTGAGGTCGTGGAGGATCGCCACCACGGCGACGCCGGTCGCCGCCAGCCCGGCGGCGGCGTCGAGCAGCGCGCCCTGGTGCCGGAGGTCGAGGCTCGCGGTCGGCTCGTCCAGGAACAGCACCTGCCGGTCCGCCACCGTGCGGCCGGCCTCCAGCTGGCAGAGCACGCGGGCGAACTGCACCCGCGCCTGCTCCCCGCCCGAGAGGGTCGGGTAGGCCCGGTCGGCGAGATGCGCCACGTCGGCCCGCGCGAGGGCCCGGGCCAGGATCGCCGCCCGATCGCGGGCCCCGAGGCCCCGGCCGATGCCGTCGAGGCCGATCCGGGCGACCTCGGCCGCCGCGAACGGGAAGGCGAGGCGCGCCGCCTGCGGCAGCACCGCCCGCGTCGCGGCGAGGCGCCAGAGCGGGATCGTCGCCACGGGCGCACCGTCATAGGCGACGCTGCCCCGGGTCGGGCGCAGGGCGCCGCTGAGCAGGCGGACGAGGGTCGACTTGCCGGCCCCGTTGGGGCCGACGATCACCTGCAGGGTGCCGCCCGCCACCGCCAGGGAGACGTCGCGCACGAGGTCGCGCCCCGCCACCGTGACGGTCAGGTCGCGGGCCGTGAGCAGGGCCGGATCAGACATTGTCAGACATCGTCAGACATCGTCCGGTCGCACCCGGCCGAGAAGCAGCCACAGGAAGACCGGCGCGCCGACCAGCGCGGTGACGATCCCGATCGGCAGCTCGGCGGGCGCGGCGACGCGGCGCGCCACCACGTCGGCGAGGACCAGGAAGGCGCCGCCGAGGATTGCCGAGGCCGGAAGCAGCAGCCGGTGCCCCGGGCCGATCAGCAGCCGCAGGGCGTGCGGCACCACGAGGCCGACGAAGCCGATCACCCCCGCCGCCGCCACGCTGGTGCCCACCGCGACCGCCACCAGCACGATGCAGGCGCGCTTCAGCCGCTCCACCGGGACGCCGAGATGGAACGCCTCGGCCTCGCCGAGGACGAGGGCGTTCAGGCCGCGGCCGAGGAGCGGGACCGCGGCCAGCACCGGCAGGATCAGCGGCGCCGAGGCCGCGACCTTGGACCAGGTGGCCCCGCCGAGGCTGCCCAGGGACCAGAAGGCGAGATCGCGCAGTTGCCGGTCGTCGCTGACGAAGGTCAGCAGGCCGGTCAGCGCGCCGCTCAGCGCCCCCAGCGCGATCCCCGCGAGCAGCATCGTCGCCACCGCGGTGCGCCCGGACCGGGTGGCGAGGGCGTAGAGGATGAGGGTCGCGCACAGGCCACCGAGGAAGGCTCCGGCCGGCAGCGCGGCGTAGGGCAGCGGCCCGGGAAGCCCCAGCCCGGCGAGGATCCGGTCGCCCAGGACGATGATCACCGCGGCCGCGAGCCCCGCCCCCGACGAGACCCCGACCAGCGCCGGATCGGCCAGGGGGTTGCGGAACAGCCCCTGCATCAGCGCCCCCGAGACCGCCAGCCCGGCCCCGACCAGCAGCCCCAGCAGGGTGCGGGGCAGGCGGATCGAGAGGATCACCAGCCCGTCGCGGGCGCGGGCCGGATCGCTCCCCTCCCCGATCAGGACCGCGAAGACCCGGTCCGGCGGGATGGGGATCGCCCCGAGGCTCACCGAGAGCAGGGCGGCGGCGAGCACCAGGGCCGCCAGGACACCCAGCACCCAGGGCGCCGCGCGGCGGCTCACGCGCCCCGCCCGCCGCCGCGCGGCTCAGTCACGCGGCAGGTCCGGGTAGAGCGCCCGCATCAGGTCGGTGGCGGCCTCGGGCGTGCGCGGCCCGAACCCGAGGAGGTAGAGGCCGTCCATGGCCACCAGCCGCCCCCGCGCCGCCGCCGGCGTCTGGCCGAGGGCCGTGCCGGGGGCGAAGATGCTCTCGGGCTTCGGCGGCTCGGGCCCGTTCTGCATCATCACCACCGCGTCGGGGGCGGCGGCCACGATGGCCTCGTCGGTCATCGGCTTGAAGCCTTCCAGGCCCGCGGCCGCGTTGCCGATGCCCGCCAGGGCCAGGATGCCGTCCGCCGAGGAGCCGGTGCCGCCGACGACGGTCCGGCCGCCCTGGACCGACAGGACGACGAGGGCCCGGGCCGCCCGGGCGATCCGGGCGCGCCGGGTCGCGAGGTCGGCGAAGCGCGCGCGGACCTCGGTCTGGAGCGCCTCGGCCTCGCGCTCCAGGCCGGCGAGGCGCCCGACCGTCTCGATCTTGTCCAGCACGCCCTCGGGATTCGGCGGCTCCGTCACCGTCTCGACGCGCAGCCCGGCCTCGCGCAGCTGCGCCAGGACGGCCGGCGGCCCGGCCCCCTCGGCGGCGATGATCAGGTCGGGCTGCTGCGCCAGAAGGCCCTCGGCCGAGAGCGCCCGCAGGTAGCCGACACTCGGCTTCTCGCGCAGCGCCTCGGGCGGGTAGAGGCTGGTCGTGTCGACCGCGACGATCCGGCCGCCGGCGCCGAGGCGGTAGAGGATCTCGGTGACGGCCCCGCCCAGGGCGGCGATGCGGGCGGCCGCCTGCGCGGCGGCGGCGCGCGGGGCGAGCGCCCCGGCCACCGCGGCGGCCAGGAGCGCGCGGCGCGACAGAAGGCCGGGGGCGCTCATCGGGCCAGCATCGGCGCGGCGCCGGTGGTCAGCCGCAGGCGACAGGCGTGATCGCCGTGGCGGTTGACGATCTTGCCCGCCGCCTCGGAACGCGCGACCGGCCGCGTCGCGCCGGGCCCCGCGCGCGTGCCGCCCGGGACGCGGCGATGACCTTCTCCTTCGACACACGACATGGACCGGTCACTCCAGATCTGTTCTTTATAAATTTTCAAATGAGAGGATCGCGACGACAGAAACGCAGCGTATCGGCAATCGATCGCGGACGCCACCCCGCGAAAAAGTCACGGTTTTACTTCGCTGACCGGCTTGAAAAAGCGGCCTATGTCATTTTCCAGGTCAGGATATCGTCGCGCGCGCGCCGGCGGTCGATTCCGGGCGGCGGACACTGGTACAAGCGGCGCCGGTCCCCGGCTCCGGTGGGCCGCCCGACGGCGTGGTCGGGACAGAACGGGCCTTCGCTGTGCCCGCTCGGGCGGAGCGCGGCACGACCAGGTCCGACCCTCGTCCTGAGGTGACGCGTCGCGGCCCCGGCGGAGAGCTCCTTCGAGGCGGCCGCCGCGCGACCGCACCGCAGGATAGGGGAGGATCGGACGATCCGGGTCGGCCGGCCTCGGAGCGTCCCCTCCCCGTGCGCTCAGCCGAGGCTGCCGAACCCGGCGGTCTCGCGCGTCCAGGCCAGCGCCTGCTCGCTCAGGGAGAGGCCGAGGCCCGGCCGGGTCGGCACGCGCATGCGGCCGTCCTCCAGCTCCAGCCGCTCGTTGAACAGCGGCTCCAGCCACTCGAAATGCTCGACCCAGGGCTCCCGCTGCAGCGCGGCGGCGAGGTGGATGTGCAGCTCCATCGAGAAGTGCGGCGCGATCGTCAGCCCGGCGAACTCGGCGAGCGCCGCCACCTTGAGGAAGGGCGTGATGCCGCCGACCCGCGGCGCGTCGGGCATCAGGAAGTCGGCGCCGCCCTGGCGGATGAAGTCCCAGTGCTCGGCGACGCTCGTCAGCATCTCGCCGGTGGCGACCGGCGTGTCGAGGGCGGCGGCCAGGGCCGCGTGCCCGGCGGCATCCAGGCAGTCGAGGGGCTCCTCGATCCAGATCAGGTTGAAGCGCTCGAAGGTCCGGCCCATCCGCATCGCGGTCGGCCGGTCCCATTGCTGGTTGGCGTCGACCATGAGCGGGAAGGCATCGCCCAGATGCTCGCGCACCCGCGAGACCCGGCGGATATCCTCGGCCCAGTCCGGCTGGCCGACCTTAAGCTTGATGCCGCCGATGCCCTTCGCCCGGGCGCGGTCGGTGTTGACGAGCAGCTCCTCCAGCGGCGTGTGCAGGAAGCCGCCCGAGGTGTTGTAGCAGCGCACCGAGTCGCGCTGCGCCCCGAGGAGTTTGGCGAGCGACAGGCCGGCCCGCCGCGCCTTGAGGTCCCACAGGGCCACGTCGAAGGCGCCGATCGCCTGGACGGCGAGGCCGCTGCGGCCGGCCGAGGCGCCGGCCCAGGCGAGCGTGTCCCAGGCCTTGGCGATGTCGCTCGGATCCGCCCCGAGCAGCGCCGGAGCGATCTCGCGGGCATGGGCGAACTGGCCCGGCCCGCCGGCGCGCTTGGAATAGCTGATTCCGAGGCCGCGATGGCCCTCCCGGCTCTCGACCTCGCAGAACAGGATCGCGATCTCGGTCATCGGCTTCTGGCGGCCGGTGAGCACCTTGGCGTCGCTGATCGGGGTCCTCAGCGGCAGGGCGACGGACCGCAGGCGGATCCCGGTGACGGCGTCCTCAGCCATGGTTTCCTCCAGGTCTTGTCCGCGCGGGCGCGCGCTGGAAGCCCCGGAGGCGGTTCTTGGCGGTGCCTCTCGGCGGCGACCGCGACGGCTCTCCCGGGGCCGGGCCCAGGAGTGGCGCAGGCCGGACGGCCTGTCCAACGTCATTGTTGGATCGATCGATGCGCACCTGGCATCGATGGCCCCGAGGGAAGACAGCCGGTCTCAGCCGGCGGCCGTCGCCGGAGGAAGCCGGAACGCCACCAGGGTCATGTCGTCCCGCCGGGCCTCGGTCCCGCGATAGGCGTCGAGATCGGCCTCGAGGGCCACGGTCTGGGCGGCGAGGGGCAGGTCGGCGTGGCGCAGGAGGCTGTCGGCCACGCCGCGCCGGCCGAGGAGCCGCGGCGCCCGGTCGGGCGCCGCGCGGCCCATCTGGTCGGTGATGCCGTCCGTCATCAGGTAGAAGGTGGCGCCCGCCACCGGAACGGCGATGTCCGCGACGACGTCCTCCGGCTGCCCGTCTCGGGCGGGGCGCGGGTAGCCGAGCCCCCGGCGGCCGCCGCGGACGCGCTCGGCCACGCCGTCCCGGACCACCGTGAGCGACAGGCCGGCGCCGGCGAAGTGCAGCGTCCCGGCCGCGCGGTCCCAGACGCACAGGCCGCAATCGAGCCCGTCATCCGATTCGGCGCCGCGGCCGTCCTGGCGGAGCTGCGTGCGGACCATCGCGTCGAGCCCGGCCAGGATCGCCGCCGGCGCGCGCAGGCCGCGCTCGTGCAGCAGCCGGTCGAGGGCGGTCGCGACGATCAGGGTCAGGAACGCGCCGGGCACGCCGTGGCCGGTGCAGTCGGCCACCGCGATCACGCAGAGGCCGTCGATCTCCTCCAGCCAGAAATAGTCGCCGCCGACGACGTGGAGCGGCTCCCACAGCACCGCGACCTCGACCCCCGCGCCCGCCAGGGCGTTGCGGTCCGGCAGCACCGAATCCTGGATGCGCCGAGCGTAGCCGATGCTCTCGACCACTTGGCGGTTGGCGCGCTCCAGCCTGTCGTGGGCCTGCTCCAGCTCGACGAGGAGTTGCTTGGCGGCGTCACCGCTCCGCAGGCCCTCGACCATGCGGTTGAAGGCCTGGCTGATGACGTCGATCTCGTTGCTCGGCCGGTAGGCGCCCCCGAGCTCCACGGTCGTCCAGCGCTTGTGCTCGATCTCCCGCATGGCAAGCAGCAGCCGCATCAGCGGCGCCATGACGTGGCGGCGCACGGTGGCGTGCAGGGTGACCACGAAGGCGATCATCAGCCCGACGCTGGCGCCGAGGGCGAGCATCACCTGCCACGCCGCGTTGTCCCGCAGCGCCTTCGTGGAGACCGTGACGGTCAGGCTGCCCGCCGGGCCGGCGCGGCCGGGCACCGACAGGTCGGCCTGGGCCGAGAGGGTGGACCAGCCCCGCGCGGGGGGCGCCGCGCCCGCCGTTCCGACGACGTGGCCCGTGGCGTCGCGCAGGACGGCGTGGGCGAAATCGGGCTCGGCGGCCAGGGCCTTGAGCGGGCCGTCGTAGGCGTCCGGGTCGCGCGCCCAGTCGGGCCGCGCGATCGCCGCGGCGGTGAGCCGGGCGAGGAGATGCGCCCGGTCGCCGTACAGCCGGAGCTGGTCGGTGTAGGTTACCCAGGCGATCCCGAGCTGGGTCAGCAGCAGGAGGGCGCCGATCACCGGGTAGATGCGCAGGAACAGGGTGTGGGACAGGCTGTCGAGGTCGCGGCCTCGGGCCGCCCCGCGCAGGGCGCCGGGCTTCATCAGCTCGTCCGCGGGCGCGCCCGCGGCCAGCACGTCGGCGAAGCCGCGCTTCGACAGGGGATCGCCCCGGCGGATCGGGCCGGCCCCGCGCAGGCCGCCCGCGCGCCCGGCGCCGCCGGCGGCCGGGACCGGATCGATGTCGGCGAAGCCGAGCCGCGCCAGGGCATCCCCGGTCCGCAGCGGTCGCGCGCCGCGGATCCCCCCGGCGGGACGCGGGCTGTCTAGGGCCGTGTCAGGTCCGCTCACGCGACGTCACTCCGTGTCACAGCGGTTCCGCTCCGAGGCCGGGCGCGCGGCGCCTCAGATCAGGGACGCGCCCGGTTCGGCCGCGCAGCGCACGCAGTCGCGGCCGGCATGCTTGGCAGCGTAGAGCGCCGCGTCGGCCCGCCGGAGCGTCGCCGACATCGACTCGCTCGGGCCGAACGCCGCGAGGCCGATGCTCACCGAGATCGGCAGCGGGCCGTGCTCCAGGCGCACCGGCCGCTGCGCCACCGCGCGGCGGAGCGCCTCGGCGATGACTTGCGCCTCGGCCATCACGGTGCCGGTGACGAGGATGGCGAATTCCTCACCACCCATGCGGCCGATCACGTCGACCGCGCGCAGGCTGTCGCGGCAGGTCTCGACGAAGGCCTTGAGGACCGTGTCGCCCGCGCTGTGGCCGTAGCGGTCGTTGATCAGCTTGAAGCGGTCGAGGTCGAGCATCAGCACGCTGGAGGGCGTGTCGCCCGACTGGGTCCGGGCCCAGACCTCCTCGCAGATCTGCAGGAAGCGGCGGCGCGACAGGGCGTCGGTGAGATGGTCGGTGTCGGCGAGGCGGCGGAGTTCGGCCTCGAGGCGCGCCCGGTGCTCGATCTCCGCCGAGAGGGCGTCGTTGAGGTGTCGCAGGGCGCGCTGCTGCTCGGCCATCCGCTGGTTGGCGCGGTGCAGGTCGAGCTGCATCCGGTCGCTCAGCCGCACCAGCCGGCGCTGCTCGTGGTAGCTGCGCCGGTAGGCGCCGGCGAGCTCCCGCACCCCGTCGCCGACCTCGGCGAGGCGGGCCAGCATCACCTCGGATCGGCCGAGAACGGCCTCCTCGGTGTCGAACAGGCTGAAGGCGTCCGCCGGCTCGGACAGGAGATCGTGGGCCGGTGCCCGGTGCGGGCTCACGCGGGGACGCTCGCGATCATCTCGAACCGGGCATGCGCGAAGTCGGCCGCGAAATCCTCGCCGGCCTCCTGGATCACGTCGTCGTCGGCGCCGAACATCCAGCGGATCGTCACCGGGCGCCCCTCGGCGGCGGCGTCCTCCAGGGGCATGAACAGGTTCATCAGCGCCTTGGCGCTCGACGAGTTGAAGTAGGCGAGCGCGACGTCGAAGGTGATCGGGCTCGCCTCGGTCGCCGCGAGGTGGCCGCGCAGGGCCTGCAGCAGCGGGCCGAAGAATGCGGCGGCGTCCTCCGGGTAGGATTCGCCGCGCAGGACGAGCCGCCCCGACGCGAAGTCGAAATCGACCTCGGGCGAGCGCTCGGTCCGGGGCAGCGTGATGCGGTCCATGTCCGTGCGATCCTCAGATGAAGGCTTTGAGGCAGAACAGGCTGCGCTCCGCGCCCAGATCCTGGAAGTCGTACTCGACCGGGGCGCTCGACCGGCGGGCGATCTCGATCAGTCCGATGCTGCCGCCAAGGCTGCCCTCGTCCGGCGGCTGGCGCAGCTTCTCGCGGTAGACCTTCCTGAGCTCGTCGCTCGACAGGGTGGCGATCTCGTCGAGCCGCTCGCGCAGCCGCGGCACCTCGGTCCTGCCGACCTCGTTGCCGCAGACCACGAAGAACCGCCCCTCCTCGGTGCCGACGGCGATCATGCCGGCGCTGACCCGGGCGGGGCCCGGCGGCTCGGCGGGCGCGACCTTGTCGGCCGAGTAGCGGATCACGTTCTGGGCCTGCTCGACGAAGATCGAGAAGACGCGCTTGGCGACCGCGGCGTCGGTCTCCTCGTGCCGCATGCGCAGCTTCAGCACTTCCCCGAGCGAGAACAGGATGTTCTCCGAGAGATCTCCGCCGAACGACAGGATCACGCCGCTGCGCTTCGACGCCTCGTGGAAGGATCGGAAATCGCTCGCTCGCAAGGAAGCCTCTCGACCGCTTCATCGCGGCAACACACCGCGTGTTTAGGGCCGACATTAATGCAGAAATAATCAAAGATTTCTTACCGGTACTGATCGCTTTCTGAGCAACATTGCTCGTATTGCGAGCAGTGCCGCAAGCTTTACGCTGGATCCTGTCGCGGACCGCGCGGCATCGCGCGCGAGGGTCCGGGCCGCCGGCTTCAGGCGGCCGCGCCCTGGCGGGCGCCCGCGTCCCACTCGGTGCCCCAGTCCTGCACGACGTGGCCGGGCGCGACCTCCCGGTAGAGGCGCTCCGGCGGCACGTAGTCGGGGGTCCGGATCGGGCTGCGGATCTCGTCGTCCGGCAGCGCGTGCCGCTCGCCCCGCCGGGCCGGATCCGGCACGGGCACCGCGGCGAGCAGCTTCTTCGTGTAGGGGTGCCGCGGATCGCCGAAGATCGCGGCCCGGGGGCCGATCTCCACGATCTCGCCGAGATACATCACCGCCACCCGGTGGCTGACCCGCTCGACCACCGCCATGTCGTGCGAGATGAACAGGTAGGCGAGGCCGAGCTCCGCCTGCAGGTCGAGCATCAGGTTCACGACCTGCGCCTTCACCGAGACGTCGAGCGCCGAGACCGCCTCGTCGGCGACGATCAGGCGGGGGTTCAGGGCGAGCGCGCGGGCGATGCAGATGCGCTGGCGCTGGCCGCCGGAGAACTCGTGGGGGAAGCGCGCGGCGGTCTCGGGCGGGAGCCCGACCCGGGCGAGCAGGTCCTCCGCCCGCCGCCGGGCCTCGCGGGGCGCGGCGAGGCGGTTGATCAGCAGCGGCTCCGCCACCGCCGCACCGACGCTCAGGCGCGGGTCGAGGCTGGCGAACGGGTCCTGGAAGATCATCTGCATGCGCTGGCGGCGGCCGCGGAGGGTGCCGGCATCGAGGCCCGTGATGTCCTCGCCGTCGAGCAGGACCGAGCCCGAGAGCGGCTCGACGAGGCGCAGGATCGAGCGCCCGGTGGTGGACTTGCCGCAGCCGGATTCGCCGACGAGCGCCAGGGTCTCGCCGGCCGCGAGGCTGAACGAGACCCGCTCCACCGCGTGGACGCGGCCGGTCACGCGGCCGAGCAGCCCGGAGCGGATGTCGAACCGGGTGGTCAGGTCGCGCACCTCCAGAACCGGGCGCTCGGCGGCCCTGACGGTGTCGGGAGTCTCGGGCGTCGGTGCCGCGAGGCCGGTGGCCCGGTCGACCACCGGGAAGCGCATCGGGCGCGCCCGGCCCGCCATGGTCCCGAGGCGCGGGACCGCGGCCAGCAGCGCCCGCGTATACGGCTCGGTGGGTTCGGAAAAAATCCGCGCGGTCGGGCCGGCCTCCACGGCGCGGCCCCGGTACATCACCACGGTGCGGTCGGCGATCTCGGCGACCACGCCCATGTCGTGGGTGATGAACAGGACCGACATGCCCTCCTCGTCCTGCAGGCTCTTGATGAGGTCGAGGATCTGGGCCTGGATCGTGACGTCGAGCGCCGTGGTCGGCTCGTCGGCGATGAGGAGCTTCGGCCGGCAGGCGAGCGCCATGGCGATCATCACCCGCTGGCGCATGCCGCCGGAGAAGCGGTGCGGGTACTCGTGCAGGCGCGACCGGGCGGCCGGGATCCGGACCTTGTCGAGGAGCCGGAGCGCCTCCGCCTCGGCGGCGGACCGCGACAGGCCCCGGTGCCGGATCAGCGCCTCGGCGATCTGGAAGCCGATGGTCAGGACCGGGTTCAGGGAGGTCATCGGCTCCTGGAAGATCATGGCGATGGAATCGCCGCGCACCCGCCGCATCTCGGCCTCGGGGGCGGCGAGCAGCTCGCGGCCCTCGAAGCGCACGCGCCCGCCGATACGGCTCGCGTCCCGCGGCAGGAGGCGCAGGATCGAGAGGGCGCTGACGCTCTTGCCGGAGCCGGATTCGCCGACGAGGGCCACGGTCTCGCGCGGGCCCACGTCGAACGAGACGCCGTGCACGACCTCGCGCCAGCGCCCGTCCGAGCGGAAGGAGACGGTGAGGTCTGAGACCGAGAGGATCGGGTCCACTGAATCCGTCATCGCTAGAGAACCCGTCGCGGGTCGAGGGCGTCGCGCAGGCCGTCGCCGATGAAGTTGATCGACAGCACCGTCAGGAAGATCGCGCCCCCTGGGAACAGCGCCCAGTGCGGGGCGACGTCGAGATGGTCCTTGGCGTCGAACAGGAGCCGCCCCCAAGTCGGGATGTCGGGCGGGAAGCCGAGCCCCAGGAAGGACAGGGTCGATTCCGCGATAATCGCGGACGAGACCTCGATCGAGGCCGCCACGATCACCGGACCGAGTGCGTTCGGCAGGATGTGGCGGCGCACGAGGTGCCCGGTGGTCGCGCCCTGCGAGCGGGCCGCCTCCACGAACTCCTTCTCGCGCAAGCTCAGGAACTGCGCCCGCACCAGCCGGGCCACCGGCATCCAGCGCAGGCCCCCGATCACCGCGACGATCATCAGGAACACGCCGCCCTGGCTGCCGAACACGGCCTTCAGGCTGTCGCGGAACAGGTAGATCACGAGGAGCAGCAGCGGCAGCTGCGGCAGCGACAGGAACAGGTCGGTCAGCCACATCAGCACCGGGTCGAGGAGCCGGCGCGACATGCCGGCGAGCGCCCCGACCAGCACGCCGATCAGGCTCGCCACCGCCATGGCGGCGAAGCCCACGGCCAGCGAGATCCGGCCGCCGTAGATCATCCGGGCAAGCAGGTCCTGACCGAGATCGTCGGTGCCGAACGGGTGGTCCCAGGACGGGCCCTGGAGCTGGGCCGCGAAGTCGATGTCGTCTATGGCGACGGGCCAGAGCAGGCCGCCGAACACCACGCCGGCGACGAGGAGCGCCAGCACGCCGACGCTGGCGAGCGCCAGCCGGTGCCGCCGGAAGCGCCGCCACGTCTCCCGCCCCGGCGAGGCCGGCGCGCGGGCGACGGGCACCGCCTCATCGGAGGGCGATGCGAGGGTCGAGCCAGCCATAGAGCAGGTCCGCGACGAGGTTGAACAGGATGACGAGGCCGGCGAACACGAAGGTCACCGCCATCACCACCGGCGTGTCGTTGGACAGCATCGCGTCGATCAGCAGCGAGCCGATGCCGGGGATCCGGAAGATCTGCTCGGTGACGATGGCGCCGCCGAACACCGCGGGGATCTGGAGGGCGACGAGCGTCACCACCGGGATCAGGGCGTTGCGGGCGATGTGCCGGCGGGTCACCGTGCCCTCGGTCAGGCCCTTGGCCCGGGCCGTGGTGACGTAGTCGAGCCGGGCGACGTCCAGCGCCGAGGCGCGCACGTAGCGTGTGTAGGAGGCGGCCTGGAAGAAGCCCAGCACCGCCACCGGCATGATCGCCTGCCGGACATTCGCCCAGACCCAGGGCAGGCCGGAGCCCGGCAGGTCGGCCTGGTAGACGAAGGGCAGCCAGCCGAGCTTGATCGAGAACAGCAGGATGAACAGCAGGCCGGTGAAGAAGGTCGGCAGCGAGAAGCCCACGAAGGCCAGCGTGTTGGCGACCTGGTCGGCGAGCGAGTAGGGCCGGCGCGCGGCGTAGAGGCCCACCGGCACGGCGATCAGCAGCGCCAGCACCTGGGAGGAGCCGACCACGAACAGGGTCGTGGGCAGCCGCTGCAGGATCAGCGTGTCGACGTTCACCCGGCTGGCGAAGGAGAAGCCCCAGTCGCCCTGCAGCATGGCGGTGAGCCAGTGCAGGTAGCGGGTGAGGATCGGGTCATCGAGGCCGAACTTGACGCGGAGCGCCGCCCGCACCTCCGGGGGCACGTTCGGGTTGCTGGCGAGCTCGCCGAACGGGTCGCCCGGCGCGAGCGCCAGGACGGTGAACAGGATCAGGCTGATGCCGAGCAGGCTCGGGATCGCGATCAGGAGCCGTCGCAGGATGTAGGCGCCCATGGCGCGGCGCTCCCGCTCAGGCCTCCCTGTACCAGTCGGGCAGGAACGACAGGTCGTTGTCCCAGCCGCTGCGGGGCGCCGTCAGCGTCGCGCCCACCGCCGAGACCTCGGCGCGGTGGATCAGCGGCAGCACGTTCTCGGAGACCGCGAGGTCGTTGCAGGTGATCAGCAGCGCCGCGCGCTTGACCGGGTCGAGCTCGCTCTGGGCGGCGTTGTAGGCCTTGTCGTAGGCGTCGTTGCGCCAGCGCACGACGTTGCGGCCCTGCCACTTGTTGGCCTTCTGGGCCACCTCCCAGGAGGCGTACATGAGCAGCCAGATCGCCGGATCGGCCTGGGTCATGCTGTAGGCGTACATCTCCATGTCGGCGTAGAAATGCGTGCAGGTGTCGGGGTTGGCCGGGTCGGAGGAGAAGAACACCGAGCCGGTCACCGATTTCAGCTCGATCTCGATGCCGGCCTTGGCGGCCGCCTGCTTGATGATCGCCTGCGTCTTCTGGCGCGGGGCGTTGATCGAGGTCTGGAAGACCAGCTTGAGCTTCTTGCCGTCCTTGGCGCGGATGCCGTCCGAGCCCTTCTTCCAGCCGGCCTCGTCGAGGAGCGCGTTGGCCTTGGCCGGGTCGAAAGCGAAGCTCGTGTTCTTGGAGACGAAGCGCTCCGGGCCATTGACCGTGTTGGCGGTGGGCTTGCCGGTGCGGCCGTAGATGTAGGTCTGGATCGACTTGCGGTCGACCAAGAGGTTCATCGCCTGGCACACCTTCGGGTCGGAGAAGGCGGGGTGCTTGGTGGTGATCGAGGCGCGCTCGCCGTCGACCTCGACGTTCGGGTCGGTGGCGTTGAGGAGCAGGAACTCGAGCTTGCCGCCGTAGACGACATCGACCCGGCCCTTGCCGCCGGTCTCCAGGCGCTTGAGCACCTCGTCCTCGATCAGCATGTTCCAGGCGTAATCGTACTCGCCGGTCTGGAGCACGGCCCGGGCGGCCGAGACCGCGTCGCCGCCGCCCTTCATCTCGACCGTATCGAAGTAGGGCCGGTTCGGCAGGTGGTAGTCGGGATTGCGCTCGCCGCGGACGATGTCGCCGGGCCGGAACTCCACGAACCGGTACGGGCCGGTGCCCACCGGGGCGAGGTTCTGCGGCGCGTCCCGGGACTTGGCGCCGCTGTAGGGTCCGAACAGGTGCTTCGGCAGCACCATCCCGACGATGCCCACGTAGGCGTCGCACCAGTAGGGCGTGGGCTTGTCGAACAGGACCCGGACGCTGAGGTCGTCGACCTTCTCGACCTTGCAATCCTTGTAGGACCCCGCCGTCACCGCCGCGGTGGCGGGGTCGCGGGCGTACTCCCAGGTGAAGACGAGGTCGTCGGCGGTGAGCGGCTTGCCGTCGTGCCACTTCACGCCGGGCTTGAGCGTCCAGACAACCGAGCGGCCGTCGGCGGCGAGCGCCCCGTTCTCCTTCGAGGGGATCGAGGCGGCGAGCACCGGCACGAGGTTGCCGTCCGCATCCCAGGCGGCGAGCGGCTCGTAGAAGATCCGCGAGGCGTCCTGGTCCTTGGTGCCGACGGCGAAATGCGGGTTGATCAGCGTCGGCGCCTGCCACCAGAGGAGCTTCAGCGCGCCGCCGCCGCCGGCCTTGGTCGGCTTGTAGCCGGCCCGGATATCGGCCGCCATCGCAACCCCGTTCCCGGCCAGCATCAGCCCGGCCATGGGCGCGGTGAGGCCCACAGCCACCATCCGCTGCACGAAAGCGCGCCGCGACAGGCGGCCGTCCTTCACCTGCCCGATGAGGCCGCGCAGATCCCGCTCGTCCATGTACGCTTTCCCGTTTACCGCCGTGACAGGCACAGCAACATTCCGGCAGCGGCCTTGGCAAGGGGCGGGCCAGTGACGGTTCAATCGGAACGTGTTGACGGACGCTTGGTTCGGGCAGGAGCATGGCCTGGGCGGTGCATGCGGTCAGGCAGCAGCGGGGCGCGCGCCGTGTCCGTCCTTGCGAGCGGAGCGAAGCAATCCAGCGGCGCCACGCTTCCCGAGGGCGCGCAACCCTGGGTCGCTTCGCTGCGCTCGCGAAGACGGCGCGGAGCCCGCTATGGTGGCGCGACCTCGATGCGCAGCTTTCCCGGAGTGGACCCGATGGACAACCGCAACGCCGTGTGGCGCCACGTCGACGCGCAGTCGGAACGGCTGATCGCCCTGTCCGAGCGGGTCTGGGGCATGCCGGAGGTCTGCTACACGGAGAGCCGCTCCTGCGCCGAGCACGTCGCCGAACTGCGCCACCAGGGCTTCCGGGTCACCGAGGCAGTCGCCGGCATCCCGACCGCCGTGATGGGCGAGGCCGGGGACGGCGGGCCGATCATCGCGTTCCTCGGCGAGTACGACGCCCTGCCGGGCCTGTCGCAGGAGGCCGGCGTCGCCGAGCACCGGCCGGTGGAGGCGGGCGGGCACGGCCACGGCTGCGGCCACAACCTCCTCGGCTCGGCGGCTCTGCTCGCCGCCACCGCGCTGAAGGACTGGCTCGCCGAGACCGGGACGCCCGGCCGCGTGCGCTACTACGGCTGCCCGGCGGAGGAAGGCGGCGCCGCCAAGGCCTTCATGGTCCGCGCCGGCGCCTTCGCGGACGCCGACATCGCGATCTCCTGGCATCCGGGCAGCTTCTGGGAGGTGGCACCGCCGGTCGCCCTCGCCAACACCCGGGCCGACTTCGTCTTCACCGGCCGCACCGCCCACGCGGCGGCCGCGCCCCATCTCGGGCGCTCGGCGCTCGACGCCGTCGAGCTGATGAGCGTCGGCGTGAACTACATGCGCGAGCACATGCCGTCCGACGCGCGGGTCCACTACGCCTATCTCGACGCCGGCGGCATCGCCCCGAACGTCGTCCAGGCCGGCGCGACGGTGCGCTACTCGATCCGGGCCCGCGACCTGCCCGGGATGCTGGCGCTGGTCGAGCGGGTGAAGAAGATCGCGCAGGGCGCCGCCCTGATGACCGAGACCGCCGTCGAGGTGCGGATCGTCAGCGCGGTGTCGAACCTGCTGGGCAACGATCCCCTGGAGCGGGCGCTGCACGGCGTCATGGAGGAGCTCGGGCCGCCGCATTTCGACGAGGCCGACCGGGACTTCGCCGGCAAGATCCGGGCGACGCTCACCGACGGCGACATCGACGCCGTGTTCCGCGCCGTGGGGATGCCGCGCACCGAGACGCCGCTCGCCGACTTCCTCGTGCCCCTCGACGCGCCGCGCAACCCGGCGGTGGGGTCCACCGACGTCGGCGACGTCAGCTGGGTGGTGCCGACCGTCCAGGCCCACGCGCCCACGGTGGCCATCGGCACGCCGTTCCACACCTGGCAGGTGGTGGCGCAGGGCAAGACCCCCGCGGCCCACAAGGCGATGGTGCAGGTCGCCAAGGCGATGGCCGCCACCGGGGCCCGGGCGGTGACCGACGCGGCCCTGCGCGACGCCGCCAAGGCGGACCTCGCCCGCCGGGTCGGCGCGGCGGGCTACGTCTCGCCGCTGCCGCCGGAGGTCGAGCCGCCGCTCGGCATGTCGCTGGGGCGCTGACCGGGGCCCGTCTCAGAGCGTCCGGGCGCGGAGCGCCGTCACGACGATCTCGGCCAGGATGACGACGCCGAAGATCGCGGCGAGCACCACGGCGACTTGGTCCCAGTAGAGCAGGTTCAGGGCAGTATCGAGCGCGACGCCGATGCCGCCCGCGCCGACCAGCCCCAGCACGGCGGATTCGCGGATGTTGATGTCCCAGCGGAACAGCGCGATCGACCAGAAGGCCGGCTTCACCTGCGGCCAGTAGCCGAGCAGCAAAGTCGACATCCGGCCGGCGCCCGCGGCCTGCAGGGCCTCGATCGAGCCGCGATTGGCCTCCTCCAGCGCCTCGGCGAACAGCTTTCCGGTGAAGCCGACGGAGCGGAGCGCGATCGCCAGGGTCCCGGCCAGCGGCCCCGGGCCGAACACCGCCACGAACAGCAGCGCCCAGACCAGAGAGTTCACCGAGCGCGAGGTCACGAACACGAACTTGGCGAAGAGGTTCAGCGCGCGGTTGGGCGTGACGTTGCGGGCCGCCATCAGCCCGATCGGCACCGCGATCGCGATGGCGATCAGGGTGCCGAGCGTCGCGATGTGGAGCGTCTCCACCAGCGCCCGCAGGGTCGGCCCGACATAGCCGGCATCCATCGGCCACATCCGGCCGAACAGGTCGGCCAGCTGGTCGGGGGCGTCGTAGAGGAATTCCGGGATCACCTCGATGGTGCGCAGGCTCGCCACGAAGGCCGCCACCGCGCACAGCGTGAAGGCGAGCCGCGCCAGCCGCTTCCACAGGGGGAAGCGCTGCCAGCGGCGCGGGCCGGCGGACGCGGGCGCGAGGGCGAAGCTCACTGGAACACCTTGCGGGCCCAGCCGGAGACGATCTCGGCCACCATGATCAGGGCGACGATGACGATCAGGATCGCCAGCACCACGTCGAAGTCGAAGCGCTGGTAGGCGGTGAACAGCGTCGCGCCGATGCCGCCGCCGCCAACGATGCCCACCATGGTCGAGTTCCGCAGGTTGGAATCGAGCTGGTAGGTGGCGAAGCCGATGAAGCGCGGCAGCACCTGCGGCTGCACGCCCATGATCAGCGTCGACAGGAAGCCGGCGCCGGTCGCGCGCACCGCCTCGACCTGCTTCAGCGAGATCTCCTCGATCGCCTCGGCGAACAGCTTGGCGATGAAGCCCACCGAGGCGACGATCAGCGCCATGACGCCGGCGAGCGCCCCGAACCCGATCGCCTTCACGAACAGGATCGCCACGATGATCGGGTGGAACGACCGGCAGAGCGCGATCAGGATGCGGGTCGGCCACGTCACCCAGGGCGGCATCAGGTTGCGGGCCGCCAGGAAGCCGATCGGCAGGGCGACCGCGATGCCGACCACCGTGGCGATCACGGCGATCTGCAGGCTCTCGAGGATGCCCGACTGGATCAGTTCCCAGCGGGAGAAGTTCGGCGGGAACATCCGGGCCAGGAACTGCTGCCCGTGGGCGAGGCCGCCGGCGAAGCGCTCGGGCGAGAAGCCGAGCTGGGTCGCCGCGTAGACCGCGTAGACGGCGAGGAGCGCCCAGCCGGCGCGGGCGGTCCAGTTGGGCCGGAACGCGACGCGGTCGGGGGACGCGTCGGGAGAGGCCGGGCGGGCGGGCGCGCTCATTCGAGCCAGTTCTCGCCGCCGTAGATGCCGCGCAGGTCAGCCTCGCTCAGCCGGTCCGGCGGCCCGTCATAGACCACGTGCCCGCCCGACATGCCGACGATCCGCGCGGCGAAGCGCTGGGCGAGCGCCACGTTGTGGATGTTGACCACCACCGGCACGCCGCGCTCGGCCGCGAGCCGGGACAGGATCTCCATGATCTCCACGGAGCTCTTCGGGTCGAGGGACGAGGTCGGCTCGTCGGCGAGCACGATCTCGGGCTCCTGCATGATCGCCCGGGCGATGCCGACGCGCTGGCGCTGCCCGCCCGACAGGGCGTCGGCCCGGCGGGTGGCGAAGCCCGACAAGCCGACCGCGTCGAGGAGGTCGAAGGCGCGGGCGATGTCCGCCTCGGGGAAGCGCCGCAGCCACGCGCGCCAGGCCGGCACGTAGCCGAGGCGGCCGCAGAGCAGGTTCTCCATCACCGAGAGGCGCTCGACCAGGTTGTACTCCTGGAACACCATCCCGATCCGGCGGCGCGCCCGGCGCAGGGCGGGGCCGGAGAGCCGGGCGAGGTCCTCGCCCCGGAACAGGATCTCCCCCGAGGTCGGCTGGACCAGCCGGTTGATGCATCGGATCAGGGTGCTCTTGCCGGTGCCGGACGGCCCGATGATCGCCGTGAGCCCGGTGCCCGGCACCACGAGGTCGATGCCCTTCAGGACCGGCTGGCCGGCCCGGTATGCCTTGGTCAGCCCGCGGATCACCAGCGCGCGCGGATCCTCCGCCCGGGGATCGCCCTCGGGTCCGGCCGCCACCGCGCGCGCCGCGCTCCCCGCCGTCACGGCCTGCGTCACGGCCTGCGTCACGGCTTAGGGGCGCCCGCGGCCTTCTTGCGCGCCGCCTCGGCCTCGCGGGCGGCCTCGCGCTCGTAGGCGACCTTGTTGTACGGCGTGCCCGATTCCTCCGCGACCTTGCGAACGATCGCCCAGTCCTTGAGGTAGGTGATCGGCGCGAACCGGTCGTCGCCCTCGAAATCCTTCACCATGTCGGGCGGGAAGCGGAAGTCGTAGAAGCACTGCTTCAGCTTCTCGGCGAGTTCCGGCTTGAGATCGTGGGCGTAGGCGAAACCCGAGGTCGGGAACTTCTCGCTCGTGTAGATCACCCGGTAATCGTCGCCCTTGATCGTCCCGCGGGCGACCATCCGGTAGAATACGTCGGAGGCCACAGGGGCGGCGTCGTAGTCGCCGGTGCCGACGCCCAGCGCCGACTTGTCGTGGCCGCCCGAGTAGATGAGCTTGTAGTCCTCGCCGGGCTTCAGCCCCTGCTCGGGGAACAGCGCCTTGGGCGCGAGGTTGCCGGAATTCGACGACGGCGCCGTGTGGGCCACGCGCTTGCCCTTGAGGTCGGCCAGCGTCCTGTAGGGGCTGCTCGCCTTCACCACGACGATCAGGTTGTAGCCCTCGGCGCCCTTCTCGGTGCCCTTGGCGGCGAACGGGATCGCGCCGGCCATGTTCACCGCGAAGCCGAGGGGCCCGGTCGAGAAGCCCGCCACCGTGAGCCGGCCGGAGCGCATCGCCTCGATCTCGGCGGAGTTCGACTGGACCGGGTAGTAGACGACGCGCTTGCCCGTGCACTGGCTCAGGTAGGTCGTGAACGGCTTGAACGAGTTCTCGTAGACCGCGGGATCCTCCACCGGCGTGTAGGCGAAGACGATCACGCTCGGGTCGCGGGTCTTGGCCGGAACGTCGGCAACGAGGTCCTTGTTGGCGTCGCAGTAGGCGTCGTCGAGCTGGCCGCGGTTGGGGCACTCGTCGGCCCTCAAGGGCGACAGGGAACCGAAGCCGCAGAGCAGCGCCAGGGCTGCGCCGTATCGGGCGATCGTCACGCGCTATCCTCCCTGCGGGGCCGTGCCTCGGGCCGGCGCCGTCATGTCCCGCCCGGTCCGGGCCGAGCTTGAGCCGGCAAAGGTGTAGGCGCCGGCTGACGGGAGACGCAAGGCGCGACAGCGAGCGGACGTTGAGGGAAGCCGCGCGCTGACAGGGGCGTCGTGGCGTCCGTCCGGGCGACCGTACGGGCGGCGGCCGGCCTCAGGGCGCGAGCCGCGTGAACACGTAGTCGTGGTCCCGGACATTGGCGCTGTGGCAGTCGAAGCAGGTCTCGTGCTGGGCCGCGTCCGCGGGCTTGCCGTCGACGAAGCGCCCGAACCCCCAGCCCCCCGTCGCCGCGTAGCGCCGCGAATCCTTCACCATGACCTGAACCGTCGTGGCGCCGCCGGGCACGAAGGCCGGGGCGAACTCCGCGGACGGCACCCGCGTCCAGGCGCGCTTCATCAGCACCGTCCCGTCCGGGAACGGCAGGGTGCCCGACCGGTAGGCGTCCAGCGCCCGCGCGTTGCCGACCACGGCGCGCAGCTCGTCGAGGGCCCCGGTCTCCTGCGCGACGCCGACGAGCTGCCAGTCGCGGTACCCGTCCGGGACGGTGACGCCGTAGATCGGCGAGGCCGCCGGGGAAGTCCCGGCATCCACGGCGCGCACCGCAGAGCCTCCCAAAATCAGGCCCGCAGCGAGCAGGGCCGGCAGCGCGACAGCCAAGAACCGCATGGCAACCTCCGTCATCGTCTCGGGATGATCGTGTGTCCGGGGATGATCCGGCCGCGCCGGCGCGGTCAGGCCGCGGCCGCGTCGATCACGGCCTGCGCGAAGGCGCGCGGGGCCTCCTGCGGGAGGTTGTGGCCGATCCCGCCGGTGATCAGCCGGTGCGCGTAGCGTCCGGTGAACTTGGCCGCGTAGCTGGCGGGGTCGGGATGCGGGGCGCCGTTCGCGTCGCCCTCCAGGGTGATGGTCGGCACGCCGATCGTGGGCGCCTGCGCGAGGCGGCTCTCCAGCGCGTCGTACCGGCGCTCGCCATCGGCGAGGCCCATCCGCCAGCGGTAATTGTGGATGACGATGCTGACGTGATCCGGGTTGTCGAGGGCCGGGGCGCTCCGCGCGAAGGTTGCGTCGTCGAAGCGCCAGCGCGGCGAGGCGGTCTGCCAGATCAGCTTGGCGAAGTCGGCACGGTAGGCCTCGTAGCCGGCCCGCCCCCGGCTGGTGGCGAAGTAGAACTGGTACCACCAGGACAGCTCGGCCCGCGGCGGCAGCGGCTTCTTGCCGGCCTCCTGGTTGCCGATCAGGTAGCCGCTGACCGCCACCAGCGCCCGGCACCGCTCCGGCCACAGCGCCGCGACGATGTCGGCCGTCCGCGCGCCCCAGTCGAAGCCGCCCAGGACGGCCTGGGGGATCTTCAGGGCGTCCATCAGGGCGATGACGTCCACCGCGAGTGCCGCCTGCTCGCCGTTCCGGACCGTGTCCGACGCCAGGAAACGGGTGGTGCCGTAGCCGCGCAGGTACGGCACGATCACCCGGTGCCCGGCCGCCGTGAGGATCGGAACGACCTCCGCGAAGGCGTGGATGTCGTAGGGCCAGCCGTGCAGCAGGATGACCGCCGGCCCGTCGGCGGGACCGGCATCGACGTAGCCGACGTCGAGCACGCCGGCCTCGACCTGCTTCAGGACGCCCGGCACGGCGCCGGGGACCGGGGCGCCGGGGGCCGAGCCGCCCTGCGCCCGCGCGGTCCGGCCGAGGCCGAGCTCGGCGAGGGCGGCGGTGGCTACCGCGCTCTTCAGGAGGCGGCGGCGGCTCCAGGCGGATGTGTCGGGATCGGTCTCGCGGGCCATGGACAGCTCCCTCGTCGGAAAGTCTTCGATGGAGCGAAATCTATCCCGATGCTCGACACCGCGCTTTGAGAGGACCTTGAGGACACCTTCAGAGGCCCATGATTTATGCCCGCCCGGGCCCGTGCTAGAGCGCCCTCCGCCGCGGAGACCGGTTCGGTGAGCAGGGCGCGGAACGAGGACATGGCCCCGCCCAGGAACGCCCCTTGATCTACCGGTTCGGATCCTTCACCCTCGATTCTGCCCGGCGCGAGCTCAGCCGGGACGGCGCCGAGATCGCCGTCGAGCCGCAGGTCTTCGACCTCCTGCGGGTGCTGATCGAGCGGCGCGACCGGGTGGTAAGCCGCGACGACCTGCTGGAGGCGGTCTGGAACGGGCGCATCGTCTCCGAGGCGACCCTCGGCAGCCGGATCAACGCGGCCCGGACGGCGATCGGCGACACCGGAACCGAGCAGCGCTGGATCCGGACGCTCCCGCGCAAGGGCGTGCGCTTCGTCGGCGCCGTGCGGGAGGCCGCATCGGAGGTCTCGCCCGGGATCGCTCCGGAAGAGGTGGCGGAGGCGGGCGTCACGTGGCGCACCGGGCCGCGCCTGCCCGCGGTGGCGGTCCTGCCCTTCACCAACATGAGCGCGGATCCGGAGCAGGCCTACTTCGCCGACGGGATCACCGAGGAGATCATCACGGCGCTGTCCCGCGTCAGCGGCCTGTTCGTGATCGCGCGCAACTCGACCTTCACCTACCGGGGCGCGGCGATCGACGTGCGCCGGGTCGGGCAGGAGCTCGGCGTCGGCTACGTGGTCGCCGGCAGCGTGCGCCGCGGCGGGTCGCGCCTGAGGATCACCGGCCAGCTGGTCGATGCCGGGACCGGCGCCCATCTCTGGGCCGACAGCTTCGACGGCGGGCTCGACGACGTCTTCGCCCTGCAGGAGCGGGTCGCCGCGCGCGCCGCCGCCGCGATCGAGCCCACCCTCCAGCTGGCGGAGATCGGCCGGCTCGGCCGCGACGCGCCGGCCCATCCGGACGCCTACGACCGGCTGCTCCGGGCCAATGCCCGGCTCGCCGCCTTCACCGCCGCCGGCATGGCGGCGGCGCTCGATCACCTGGACGAGGCCCTGGCGCTCGACCCGGGCTACGCCCCGGCGATGGCCGCGGCGGCCTATTGCCGGGCGCAGTGCCATTTCCAGGGCTGGATCGCGCAGGGCGAGGCGGAGCGCGCGGCGGCCGTGCGGCTGGCCTGGGGCGCGGTCGAGCGCGCGCCCGGGGACGCGCAGGTGCTGTGGATGGCGGCCTTCGCGGTCTGGAACATGTCGGAGACCGGGCGGGACCGGGCGCGCGACCTGTTCGGCCGCGCGCTGCTCGTCAACCCGAACTCCGCCCTGGCGCTCACCCTCGCGGGCTGGATCGAGACCATGTGCGGCCGCGCGGAGGCGGGACGCGCCATGGTCGAGCGGGCGCTGCAGCTCAACCCGCGGGATCCGCGCGGCTGGCTGATGTCGGGCGTGATGGCGGTCGCGGCGGTCAGCGAGTCCGACTATCCCGAGGCGATCCGGTGGGCCGAGCGGGCGCTGGCGCAGAACCGGCGCTTCGCCGTCGCCCTGCGGGCGCTCGCCGTGGCCCATGTCGGGCTCGGCCAGCCGGAGCGCGCCCGGCAGGCGGTGGCCGAGCTCCTGGCGATCGAGCCCGGATTGACGGTCTCGGGCTTCCTGGCGCGGATCCCCTTCCCGGTCGCCGCCCTTGGGCAGCGATACGCCGAGGCGCTGGCCGAAGCCGGCCTGCCCGCCTGAGCGGGACGCCGGTCAGGCCCCTTCCCGGTTCAGCCGGACGACCAGCTGATCGGCGAACTTGGCGGCGGCCACCGACAGCGAGCGCCCGCGCAGCTGCGCCAGGACCAGCGTCATCGGGGTGAGGTCGCGGGTGTCGATCGGCCGGCTGTGCAGGCGCGGGTCCTCCGGGATGCCGCTGGGCACCTGCAGGCTCACCACGTCCTCCCGCAGGGTGAGGTTGCGCAGGAACTCCAGCGAGCCCGACTCCACCACGGGCCGCAGCTCGACGCCCCGCCGGGCCAGCGCGTGCTCGATGTGGTGGCGGATGGCGAGCGATCGGTCGGGCAGCGCCAGGGCGTGCGCGAGACAGTCGCGCAGCCGCACCGGCCCGCTCTCCGCCGCCAGCGCGTGGCCTCTGCGCATCAGCGCGCACAGGGTCTGATGGCCGGAATAGAGCGGGTGCAGCTCCGCCGAGGGCGGCGGCTGCAGGATCAGGGCGAGGTCGGCCTCGAATTCCGCCAGGGCTGTCACCGCCTGGGCGTGGTCGCGGACCTGCACGGTGAAGCCGACCTGCGGAAAGCGGGCGCGGTAGGCCTCGACCTCCTCGGGCACCACCTGGGTGACGAAGGCCTGGCTGCAGGCGAGCGCCACGTGCCCCCGCCGCACGCCTGACAGGTCGGCGATCTGCGAGCGGACCCGGTCGAGATCGGCGGCTTGGTCGCGGATGTGCCGGGCGAAGAGCTCGCCGGCCGCGTTGAGCCGCATCCCCTGCGGCAGGCGCTCGAAGATCGGCGTGCCGAGCTCGTACTCGAGATCCTGGATCTGCCGGGTCAGGGCCGAGGGCGTGAGGTTCAAGCGCTCCGCTGCGCGCCGGATCGAGCCGGCGCGGGCGACCTCGGCGACGTAGGTGACGGTGCGCAGGTGCTTCACGCCCGCACCCTGCCGGGCTGTTGCGTTTATGGCAACGGCACGCTCAGAAAATAGCACTTCCTCGCAACAGGTTGGTGCCCGTAGCCTCGGCACATCGAGACCCTGCAGGAGCCGTTCGATGATCCGCCGCCGCACCCTCCTGGCCGGTCTCGGGGCCGGCCTCGCCCTCGGACCCCTGGCCCGGGCCCGCGCACAGGGCGCGCCCATCACGATCCGGATGGGCTCCCTCAAGCTGATCCACTCGATCGCGCCGAGTTTCTACGCGCGCTTCACCCCGCCCGGGGTGAACGTGGAGGTGGTGCCCTTCGAGAGCCCGACCGAGTGCAAGAACGCCGTGGTCACCAAGTCGGTGGATTTCGGCACCTTCGGGATCGCCGCCGCGACGCTGGGCGCCGCCGCCGGCGAGCCGCTCGTGGTCATCGCCTCCACCTGCAACCGCGGGATGGCGGTGATCGCCAAGAAGGGCTCCGACATCCACGCCATCAAAGACCTGCGCGGCAAGCGCGTCGCGATCTGGCCCGGCAGCACCCAGGAGGTCTTCGTCCTGGAGCGGATGCGCATGGAGGGCCTCTCGGTGAAGGACATCACCCCCGTGCGCGTCTCCTTCTCGGAGATGCACATCGCGCTCGCCCGCGGCGACGTCGACGCCTATGTCGGCGCCGAGCCGGGCCCGGGCGTCAGCCTCGCCTCGGGCGTCGGCCAGCTCGTCGAGTACCCCTACGGCACCGAGATGGGCGCGCTGAACATGGTGTTCGGCGCCCACCGCGACACGCTGGCCGAGCGGCCGGACCTCGTCCGGACCATGCTGGAGATCCACCGCAAGGCGACGGACTTCGCGGCCAGCGACCGCGACGCGATGATCGCCATGGCGGTAGCGAAGCTCGGCCAGAAGCGCGAGGCGCTCGAGCTCTCGGCCCCGAACGTCGAGCTGACCTGGCGCCTCGGGCCGAACGAGATCCGGCAGGCCGATGCCTACGCGCAGCACATGCTCGCGCTCAAGCAGATCAAGCGGCTGCCGGAGCCCGGCTTCATCGATACCCGCTTCGTCGACGCGCTGGGGCGGGCGTGAGCACCGGGATCGAGGCCGGCGCCCTGCCGGCGGCGGTGACGCCGGCGCCCTCCCGCCGGGCCGGATCCGGGCCCGGGCTCGCCCACCTGCGCCGGCTGGCGCTCGCCTGCGTGGTGCCGGCCGCGCTCGTCGCGGTCTGGCAGGTCACCACCGCGGGCCGGCCCTACAGCCTGATCCCGCCCCCCGCGGAGGTCTGGGCCGAGATGCGAGATCTCGCGGTCGGCGGCGTCAACGACGACGCGTTCAGCGGCACGCTCTGGACCCATCTCGCGGCGTCGCTGAGCCGGGTCTACGGCGGCTTCGCGCTGGCGGCCGCCGCCGCCCTGCCGCTCGGCCTGCTGATCGGCCGCGTGCCCCTGATCCGGGCGCTGCTCGATCCCGTCCTGCAGGTGCTGCGGCCGGTTCCGGTCACCGCGTGGCTGCCCTTGGCGATGATCCTGTTCGGCCTCGGGCCACGCTCGGCCTTCTTCCTCGTGTTCCTCGGGGCGTTCTACCCGATCCTGGTCAACACCGTGTTCGGGGTCCGCTCCGTTGAGCCGCGGCTGTTCGAGGCAGCCGCTATGCTGGGCTGCACCGGGCCGGCGCAGTTCGTCCGCGTGGTGCTGCCGGCGGCGCTGCCGTCGATCTTCACCGGCCTGCGGCTGGGGCTGGGCTTCGCCTGGGTGGTGATCGTGGTCGGCGAGATGACCGGCGTCCAGACCGGCCTCGGGGCGATCATCATGGAGGCGCGCCAGCTCTCGCGCACCGAGATCGTGATCTGCGGCATGGCGGTGATCGGGGTCGCGGGCTTCGTCTCCGACTGGCTGGTCATGCAGCTCGGCCGCCGGCTGCTCGCCTGGAGCCCCAATCATGGCTGATCCGACGATCCCGATCCTCGACATGCGGGCGGTCTCCAAGACCTACGCGGCGGGCGGCCGCCGGACCGAGGCCCTGCGCGAGGCGAACCTCACGGTGTCCCGTGGCGAGTTCGTCTGCCTGCTCGGCGCCTCGGGCTGCGGGAAGTCGACGCTGCTGCGGGTCGCCGCCGGGTTCGAGGCCCCGACCGCCGGGCAGGCCCTGATGTGGGGCAAGCCGATCGCCGGGCCGGGGCCGAGCCGCGGCATGGTCTTCCAGGATTACGGCCTGTTCCCGTGGCTCACGGTGCGGGACAATATCGGCTTCGGCCCGAAGGCCCGCGGGCGGCCCGCCGCCGAGGTGCGCGACACCGCCGAGCGCTACATCGCCCTGGTCGGCCTCCAGGCCTTCGCCGACGCTTACCCGCACCAGCTCTCGGGCGGGATGAAGCAGCGGGTCGCCATCGCCCGGGTGCTCGCCAACGAGGCCGAGGTGGTGCTGATGGATGAGCCCTTCGGGGCGCTCGACGCCATGACCCGCGAGCGACTGCAGGACGAGCTGCTCGACCTGTGGTCGCGGACGGGGCTGACGATCCTGTTCGTCACCCACGCCATCGAGGAGGCGATCTTCCTCGCGGACCGCATCGTGATGATGTCGCCCGGCCCCGGCCGGATCGAGGCGATCCACCCGGTCGAGCTGCCGCGGCGGCGCGACGTGTCGAGCCCGGCCTTCAACGACCTGCGCCGGATTCTCGCGGCCCAGCTCCACAGCCACCACGCCCCGCGGGCCGCCGCCTGATGGACACCGCGCCCGACGATCCCCGCCGGCCCGAGAATCGCCTCGTCTACCGCGCCGCCGTGGACCGGCCGCGCCTCACCTTGCCGGGCGGCAAGCACGTGGCGGTCTGGCCGGTGGTCAACGTCGAGCACTGGCTGATCGACAACCCGATGCCGCGCCAGATCCTGGTGCCGCCGACCGCCGCGAGCCTGCTCCCGGATATCCCCAACTGGGCGTGGCACGAGTACGGGATGCGGGCCGGCTTCTGGCGCTTCCTCGAGGCCTTCGCCAGCCGCGGAATCCGCCCGACGCTGTCGATCAACGGCTCGGTCTGCACGGCCTATCCCCGCGTGGCCGGGGCCGCCCACGCGGCCGGCTGGGAGTTCATGGCCCACGGCTTTCACCAGGTCCCGACCCACAGGGTCTCGGACCAGCCGGCGATGATCGCCCGCACCGTCGCGGCGATCACCGCGACCACGGGGCGCCCGCCGCGCGGCTGGCTCGGGCCGGGCCTCACCGAGACCCTGGACACGCCCGACCACCTGCACGCGGCCGGCCTCGAGTACGTCGGCGACTTCGTGGCCGACGACCGCCCCTGCCGGGTGGCGACGCGCACGGGCGACCTCGTCGCCCTCCCCTACTCCGTCGAGCTCAACGACATCCCGCTTCTGGCCATCCAGCACCACCGGGCCGACGAGTTCGTGGAGCGGGCGCTCGCCCATCTCGACCGGCTCGCCGCCGAGGCCGCCGGCTCCGGCCCCCTCGGCGGCGCCAAGGTGATGGGCTTCGCGATCCACCCCTACATCACCGGCGTGCCGCACCGGATCGGCCTGCTGGAGCGGCTGCTCGACGCCGTCCTCGCCCGCGACGACGCTGTGTTCATGCAGGGGGGCGAGATCCTCGACTGGTACCGCGCCACCGGCGACGAATCCTGAGCCTCGCTGCGAGGAATGACCGTGCCCCCCTTCCCGACCATCCCGCTCCTGCACGCGGCCTACGCCGAAGGCCTCGACCCGCGCGCCGTCGTGGCCGAGGCCTACCGGCGGCTCGCCGCGGTGGACGATCCCGGCATCTTCCTCGCGCTCGTCCCGGAGGCGGATGCTCGCGAAGCCGCGGCGGCGCTCCCGCCCTTCGACCCCGCGGCGATGCCGCTCTGGGGCGTGCCCTTCGCCGTCAAGGACAACATCGACGTCGCCGGGCTGCCGACCACTGCCGCCTGCCCGGACTTCGCCCACACCTCCGCCGAGACCGCGCCCGCGGTGGCGCGGCTCCTCGCGGCCGGCGCGATCCTGATCGGCAAGACCAACCTCGACCAGTTCGCCACCGGGCTCGTCGGCCTGCGCACCCCCTACCCGGCCCCGCGCAACGCGATCGATCCGGCCTACGTGCCCGGCGGGTCCAGCAGCGGCTCGGCCGTGGCGGTGGCTCATGGGATCGTCGCCTTCGCGCTCGGCACCGACACGGCGGGGTCGGGCCGGGTGCCGGCGGCGCTCAACAACGTCGTCGGGCTGAAGCCCTCCCTCGGGGCGATCTCCAGCCGCGGGATGCTGCCGGCCTGCCGGACCCTCGACACGCTCTCGGTCTTCGCCGGCACCGTGGCCGACGCCGACGCGGCCTTCCGAGTCATGCTGGGTCCGGATGCCGCCGATCCCTGGTCGCGGGCCCTACCGGTGCCGGCCGCCCCCGCCGCCCTCCCGCCGGGCCTGCGCCTCGGGCTCCCGGACGCGGCGAGCCTCCGCTTCGGCGGCGATGGGCTCTCGGAGGCGGCCTTCGCGGCGACGGTCGCCGATCTCGAAGCCCTCGCCGGGGCGGCGGCGCCGGTCGATCTCGCGCCGATGTTCGCCGTCGCGGCCCTGCTCTACGACGGTCCGTGGGTCGCCGAGCGCTACGCGGCGATCCGCCCGGTGATGGAGACGCGCCCCGACATCCTCCACCCGACGACGCGGGCGGTCATCGCCTCCGCCGAGCGCCACAGCGCGGCCGACGCCTTCGCGGGCCTCTACCGCCTCGCGGCGCTGCGCCGGGCGGCGGACGCGGTCTGGGACCGGATCGACGTCCTCGCCGTGCCGACCTACCCCCGCCCGCAGACCTGCGCGGCGGTCGCGGCCGACCCGATCGGGCCGAACAGCGAGCTCGGCACCTACACCAACTTCGTCAACCTGCTGGACTGGTGCGCCCTGGCGGTGCCGGGCCGGCCCCGCGCCGACGGCTTCCCCGCCGGGATCACCCTGCTGGCGCCGCGCGGCTCGGACGGGCTCCTCGCCGCCCTCGGGGCACGCCTGCACGCGGCCTCGGCGCCGCGGATCGGCGCGGGCACGATGCCGGTGCCGGTCGTGGAGCCGGGGCCGGCCGCGGCCGGACCGGACGCGATCGAGCTGGCGGTCGTCGGGGCGCATCTCTCGGGGCTTCCGCTGAACCGCGAGCTGGCCGGCTGCGGCGGGCGCTTCCTGCGCGCCGTGCCGACAGCCCGGGACTATCGCCTCTACGCCCTGCCGGGCGGCCCGCCGCAGCGCCCGGGGCTGCTCCGGGTGGCGGCCGGGGACGGCGCCCCCATCGAGACCGAGGTGTGGGCCCTGCCGCCCGCCGCGTTCGGACGCTTCGTCGGCGCCATCCCGGCACCGCTCGGCATCGGCACGCTGCGGCTCGCCGACGGCACGGCGCCCAAGGGCTTCCTGGTCGAGCAAGCCGGCCTCGACGGGGCGGCCGACATCACGCGCTTCGGCGGCTGGCGCGCCTACCTGGCCGACCGCGCGGCCGCGTAGCCCTCGCCCCCGGGGCCTGACATCGGGCAGCGAGAGGAAACCGGTTCCGGTCCCTCCCGCGGCGACAGGCCGCCCGCGCCGCTGCTAGGCTGCCGCCCGGTGGCGGAGCGTTCCGATGCGGCGATCGATCCTGTTCCTGGCGGCCTGTCTGCTGGCCGGCATCACGCCGGCGGCCTCCGCCGGGCCCGCAGCGGACGGCGTCGCCGATCTCGGCAGCTACGCCGCCCGCGTGGAGGTTCACCCGTTCGAGAGCCTGACGCTGACCGACCGGCAGTTCCTCACCGGCACGTCCGAGGGAGCGAAGCCGGTCACGGTCGCGGGGATCCTGCGCATCGCCAAGGCGGGGACCGAGCGCCTGCCGACCGTGATCCTGATGCACGGCTCCGGGGGCCTGGGCGGCAACATCGAGTTCTGGCAGCGGGCGCTGGCGGCGCGCGGGATCTCGACCTTCGCGATCGACGGCTTCACCGGGCGCGGCCTGACCAGCGTCAACACCGACCAGAGCCTCCTGGCGCGCACGAACCTGATCCTCGACATCTACCGGGCGCTGGGCGTGCTGGCGAAGCATCCGCGGGTCGACCCGGCGCGGATCGCCGTAATGGGCTTCTCGCGCGGCGGGCAGGCGGCGCTCTACGCCAGCCTCAAGCGCTTCGACGCCGCCTGGAACCGCTCCGGCGTGATCCCCGCCCTCTACCTGCCGGTCTACCCGGACTGCTCCATCCGCTTCCGGGACGACACGGCCGTGGCGGATCGGCCGATCCGGATCTTCGGTGGCGGCAGCGACGACTACAATCCCGCCGCCACCTGCGCGGCCTACGCGGAGCGGCTGAGGGCGGCCGGCGCCGATGTCGACCTGACCGTCTTTCCCGGAGCGCAGCACGTCTTCGACAACCCGGCCGGGCCGCCCCAGCCCGTGGTCGCCCGGGGCGCGCAGACCGTCCGCGCCTGCGCGATAAGCGAGGCGGCGGACGGCGCCCTCGTGGCGGGCCCGGACGCCACGCCGTTCACCTACGCGGACCCGTGTGTGCAGCGCGACCCGCATATCGGCTCCGACGCCGCCGCCCGCGCCGGGATCCTGGCGCGTGTCTCGCACGCGCTGGACGCCGCGTTCCGGGGACGGTGACCGACGGAGCGCGGTGCGGATCTGCGCGGCCGCTGCCTGCCCGCCGCGCGCTCGCGCGGCGGCCGACTCGGTCAATTGACGTCGTCGGCTTGCCCCGCACCGCCCGGGCCGCCCCCAACCTGCGTGTCGCGTGGCGTCCTACCTGCAGGCAGCGTCATGAATGCTCACAGATCGAACGTGCTCGGCCGAACTGTGGCGATCTCGTGCCCAACTGGGCCAGTAGGCGCAGCCTCTTCGACGGCGAGGACGATCTATCGGGGCTATCTTTAACTGCCCAGAGACCCGCGACCCCGCTCTCGCGGGCACGGACACCTTCCGACCCGAACACCGCAACCAACTTCGCATGAAGGACATGGACAACCGAGAGCGTAGCTGTGCGCTTCAATCGACAAATCTACTGCGTTAGATACATCATCGAAATTCGATTTGTCTTAGATGCACGGAAATCGGAGCTGTTCATATCAGGGCCGAAAGTCACTTGTCGCGAGACGGAGCCCATCGCCGGGATCCGTCGGCAAGAATGGCCACTGAGCCCCTATACTACTTTTGGTCATTGCGTACTTCGGAGATTGCTGTAGCCAGTTTATAGGGGTTGGACTCACCCCGCCCAACACTGGTATGTCATGTGCAAGCTTGGCTAGAATGGCCCGGCGCAGCGCGAGGGCGACCATGGCTTTCAGACGAATCGGAACGCTCGTGGCGGTGCTCACTCTAGGCGCGTGCTCCCACGCGCCGCTGATGCCGACTGCCTACAGCGCCTTGCCGCCCCCGACCGCGATGCCTGCGGCAACCGCGTCGACGGGCCCGCTCGTGGGCGCCGCGGCACCGCGTGCTGAGCGCGATATCGATCCGCTCCCCGTCGTCATTCCCGGCACTCTGAAGCTCACGGACGCGCAGATCGGCCAGAACGGTGTGAACCCTCTGGCGGTTCTCGATTCCTCGATGCGCAACCGCATGAGCTGGAAGAGTCTCCGTTCGGAGAATCTGACGAAGCCGCCGATCTATTCCGGCCTGTCCCGCATGTCGAACGGTGCCGGCGTCGGAGAAGCCTCGGCCACACAGAAAGACAACATTCCCGGCTTCGATAAGGATCTCGCCACCAAGAGGATCATGTCGGAGTACAATCGCGAAGCGGCGATGGCGGCGCTCCTGAAGGGCGGCCGCGGCGCCGCGAAGAGCGTATGCTCAGGATGCTGACATCGCTCTTCGACGCGGCTCGAGAGTGAACGGCGAGTTCTCTGTATCGACCGGCACGCCTCGGTGCGTTCTCACCCGCCACGCCGGTCCCGACTACGGCCCCCAAGCCGGCGAAGCGGCCATCGCTTTCGCCGTGCGCTCCGTCAGCCGACGCCGCGCAGAAGTCCGTTCGCGGACTCCTTCCGGGGAGGATCCCGACGATGCGCCGCACCCATCCTCTCCGCCTTCTTCACACCTGCGGCCAAGCGTCAGTAGCGCGGCGAGAAATTCATCCCCGTCACGACGGTGAAGACCGGTGGCGTGCGGTCAGCAAGCTCGATGCGTGCCGGATCCTGCGAGCGCTCTGTCTGAACCGAGGGGCAGAAGACGGTGGAGGGCACCTCGACCGTCGGTGAGAGCACCCGTTCCAGAGGAGTCGGCCTCGTCATCGCGGGCTTCGGGTCCAGCCAAGTTCCGGGCACCACCTGCTGCCCACAATTGCTGACAACCGCTTCATGTATCGTCCCATCGATTGCGGCGGAAACCACACAATTGGCGGGATGGTACACCAACTCGTACTGAAACTTCCTGTTCTCGTCGGACTCCGTTTTGAACCGGTTGTCCAAAATCACGGCCGTGTGCGGGCGATCGGTCGTCCCGACAACATAGAGCCGACCGGTGGCAATGGCAGCGACCGTGATATCGGAGGCCGCCGATGCGGGCATGCTGAAGACAAGTGCCAGCACTCCGGAGAGCGTCGCAGTCGAAACCAAGCCGCGCATCCTGCCCTCACCCTCACCCGCAACCTGTTCAGACCCAGCTCGATTGTATCGTCAGCCGTGATCGCGCCCCGAACAGCGGGTCCCACAGCCATTCTACCGAGCAATGGCCAGCGTCCATCACCCGATAGAGGTACTCAGATCTCTCATCCACCGGGATATCGAGCTGGACGGACCGTATACCAACGCTCGAGCGCCGGCCCACCCGTGGTCGCCGAGCCAGGGCCCTGGGTCCGGGACAGGAGCGTGCACGAACCTGACAGCCGGCGCATCGACGCGATCGCCATCCGATACCAGGAACGTGCCACCTTTCCTGACCAGGGACCTATACGTCCCAGACCTGGAATCGATGGCGCGGCATCGCGCACCGAATCCTGAGAATGCCGCTTGCGCCGTTCCGCTCCGATCGGTGAGCCTTCCGACCGCTCCACAATCCGACGTCGGCGATGACGCGAAAGCCGAGCGACGAAGGATCGTCAACATCTCTATGATACAACACCGAAGAATCTCAACATAAAATAGACTACGCCGAACAGCGTTACACCTGCAGCAACCCAGATAAAGACCAGCAACCATCGATCAAAATATGCGACATCGCAGTCGGCGTATTCTGTGGCGCAGGGAACGCAGTATGCGTTGGAGATCTCCACCTTTGCCCCGCACGTTTGGCAGGCACCGACCGAGAGGGAGCGCTCGCTGGCGGTCATCCTGCGCGTGCGCGGCGGCCAGCCAAAGTGCCAGCGCCGAATGGCAGCCCCTGCCTCCGAGAACCTCATACAAGCACTCGCCACTCGATATGGGCAAATGACATCTGATCCCGTTCGGGATCCATCACGTCTGTCAATTTTCAGAATGGTCAATAGCGCTACTTCATAGCGTTAATATTGTCAATCTCGACCTGATGAAGCTCCCACAACCGGCGCCGCGGCTCCGAGTTCGGTATGCTCCGGACATAACCAGCCTGCGTGCCCGAGAGGTGGGCGGTGAACGGACGCTCAGATGCGCGTTCAGCGTGGCATCACGCTCACCGGAGCTCGGACGGCTGGAGGCCGCGTCGCGGGTCCGTCGGCGGATGACGTATCACGACAGGCCGCTCGAGCCCGGCGAACGCTTCACTGTGACGATGCTGCGCTCGACTCAGAGCCGCTTCGCAGCGGTGGTCCGATCGCGCAGGATCGAGCGCGCGGCCCGGCACCACAGTCGAGTCGGTAGCCAGTAGAGCGCTCGCACCGCACCGAGAGCCGCCACGATCGGCACGAACACGTGCGCCAGCAGATCGAGGATCACGCCAGGCGGCTCATCGGCCTCGATCCGATCGTACCAGATCGGATCCTCGTGCCGGTACGGGTCTCGTTCGGTCATCGCTGGAACCCGCCACAATCCGATCCGGCCCTCATCTGTCGGACCAGCAAAGTGCTGCCCCGAACCGGATCTGGGAGCGCGGTTCGTGCTGCGCCGTCGCGCAGGGCCAGAGCACGCCGTGCCCCGGCGCGGGGCGGCTCGGGGACCACCCGCGCCTCATCGGCTCCCGCGCTGCGCCAGAACCGCGGGAACCGTGCGCAGCATGATGGCGAGATCCCGGTGCAAGGTCCACCGGGTGGCATAGTCCAGATCCAGCGCGACGCGCTCGGCATAGGTCGTGTCGGAGCGGCCCGAGACCTGCCACAGCCCCGTCACGCCCGGCGGCACGGCGAAACAGGTGGGGAATGCCCGCCCGTAGCGGGCGACTTCGGCCGGCACGATCGGGCGCGGACCGACCAAGCTCATCTCGCCGCGCAGCACATTCCAGAGCTGCGGCAGCTCGTCGAGCGAGGTCTTGCGCAGCACGTAGCCGACGGCGGTGACGCGCGGGTCGTCGCTGAGCTTGTGCGTCGCCGCCCACTCGGCCCGGGCCAGAGGATTGGCGGCCAGATGGGCCGCCAGAACAGCGTCGCCATTCGTCACCATGGAGCGGAACTTCAGGCACCCGAAGCGGCGACCGTCCCGGCCCACCCGCATGTGGCGGAAGATCGGCGCCTTGCGATCACCGGCATACACGAGAGCGGCGATCAGGATCAGCAACGGCAGCAAGAGGAAGAGGGCCGTGGCCGCCACCGTGATGTCGAGCCCGCGCTTGGCCGCCCAACCCAACCGCAGACCGCGCGCCACGAACGGCGCCGTTGGCAGAACGGCCTCCGCGACAGCCTCCGCGGCATCGCCCACTTGGTCCGCCAGCTCGACACCGTACTGCGGCGCACGCAAGGCAGGCTGAAGCGGTGGGCCGACGTCGCGCAGCATGTTCTGGCTCCTCGTGACGGCAGGTGGCCGCCAGGCGCAGCAACGGTTAATCAATTGTTAACGACGGGATATCAAATCATCGCGCCTGTTTCAAGCTTAACCGTACCCTAAATGCCAGTATATTTTCCGCCCAAAAATGCAAGAATAGATTTCGATCCCGCAGGATGAAGCACAGTGGCACCGGGCCTCTGCCTCTCGACCCGGCCACGAATCCGCCTCGATGCCGCAATCCAAGCAATGTCACGAGACACCGACCTTGGCCGGATGCTCACCCATCATTGTGCACTGCGTTCGTCCGGCCCGAGGAATGCCGCGCGTTCCCACGGTTGATGGTCGAGAGCTGAGCCACTTGCAGCTCTGTGCTTCTCCCGCGCGCGCGGGCCACCCGTCCGGACCGGGACGCTCGCGCATGGGATCGCGGTGCAATGTCCGGACGTCCCGCCGCAGGCATTCCGGGAGGTCGCTGCGGCGGCGATCGCCGGGATGTTGCTGAATGGCGCGACGAAATCAATTTCGCGCCGAGGGCAATCATGACAAGGTGCGGGGCGCGCTCTAGGGATGGACTTCCGATACAGTACCTCAGGCGCGGTCGCGGGATGAGACGCGTGCCGGATCGGTGGCATCGGCCGCCGCGCCGCGACGGACCGTGCGTGCGCGGCCCTATTGCGATGCCGCGGGACTAATCCCTATGGCGGCGGGTTCCGCAGCGTGACCCGGATGGGCGAACTCAGTATCCTGCGGATGGCTAAGCGGCATCCAACGTGCAGGAGCGGCCACAATGCCGGAGCCAGTACGGATTGGGGCCACTCATGATGCATGCGCCGAGAGAGAACAGAGTGCCGGGTGGCGCGGCACGCCGGGTGGTCTGCGCCTGTTCGGCCGACTGGTGGGAGCGCAGAGCCTGATGCGGCCCCGGAGCATACCCGCCAAGTCGGCCAGGCCTGCCTGCAACGTCCATCCGCAGCGGATGGCGTGAGACCCGTCGATCCCGTCTGAAAGTCATCAATCCCCGCGGCTCCCGAGGCTCGAACCACACAGGTCCAGCCGAAGGCGCACGTTTCCGATCAAGACTGAGAATAGCGCAATCATGGTCCCTTGCCTGTGGAGCAGCTGCCTGCCAGCGACCGATCGGACATCCACCGGGCGACTCGGTGAGAGCTGCGCGGCGATCGGGGAAGCAGGTTCCGAGCGATGAGAGTCGCGATCGTCCATTACTGGCTCATCGGGATGCGCGGCGGCGAGAAGGTCGTCGAGGCGCTCTGCGACCTCTATCCGGAAGCCGACATCTTCACGCACGCCTACGCCCCGCAATCCATGTCGCCGACCATCAGGGCGCACCGGGTCAGGACCTCGTTCATCGGCCGATTGCCGTTCGCGACCAGCCGATACAAATCCTATCTGCCCCTGATGCCGATGGCCCTCGAGCAGCTCGATCTGCGGGGATACGATCTGATCATCAGCAGCGAATCGGGTCCGGCGAAGGGGATCATCCCGCCATCCGACGCGCTTCATATCTGTTACTGTCACTCACCGATGCGGTACGTCTGGAACATGTACCACGATTATCGCGAGCGGACGGGGCTGCTCACGCGCCTGCTGATGCCGCCGGTGGCCCATTACGTGCGCAACTGGGACGCGGTCTCGGCGGGCCGGGTCCACGAGTTCATCGCCAACTCGGACACGGTCGCGCGACGCATCGAGACCTACTATCGACGCCAAGCCAAGGTCATCCATCCGCCCGTGGACACGGCGGCCTTCGAGATCGCTCCGGATGGCCAGCGCGGTGACTACCATCTGATGGTCGGCGAAATGGTCCGCTACAAGCGGCCGGAACTGGCGATCCAGGCCTTCAACCGGTTGGGGCAGCCCCTCGTGGTGATCGGCGGCGGCGAGATGCTGCGTGAACTGCGCAGCATGGCCGGTCCGCACATCAAGATCCTCGGTCCGCAGCCCTTCGAGGTCCTGAAACACCACTACGCACGGTGCCAAGCCCTGATCTTCCCCGGAGAAGAGGATTTCGGCATCGTCCCGGTCGAGGCCATGGCGAGCGGACGGCCGGTCGTCGCGTTCGGCAAGGGTGGTGTCACCGAGACGGTCATCGACGGCGTGACCGGCACCTTCTTCCACGAGCAGTCCGTCGACGCGCTGATCGATGCCGTCCAGCGCTGTCGGGCGATCGGGGTGGAGCCAGAGCGCCTCGTCCGGCGCGCAGCCGACTTCGGTGTCGGCCGCTTCGCGGACGAGATCAGCCGTTTCGTCGACGGGGTCCTCGCGCGCGAGCGCTTGGCGGCCCCTCGTCCTCCGCGTGAGCCGGGCCGCGCCTATCTGGTCCAGTGAGACGGCCCCGCGTCGGCGGCCCCGGCCTCCTCGCCGAACCGCCGAGGTCACGACCGAGGCGGGGGAGGCCCCGGTCTCAGAGGGCGGCGCGCGGCGCCCGCCGGCCGAATCGACTCGACTAAGCGTCCGATGTTCTTGTCGGCATCAGGTGAGCCGCCGCGTTGAGCGTCGAAACACGGGCCGTCGGCTGGTAGTCGAAACCGCCCTGTCGTCCGAACGACTCGATCCCGAAGTCGGCGAGTTGGGCGAGCGCGCGCGACACCCGCTGATGGGCCTGCCCGGTGTAGATGGGATAGGCACAGGGCACCACTTGGCTGCCCTCACAAACCAGATCACCGGCGAAGAGCCCGTTCTTGGCGACATGTGCCCGAAAATCCTGCTCGGCGATCGTCACGGAATCGTTCGCGTGGCCAGCGATGACCTCGACTCCAAAATACTCGCGCCCCTCCACCCGACCGTAGAAATCGGAATACATCGTGAGCCGCTTCCAAGCGCCGTCATGCGCGAAGTTGTAGAGGATCGAACAGTCGAAGCCGCGATTCCCGTCGAAGCTGAAATACAGGCTGATCAGCGTTACCGAGGCGAGACCGGGATCCTCTCGGACTCCGCAGAGGGCCAACGTCCGCGCAATGGGGATCGTCGAGATGAGTCGCTGGGCGGTCAAACGGCGGCCACCGGTGCGGACATCGAATTGCGTCCCGCGCCGTGTGATCGATTCGATCCGCTCGCCCAGATGAAAGACCGAACCGCGCTGCCGCAGGGTCCGGGCGGCCACTTCGTAGAGGGCATTGAAGCCTTCGCGGGGTCGCGCCAACTGCCTGTTGGTCGGACCCGGCGCGCGATGCCGGCGGACATAGCGCAACAAGACGCGCGGGCTGGCGTGCTCCTTGATCCAGAGCATCCGCTTCTCGGCGAATTCCAGATCGACCCAGTCGGCCGGAACGCCGAAGAACCGCTTCATGTAGCTCTCGAGGCCGGACCTTCTGAGCAGATAATCACCGATCCAGTAGCGAGCAAACTCCCGCGCATTTCCGATTCTGCGCCGCGCCACGCGCGAGAAAGCGGCCGATAGCACGATCCTGAAGATGCCCCATGGACCGGCCCGGACGATGTCGTCCCGGATCGACAGCGGGTACGAGGTGACGAAAGCCTGGGGTGTCAGCTTTCCCCACGTCGGCTTGATCGGAACGTAATGTTCCAGCAACTCCGGAAAATACTTCAGCAGCGGCGAATCGTCCTGAAATATTAGACTTCCGATGTCGAATGTATATCCATTGATGGATCGGTCGATATGATTGCCGCCGATATTTTCGAATTCGTCGATGACGGCAATATTTCGACAGCCGAGATCGTGAAGAATTGAAGCCGATACGAGGCCTGTAATACCGGCCCCTAACACGATCGCATCGAAAATCTCGTCTCCCGAGTGCCCATGACAATCGAAGGCTGAAGAAACGGTCATGATTCGCTTTGCATCGGCCACGGCGTCAGGCGATGGAGGACGATGCCGGAGCATGATGGTCGGCCGCGCCGAGCACGATGATCATCGCCGACACTCGAATCAGATCGGAAGTTGCGGATCGATACCATAGGATCAGTTCGGAACCCAGTCATGACTACCGTTAACTGAGCAGAATTTGCAAACACACTATGCGCGCGGACCGAAACATCGCCTGACGATCGCACTATGGATCTGTCCCCGTTCTGAACGAGCGGACAGGCGCTCCGCGCCTTGCGGCCGACAGAGGCAGCATTGGCCGCCCTTCAGCAGGGTAAAGTCAACAACGAAAACGACAGATGTCCCATGAGCCATTTGATCAATGGCTTCGAGGCAGTGGATCCACCCAGCATACCTTGAGCGTCTCCCGCGCCCCCGGGCCGTTTCCGAGCTCCCTGCACGGCCGTCGCGGCGCGACGGCGCGGTCCGTGGTTTTGCTCCCGGAGCGGAACACGGAGCGGCAGTTCCCGGTGCCGGACGGCAGCAACGCCCGGCCCTCGGTCCGGCCATCGGCCTCCGGGGCCGCCCTCACGTGCCGAGTGATACGTTCTGAGCCGAATGGCGAGCCGGTTCGGCGAGCCGCGACCGTATCGCGACCGCGGCCGGCTCGATCGGAGTTGCGGAGACACCGATACGCCCGACTGGATGACGTGCGGGATAGGCGCAGGCGGTGGCGGCGAAGATGTAGAATATCAAGCCCTGATCGACGGTCGGGCCCGCGATGAGGCTGCCAGGGAGAAGGGACAGGCAGGCGACGCGGCCAGCAGCACGGATGTCGCTCGCGTAGGTCCGCGGCGCTCCGCGCCGAAATCCGAACACCGACGCCAGGAAAAGCACGTAGAAGACGGCTCCGGGAATCCCGACATTCGACAGCACCGCGAGCGGAAAGCTCGATGTGCGATTGGTTCCGAGGCCGACGCCCAGGCCGTTCGAGTCGATGAAGTTCCGCCACGCATAGGCGTTCCAGGCCGAACGCTGAACACCCGAACTCGTCTCGGCTTTGCTCAGGACAAGCGTATCGACGTAATCGTAGACGCGCTCAGCCACGCCGCCGACCGAGAAGGCCAGGAGCACGAGGACGCAGGCGACCAACGGACCCGCGACCACCAGCCAGGCGCTGAAGCGGTCCTGACGACGCGTGCTGCATCGCAGCAACGCGATCGTGTAGAGCATCGGGATCAGCACCGCGGCGCCGACCAGGCCAGTCGAGGATGTCGACAGGATCACGAACAACAGCGAGATCAACGCCAGAGGTCCCGTCACCAAGGGCTTGCGGCCACAGAGCCACAGCATGCCCGTGAACCCGCAACCTCCCAGTGTCATTCCCGCGAAGGCCGACGCCTCCGGCCAAGCCCCGATGATCCGCCGCATACTGCCGACACTCTCCTCGTCGTGGAACGTGTACTGAGCGTTGCGAATGAATTGCAGGGCCTCCTGCGTGCCCGTTGCCGCCGTGAGCACGTCGATGATACCGAAACATATGTTGGCAGCCGCGTAGAGGATGAGCGCCTTCGCGAGCGTCTCAATCCCGTTCTTCGAGGATCCGAAAGCGGTGATGATACTGAAACAGACCAGATCACCGATGAGATAGATCGGCTGCGTGAAATTGCTGGATACTGGTCCCAGGGGAACGACGCCGTCGCTCGTGATCAGGTGTGACGACGTTCCCAGCGGCACGATATAGGTCTGCCCCGCGAAGAGCCGCGGCAGGATGTAGCTGCTCGCCACCCCGTAGAGAGTGAGACAGAGAAGCCAGAAACCCGGTTCAGGTAGGCGGAACGAACTCAGGACCTGTGTCGAGATGTTGCGATGGAACAGTGTCGCGATCATCAGGAACACGAGGAAGAGATGCGCCGGCTGCACGTTGGCGCCGCCCAGCAGGAGTGCCGCGGCCGAGCCGAGATTGCAGAACACCACGAAGGCGATCACCACCGATTCCCTGCCGAACAGCAGACAGAACAGGCCGATGACGACCGCGATGGCGCCTATTGGTTCGAAGCTCATGTCAGGCTGATCCAGGCATGATCGACGGCGGAGCGGCGGTGGCACTCAGGCGACGCACCGGCACCCCCGGCGGTCGTGCCGGGCCGGGATCGGGCGATCGCGTCGTCTGGTCACCGCCCGGATCGATGCGACGCGCACGCATCGACCATCTCAGCGATTCGCACTCTCGGTTGGCCGCAGTGGCGCATCCGAAGCGGCCGGACCGCGGCTCACCGGAGCGCCCGATGATCCGGGCCGCGGCGACGGGGACGGCCGCGTCTCCCCGGCCTTGTCGGCCGGCTGGCGCACGAGCGTCACCCGCACGACGTCGCCGGGCTCGACGACGGCCTCCTCGGAGGCGAGCCATGTGCCCGCCTTCACCCCCTGCTTCCGGGTAATCTCGTAGCGCGCGCTCACGGCTTCTGCCGCGTCGTCGGTGCTGCCGACCATCTGAGACTCGGCATCGGCCGCGAGCCGCTCGGCTGTCCGCGCCTTCTCGTCGATCGAGGCGAGCTTCTGACGGGCATCCGCTGCCTCCGACAGAGCTTCGCGGCGGAACCGGGCCTTGAGGTCGATGATGTCGCGCTCGGCGCGCGTGAGGCTCTGCTGAGCGCGCAGCATGGCGACCTGCACGTCGAGTCGGCTGCTCTCGAACGACGCCTGACTCTGCTCCGCAGCCAGCTTGCGCGGCGCGATCGTGAGCCCCTTCGAGACCAGATCGTTGATCAGGCCGAGCTCACCGCGACTGAGCTCGATCTGGCGGTCCAGCGTTTTGGACTTATTATCGAGCGTGCTCATTTCATTTTGAAAGCTGGCGATCGACTGTTCAATCGACTTGATCTCGGCCTTCAGCGCGTTCCGACGCGTGTCGAACAGTAGTTGCTCACCGCGGACGGCCTGCTCCGCGTATATCCTGTCCACCGTGCCTTTCAGCTCGCCGCCGAACGCGATCGTCTCCGCGCCGCCGACCTCCGCTTCGAGACGCGCCAGCTTGGCGGCCAAGGCGACCCGCTCCGCGGCCAGATTTCGCAACTCGCCGCGCGTTGTGACCGCGTCGCGCTGGATACTGCGGGGGTCGGTGCCGCGCATCAGTCCCTGAGCCGTGCTGACGGCCTGTAGTACGGTCAGGCCGGGTTGATACTCGTACTTGCCGGGCTGCTGGACCGCACCGATGATGTAGAAGGGACGGTAGGTCGCGACTTCGACCGATGCCGCGGGCTTCTCCGCGAGATCGGCGACCTGTTTCAGAGCGACACCGATGGCGTTCGCGAGATCGATCGGCGTGCCGCCCGCCGCCTTGATCTGGCCGATCAGTGGCATGGACACGGTTCCGTCCGCTGCAACGACGAACTGACCGTTCAGTGCCGTCCACGAGTACGCTTCGCCGGTGTTGCGACGCAAATCATAGACGCGGATCGTCAGATGATCCTGAGGGCCGAGCAGATATCGACCGGCTTCGTCGGCGGCCGCATTCGCGTGCGGGCTGCCGAACAGCAGGACGCACGCCGCCGCAACTAGACGCAGACGCATCAAATTCTCCCCGACCAGAGCCAAATCTTGAGTATAAGTCTGCGCGCTGCGATCGCCCTACGGTATCCGTAGCACAGAATCCCGAGGGCCACATCGAAAGGTAGCAGACGCCGCCAAGTTAGCCAAGATTTAACGACCCGAGGTCTGTCTTGCGGCCGCTGCTCATCCGAGCCGTTGAAGTGAGCGCGGCCAGAATTATACCCTCCGCAATCTCGTGGATCAGCCCGATGGCGGCTGTAAGTTCTGCGTTCTTCGCCGCTGGCCCTCGCGCGACCGGCCTCATGGATGCAGGGTCCGCAGGCGAAAGCCGAGCAGCAGCATGCTCACGCCGTAAGCCGCCGCGCCGCCGAGGATCAGGGCCGCGAGAAGCCCGGCCGAGCCGATATCCAGGCGGCTCAAGGCGGCCCGCAGCGCGAGGACGGCGGCCGCCATCGCCGCGCACGAGAGGCCAATCTGCCAGAGATTACGGATCTGCCCCGCCACACCGGCACCGACGAGACGCCGCGCGTAGATCGCGCTGATCAGGAAGTGAAACAGGGCCGCGGCAAGGCGCGCGTAGATCATCATCATCACGCCGCCGAGATAGAATCCCAGTGTCATGCTCAAGACCTTCGCCACCGACTCGAGGAGCGTGATCTTGAGCATCACGTTCGGCTCGTCCATCGCGAGGCAGAGCGTTGAGACAGGTTGGTAATAGGCGGTGAACATGACGGCCAGCGACAGCCATCGCAGATAGGGCGCCGCGGAAATCCATTGCGCACCGAGGATGACGCTCACGATCTGGTCGGCGGTCAGTGCGATGCCCACGCCAGCCGGGAGCGCGATGATCATCGTGAGTCGAGCCGCCTTCAGGAAGGCGGCTCGTAAGCGGAGGCGGTCATCGGCCATCGTCGCGAACGCGGCCATGACCGGCCGCATAGCCGGACCGATGACGCTCTGGGTCGGGAGGACGGAGAAATCGCTCGCCACCCCGTAGCGGCCGAGTACGGCCTTGTCGACGTGGTAACCGAGGAACATGCGATCGAACTGCCAACTGAAGGCAGCGAGGATCTGTGAGGATGTGAACCAACCTGTGAACGCCGAGAAGGCACTCAGGCGCGCCAGGGAGAGCCCCGGTCGGTAAGGCGCCAGCACGTAGGACAGGATGGTCGGCAGGATCGCGGATGCAGCCGGGTTGATCACCAGGGCCCAGTAGCCGGCTCCCAAGTAGAGAGACCCGATCGAGATCAGGGCCGCGGCCACTTTTCCGGAAAAATCCGCGAGAAACGACGCACGGAAGTCGATCTTGCGGAACAGGTGTACCATGGCCGGGCTGTAGAGGCTTCGCGCGATCGGGGCCGAGGCGAGCGCGAGCGTGATGGGGATCAGTCGGACGTCGTCGTAGATGTGGGCGACCGGCCAAGCGGCGGCCATCATCAGGACGGCGATGACCCCGCCCCGGAGAAGGCCCAGCGTGAATGCAGTATCCAGATGCGACTTCTCGATCTTCTGCAGACGCAACAGGGCCTGAACCAGCGGGATCTCGAGGATCATCTCGACGATCGAGATCAGGGACGCGGCGATGGCCGTCAGGCCGAAATCGGCGGGCGACAGGATCCGTGCGAGGACGAGCAGCGTGCCGAGATCGATCGCGCGCGCGGAGATCCGCGCGGCGACACTCCATCCGGCGCCGCGCAGCGTCTTAGAGGCGAGCATGAACGTGTCCCACGGAGGACTGACCGGCGCCACACCGGCCCGGAACGACGTCGTGCCTCGTGGTCACGACATGGATCCGGATCTGAGCAACATGGCGATTCCGATCCTGACACGCTCTGCAAGGCAGTCCTGAACCAGCATCCGGCGGCGGCATCAATCTAGCTAATTTGGTCAGCTTGCGATCGAGCCGCGCCCGCGGTGCGTTGTGGGAGCCGTGTCCGGGTTCCGCGCACCGGGACGCGCATCACCCCGCGAGGCCGGCAGCGCGCCGATAGACGGTCAAGGTCTCGTCGGCCACCCGTGCGATCCGCAGGTGATCCAAGTTGATCTGGCTCTTCGCTCTCAAAGCGCCCAGGGCGCTCGGATCGGTCGTGAGCGTGATCAGCGCCTGCGCAAGCTTGTCCGGATCGTTTGCCGGGACCAGAATGCCCGCCCTTCCCCCGTCGAGCAGCTCGGGAATCCCGTCGACGTCGGTGCCGACGATCGCGCAGCCCGCCTCCCGGGCTTCGGAGAGCACGAGCGGTGCCGGATCGGCGTGGGACGGGAGCACGAAGATGTCGGCGCCCAGCATCCAGCGGTACGGATCGTCCCGCGGCCCGGCGAAGGTAATGGCATCCGCGCAGGCCAGCGTGCGCGCGGTCTGCTCGTAGGCGTCCCGGTGAGGACCGCCGCCGACGACGTAGAGCCGCATGGCGCGATTGTGGGGGAACGCCTTGTCGAAGGCCTGCAGCAGATCGGGCAATCCCTTCCGGGGATGCAGGCCTCCGACGAAGACGATGGCGGGATGATCCAGAGCCTGCGGTTCCTCGGACCGACCGCGCATGCGGGCTGAGCCGATGGTCCCGTTGAGCACGACGTCGATGCGGGAAGCCGCGATGCCGCGCTTCCGCATCGACGCGGCGACCGCGCCGCTCACAGCGATGACCCTGGTCCCAAGGCCCATGAGGACGGCACCCTTCTCGAACTCATTGTGGACGGTCGTCACGAGGGGAACGCGCAGCAGCTTGCAGGTCGGCCAAGCCAGCACGGCGCTGGTCATCATATGGGCGTGGACGACATCGGGACGCCAACGCCGGAGCACACCGCCACATCCGAGGAACGACGTCAGGATCCGGGCCGGCGTGCGCGCGTGGCTCGCGAAGATCGACTCGACGCCGTTGGACCGGAGCAGCGCATCGAAATCCCCACCCTGACTGGCAATCGCGACCCGGTGTCCGGCCTGCGCCTGTTGGCACGCGAGATCGACGGCCGCGTGGACATGGCCGTTCAGTCGGCGCGTGTGATTCAGCAGATGGAGAATACGCATGACTTACGAGCGCTCGTGTCGGATCCGAGCCCCGGCCTGCGCTGGACTCCATGCAAGCCGCGGCGCTGATTAGGCGGGAGATACGACCCTGGCCGAACAGGAGAGCCGCCACATATTCCGGAGCCATCTAGGTGTAAAAGCGCGACCGGGCGCAACAGAAAAATCCGGCGCATTACTGATTTTCAACAATGCCCCGCACCGATCGTGGCGCGCAGGATCTGTCGGACCGGCCGGCGCTTGGGCGAGAAGCGGAAGGCGAGCAATGCCTGCGCACAGCGAACGGGCGCGAGAAACGTCGCGACTACGAAGAGCGCATTCGCCATTTTCCACTTCAGGGAACGCGGCTCGATCAGGACAGATCTGATCAGGCCCAGGAACGGCCTGCCACCGTACCGGACACCCCGGAGGATCGCCATGCAGAACTCGAGGAACTGAAAATAGTATGTCTGCTCTGGCTCGACGAGGGAGATCCCGGGACGCCAGTCGTGAAGAAGACCGCGCAGATGCCTCAGACGTGACTGGAAACGCTGAAGATCCCGCTCGACGGTGGCCGCCTGCGGGACGCGGCCCAGACCGGCGTCATTGCGGCCATGGACACGGTAGAGCCCGAGACTTTCGGAAAGGCTGACGATCTCGCCCATGAACGGGGCAGCCAACAGGATCACGCCATCGACAGCTTGGTCGTACGCGCATTGATGGAGCAGATCGCAGACATCGCGGCGGAAGACATTCCCGGACGTGGGCGGCGTCTGGTAGACGCCTGAGCGCAGGATGTCGCCGACAGTCCTGTCCTGCCCGCGGAACGCGCCGAGAGCGGGGTATGGGTCCGCCAGGATCGCCCCCGCCGAGTCGACGCATCTCAGACAGAACTGAAGTTTGGCGACAGTCGGATCTAGTTCCGCGAGAATACGGTCGAGAGCACCCGGCAGAAGCTCGTCGTCCGCGTCGAGAAAGAGCAGAAACGGGGCAGAAGTCTTGGCCAATCCATACAGGCAGGCCGCCCTCTGACCGCCGTTCGGAATCCGGAATGCCGCGACGCCGGACCGCTGGATAATCGACCATGAGTCATCCGTCGATCCATCGTCTATCACGACGATCTCACAAGAGTCGTTGTGCTGGTCGACGACACTCTGAATCGCTTTATCGACAAAACTTTCGTAGTTGAAGCATGTAATAATGACTGCGAGCTTAGGATCCTTGACCACGACAGACGTCTTTCTCGCTCGTCGCTCCGCGCTCCCGTCTCTCACTGTCTCGAGCGCTCAACAGGATGTTGGCTAGCACGGCATCCCGCCGAGATCCACAATCGATACATGAAGACGCAGCCACAATCCAAGTATAATTGCCGGATTTATCGCTGACGAGCTCAGCATTTCACGTTGTCTCGATGACAATAGTCAATTCTCCGTGATCGAGAATCGATCGAGGTCCATCCCTTTCCGGCCCGGGCCGGGCTTCCAGGAACGTGTTGAACCCCGGATGAGGCGCGAGATCGAGGTGACATCCAGGCAAGTCGAGCCTGTCGGTCGATCCGTCGCGGCCGACGGCGCCGACCGCCCTCCCAGCGCGGGCGGTCGTACCTTTGATCTCCCGGACCTACTCCGAACGGCGGTCTTGTTGGGCGCCCCCAAGCTCCACTAAGGCCCCCTTTCCCGGAAATTCCCCCTCGGTCGGGCCGATCAACCCGCCTTTTCGGGGGGTGCGCGGTCGCCTCGTCAATTCTTATGGCCGTAGCAGCACGCCTTCATTGATGTCGGACGGGACAGATTGTTGCTATACTCGTTGGAGGATGGACATCGCGCGCAGCGTGGTGCCGTCACGGCACCGTCATTGCAGAAGGGATCCGCCGGACGCGGCCCGGCGGGCAGGCATCAGGTTCGATCGCCATCGATCGGGAGAGATCTAGCCATCATGCACCTACCCGAGACGGCAGCCCGTATCGTATCCTGCGACGTCTTCGACACGCTGCTCCTGCGCGATCACCGGTCCGAGCGCTGCCGCTTCCACGAGATCGCGGCCGTCGCGTCGCAGCTGCTCGCGGCGGAGCACGGCGTGGTGCGCCGTCCGGGCGCGATCTACGCCGCGCGCCTGGAGGTGCAGCGAGCGGCCTACCGGGCGCTCGACTTGGCCAATCCCTCGGGCGACGTGCGCTTCGCCGACATGCTCGCGGCCATGACGCGCGTCCTCGGTCTCGATGATCGGGCCGCGGATATCCTGTATCGGGCCGAGATCACGGTCGAACGCGCCCAGTTGCGCGCGAACACCCGGCTGATGACGTGGCTGAGGGGCCGGGCGCGGGCCGGGGGCAGGATCATCGCGGTGAGCGATACGTACCACCGCGGCGAGACGATCGCGCATCTGCTGAACGCGCTGGCTCCCGACCATCCCATCGCGCGCATCTACACCAGTGCCGACCACGACGCGACCAAGCGGACACGGGCGCTCTTCGATGTCGTTCTCCGGAGCGAGAAAGTGCCCCCCGCCGAGATCCTCCACCTCGGCGATGACACGCTGGCGGACGTGACGATGGCCGCCGCCGCGGGCCTGAGGACGGCACAACTGCTCCGGCCGCGCCACGTGGTGCTGCGTCGCCGCCTCGATGCCGTCCGCGCTCGCGTGATGCACCGGCACTGGATCGGTGCCGCCCGCAGCGGGGCCAGGAGGATCGGGCCGTGAGCGCGACCGACGCCGCACGCGGCCCCGCGGGCGACGACGCGGGCGACGACGCGGTCGCGTTCGGCCAGCGCGTGCTGGGCCCGATCCTCGCCGAGTTCTGCCTGCGCCTCTGGCTCGCGGAACGCTTCCTCGCGCCGGACAGGACCGTCCTCCTGTTCTGCGCCCGGGGTGGCCTGCGCCTGCAACTCGTCTACGAGCGCTTCCTCCAGCGAACCGGCCTGCCACAGAACCTCCCGCGCGCGGCCCTGATGGTCTCGCGCCTCGTGGCCGCCCGCACCGCCTTCGATCCGCCGAGCCCCGGCATGCTCTCCGAACTCGGTCGGGAGTTCAGCGGCCGGTCGATGGCGGAGATCGCGGCGGCGCTGGCGCAACGCGACGATCTGGCCCTTCCGGCGTCCTGGGATGAGCCCTTCGAGGAGGGGGCTTTCACCGCGCTGCTGTCCGGCAACCAGCCCGGCGTGGCCCGCCTTCACGCCGCGGTCGCCCAACAGGATGCCCGTTTCCGCACGCATCTCGAGGCCTGCGCCGGCCCGGCGCGCCACTGCGTGCTGGTCGATACCGGGCTCTACGGCAGCACGGTCCGCATGCTTCAGGAGGGCCTGCCGGAGCGGACGTGGTCAGGGCTCCAGCTCGCCCGCTGCAACTACAAGCGCCTCGCCACACCGCATTTCCGCCGCACGTTCGGCCTGAGTGTCGAGAGCGACTGGTACAAGCCCTGGGACGCGCGCACGTCGGTGCTGCGCTTCTGGCACCTGATCGAGGCCTGCCTGGAACCGGACCTGCCGAGCGTCCGCACCTTCGCCCAGGCCGTCCCGGGATCGCCGCCGCGGGCCAATCTTCAGGACGACGGCTGGGAGGCGCGGATCGCATCGACGCGGCCGGACCTCTTCACCGGCGTTCTGGCCCACATCGACGATCTTCGCTCCGAGAGCGTCGCGGCGATCCCGGACGACGCGGCGCGGGCTTGGGCGGCCCTGAAGAAGGCAATCATCTGGCCGGATGACCGGACCGTCTCGACCTTGAGTCTCGGCGGCAGATCCCGCGATTTCGGACGCGTCGAGCTGAGCGCGCAGTACGCCACACCGCGGCCGGCCCGACCCGCGCAGCAGATCCGCGACAGTCTCTGGCGCGAGGGCGCGCTTCTCCGCTTCTTCCCGCGGGCCGGCCGGTTCCTGCTTCCCGTGATCGAGGCCGTCTACGCCGGTCGCGCCCTTCGAAGGGAGGCCACGTCCCGTCTCGTCCGCCGCCGCGAGCCCGCGCCCGAGGCGCGCGCGGAGCCGCCCCTGTGGCGCCGGCAGGCCTCTGGCGCGAACTGAGGTCTCTCCGTGTCGTCGAATGCAGCGTTCGGGCCTCGGCTACTGAACTTGGATTTTCCTGTCGAGAATCAGAATGCTGCCTATAAAATAATTAGCGTCCCGGATTTTTGCCTCTATTACGTACACGAATTCTGCGCACGCGCGGGGTCATGCGCGATCCCGGCTCCTGGGATCGCGGGTCCGACCGCGCCGCCCACGCGAAAGGTGGAACACTCTTGTTCTCGTATTCGATCCGCGAATCGGGGCTCCGACAGGAGTAGAGCGACAGCATGACGGCAGTCGGATCGTTCGGAATCAACGGTCGGTTCCTCACCCAGCCGATGACCGGGGTTCAGCGCTACGCGATGAACGTCACCCGGGCGCTGAGCGCGGCCCTGACCGCTCGTGGCGAGAGCGCCCCCTTGCTGTCCGTGCCGGACGCGGAGGATCCCCGTCTCGCAGGCACGCCGCTCCGCACCGTCGGACCGGCGGGTGGGCATGCCTGGGAGCAATTCGTCCTGCCGCGCGCCTGGCCCGGCCGATTGCTCAACCTCTGCAACACCGCCCCCGCGCTGAAGGCCGATCAGGTCGTCTGCATCCACGACGCGAACGTGTTCAACGCGCCGGAGAGCTACAGCGCGTCGTTCCGGACCTTCTACAGGACGCTCCAGCCGCTTCTGGCGCGCCGTGCCGCGCGGATCGCCACCGTCTCGAGCTTCTCGGCCGGACAGATCGCCAACCATCTCTCGGTGAGAGCCTCCGACATCGTCGTGCTCCCGAACGGGCACGAGCACGTGCACGCCTGGGATCCGCGACAGGCCGTCCGGGCGCCGGCGGCCCTGGACCGGGACGCCGACGGCCTGGAGCGCCCCTTCGTGCTGGCCCTCGGGTCCCGCGCCCGCCACAAGAACCTCGATCTGCTGCTCAAACTGGCGCCCGCCTTGGGCGAACTCGGGCTCGACCTCGTGGTGGCGGGCGGCCAGGCGACCATCTACGCCGCCGAGGACCTGCGGCGCGGCGAGAATGTCCGCCACCTCGGCTTCGTCACCGACCACGACCTCGCCTACCTGATGGAGCGCGCCCTGTGCCTGGCCTTCCCCTCCCTCACGGAGGGGTTCGGGCTTCCGGCGCTGGAGGCGATGGCACGCGGCTGCCCCGTCGTCTCGACCGACCGCGCGAGTTTGCCGGAGATCTGCGGGTCGGCGGCCCTGCTCGCTCCGCCGGACCGGCCGGAACGCTGGCTCGACCAGATCCGCGCCCTGGCCGCGAGCCCGGACCTGCGATCGGACCTGATCGGCCGCGGTCGCGATCAGGCCGCCCTCTTCTCGTGGGAGGCTTCGGCGCAGGGCTACCTCGATCTCATGCGGGCGCCGAAGGTGCGGCCGACCGCGCGCCCCGCCGCGCGCCCTGCCGCGCGATCCGCAGCACCGCCATCTCCGCCCAGCATCGCCGTCGCCATCGCGACGCTGGGCCGTCCCGAGGTGGTGACCGGCACGCTGCGGCGGATCCTGGATCGGCAGACCCTGAAGCCCGCCGCCATCCTGATCTCCTGCGTCACCCCGGACGATGCCGGCGAGGCGGCCGCGTGGCCCGGCGTGACGGTGATCACGGGGCGTCCCGGCCTCGCCACTCAGAGAAATGCCGCCCTCGCCGCGCTGCCCGAGGCGATCGATATCGTGGTCTTCTTCGACGATGACTTCGTCCCCGAGGCCGGCTGGCTCGCGGCAGCCGCGCAGCGCTTCGAAGACGAGCCGGACATCGTCGGCCTGACGGGCGACGTCGTCGCGGACGGCATCAAGGGGCCCGGACTGCGCTTCACCGAGGTCGACCGGATGCTCGCCGCGCTGGCTCCGGTCGAGCCGGCGGCGCCCATCGAGGCCTTCAGCCCGTACGGCTGCAACATGGCGTTCCGTCGCTCGGCCATCGGCACGCTGCGCTTCGACGAGCGGCTCGTCCTGTACGGCTGGCTCGAGGACCGCGATTTCGGCGCGGCCCTGGCGGCCCGAGGCGGCCGGCTCGTCAAATGCATGGAGGCCCGCGGCGTCCATATGGGCGTGAAAGGCGGCCGCATCTCCGGCGATCGGCTCGGCTATTCGCAGATTGTCAACCCGCTATACATGCTGCGCAAGGGCACGATGACCCTGTCTCAAGTCTTCGGCCAGATTACCCGCAACGTTCTCAGCAACGTGACGCGCTTCGCGGCCCCCGAGCCGTTCATCGACCGGCGCGGCCGGCTGCGCGGCAATCTGCGCGGCGCCGCGGACGTGCTCCTGGGACGGCTGGAGCCCGAGCGGGCCCTGAAGATCCGACGGAAAGTGTGAGATGAACATCCACAACACCAACCGGATCCCGCCGGACCAGTCCCAATCGGTCTCCCATTTTCCGGAGACGACCTCCATTGGCGTGCAGGACGGCCCGCTGGCCGTCATCTCGGCGGCCCTCAAGGCGGCCCGCCGGCACAAACTGGCGGTGGCCGTCTGGGTGGTCTTCTGCATCGGCTGCGCGGCGCTCTACACGGTGACCGCGACCCCCTTCTACACGGCGACCGCTGTGCTGCTGCTCGAGCCGCGGCGCCCGGTGGGCTCGGGCTCCTCCGATGGCGCCCTGATGCCGAGCCTCGATGTGGGCCGGGCCGAGAGTGAGCTCCAGGTCCTCCGCTCGGAACGGCTGCTGGCGAACGTGTTCAACAGTCTCCAGCTGGCGAACAATCCGGAATTCGGTCCTCCGGAAGCCGAGAGCCCGAAGGAGCCGGGCCCGGGCGCGTCCGAATTGTCGGGGCTGCGGACCGCCCCGCCGTCGACGGCAGCCATCCTGCAGCAGAGGAAGTTCGAGAACTTCGCCGAGCGATTTACCGTCAGGCGGGTCGGACAGTCGTACGTTGTCGAGGTCTCGTACACGTCCAGAGACCCGAACCTGGCGCGGCGCGTCGCGAACGCGGCCGTCTCGGCCTATCTCCTGCAATCCATCGCTGCCAAAGCCGATGCGGCCAAGAACGGCGCCGAGTTCCTCCAGGGTCGCGTCAATGCCCTCGCCTCCCAGGCGCGGTCCGCCGCGGCGGCCGTCACCGAGGGCACGCTGCCGGACGCGCCGACGCCCGATGCCGACGCGCGGGTGATCGGCGCGGCGCTGCAGCCCCTCAAACCCTCGGCCCCGCGGAAGACCCTGATCCTCGGCCTCGGCGCGATGATCGGCCTCGTCGGCGGCTTCCTGGCCGTGGCGCTGCTGCAGGCCTTCGACCGCCGGATCCGGACGCCGCAGGATCTCGTCCAGAGGGCCGGCATCCCCTGCCTCGCCGTGATGCCCGAGGTCCTGCGCAAGACGGCCGAGGGGCGCCGCGAGACCGTGGATCTGCGCAACGTCAACGCGCCGTGGTTCCTCAACGTCAAATTCTCCACGGGTGTCCGCGACCTTCGGACGTCGATCCAGCTGGCCCTCTCCGCGCGCGGCCACGATTCCGACTGTGTCATCGCCCTGGTCGGCTGCACCCCGCGCACCGGCACGACCCTGATCGGCCTGAGCTTGGCGCGCCTGCTGCAGGAAGGTGGCCGGACCGCCCGGCTGATCGACACGAATATCCACGGCGCCGGAACCTTCTTCCTGACCCCGGACTCCAAGGCCGGAGTCGGCGCGAGTCTCGCCGACCTGATCATCAATCCGAGCCATCTGGCCCTCGCCAAGTTCGTGGATTTCGGGGGCGTCTCGGTCCTGCCGTCGCGGTCGCCGTACACGGCGGTCGGCACCGGCATCTCCCTCAGCTCCTCGGTCTTCCAGAGCGTCATCGACCAGATGCGCCGGGGGGGCTACGTCATCCTCGACCTGCCGCCGCTCTCCGTCTCGGCCGAGTCCCGGGTCGCGGCCCGTCGAGCGGATGTCGTGGTGATCGTCGCCGAGGCCGGGCGGACGACCGTCGACGAGCTGTCGGACGCGGTGAACGGCCTGATCGGTGCCGGCGCGAACGTGATCGGCGCCGTCCTCAATCGCGCGTGAGTCGGACTCCGGCATCGTCGACGGGCCCGCGCCCGGATCGCCGGAGCTTCGAACGGAAGGAGTTGGTTGGGATGGCGGCCGGAGATCGTGAGAAGGTCCAGATCCTCTATCTACAGCCGGGGTCTTCCGTCTTCGCCGGCATCGAGCGAGTGGTCGACACGATCGGCGGGGAACTCGCGCAGAAGTGCGGCACCGAGTTCGCCGTCGACGTGCTGCGAGTCACGCAGCACGCGAACTACCCGGCGGAACCGCGGCCTTACAGAAGCGTCTTCCGGCCGGTCACATCGCGCCTGCACCTCCTGCGGATCTTCAGGGATGTCAGCAAAGGAGGCCGCTACGATCTGGTCATCGTCCCGCAGATCGAGCCGACCGTCATCTTCTGGCTCGCCCGGTTGGGCATCCCGCAGCGGATCACGATGCACCTGCACGGCAACCCGCGGCGCGAATCCGCCAGCCTGAAATCGAAGGTCAAGTTCTTCCTCCTGAAGCATTACATCCTCCCGCGGATCGCTTCCGTTTTCGGCACGTCGCCGCGGCAGCTCCGGGCGTTCGAGGCCGATTTCAACTGCAGACGGCCAATGTACTGGGTTCCCAACCCGGTCAGGCACTTCGAAGCGTCGGACGCCGACATCCGGCCCGACCCCGCCGTCATCACCTTCGTGAATGTCGGACGCTACGCCTTCCAGAAGGGTCAGGACCTTCTGGTGCGCGCGTTCGCGCGATTGTACGAGCGGCGCAGGAACGTGCGGCTCAACTTGGTCGGCCACGGATCCGACAAAGCGGCGCTGGCGGACCAGATTCAGGCGCTCGGCCTGTCCGAGGTCGTCCGGCTCGTCCACTACCCGGACAACCCGCAACGGGCGCTCTTCGCGAGTGATGTCTTCGTCGCGACGTCTCGATGGGAGGGCTGGTCGCTGGCGATCTGCGAAGCCCTCCGGTGCGGACTGCCCGTCATATCCACCGACTGCGAATTCGGCCCCAGCGACATCCTGGTCGACCGACGTCTCGGGCGCCTGATCCCACCCGACGACGAGGAGGCGCTCATAGAATCCATGGAGTATTACTGCGACAATATAATCCTGGAGAGATCGTTTTCGGAATTCAGGAAGCTTCACATCGACCAGTACAGTGCCGAGAGGATCGTGCACATTCACGCCGACGCGATCCGGCAATCGGCATGCTGAACCTCGGCCAGCCCCCGGTCGCGCAGCGGCCCGGCCCATCCTCCACCTCGACCCTAGAGCGCTCTCCGCCGAAGTGGATACCGGTTCGGCGTGAGAGAGCGCGTCAAGACAAAGGTCTAGAGCCGTGCCCGATTGCAACGCGATCGGGCACGGCTCTAAGTCGTCGCGCGCGCCGCGGAAGCAGCATCGACGCGGAGGCCCGCCGAGCGCGTCAGGGTTCGCAGCCGCGATGCGCCGGCCGGCCGGTACGGGGCGATAGGCGCGCGTCGCACGGGAGAGCCGCACCACCGGCCGACAACGTCCGGACCGCGCCGCGGAGCGTCATGGATCGCCGTCCTCACGACCGCGCGCAACCGTCGCGCCCGCTCGTCGACGGATCTATCGCTGGTCCATATCCGCGTCGTGCCCGAAGAATCACTGACGATCCGGCGTCATGGCAAGTGGACACTGAGCATATTCATGCCTCCTCAACGCGTCGATCGTCCACGTCCGCGCTTCAGCAATAAGTGCGCGACGGTAGTCTCGATGGAATGAGCCCGGGAGCCGCCCACCGTGATCCAACTGCGTGCCGCACGTGAAATCGAGGGTCTTCTGGATGCGGCTTGCGATGTCTGCATTGTCGGGACGGGCCCGGCCGGGAGCACCTTGGCGCGCGAGCTGTCCGGCGGCGGCCTGAGGGTCGTGCTGCTGGAGAGCGGCGGCCTCGACCGGATGGAGAGCGCGGACGCGCTGGACGCCATCGTGAATGTCGGCCGGCCGCGCGCGACCCAGTGGGCCGTCCGGAACCGGATCGTGGGTGGTAGCTCGCACACGTGGGGCGGCCGGTGCGCCCCTTTCGACACGATCGACTTCGAGCAGCGTGCCTGGGTCCCGGAGAGTGGGTGGCCGTTCCAGCGCGACGCACTCGATCCTTATCTCGAGCGGACGGCCAAGTATCTCGGGCTCGCCTACGGCAACCATTTCAGCGACGCGCGCTTCTGGGACCTGTTCGGTTCGCAGCCGGCCTGGTCCGAGCCGGATCCTCGGATGCTCCTGCCCTTCTTCTGGCAGTTCAGCCGCGACGACGCCGAATCCTATCCGTTCGAGTACACGCGCTTCGGGCGGAAACTGGACGAGAAGTTGGGCCCGAACGTCACGTTGATCAGCGGCGCGACCGTCGTCGCGATCGACGTGAACGGGACGGGCGACAGGGTACAGGGCGTCCAAGTCGCGGCGCCCGACGGCGCGATCGTCAAGCTGCCGGCCCGCCATGTCGTCCTGTGTGCCGGCGGGATCGAGAATGCGCGGCTCCTCCTCGCCTCCGATCATCAGGTCCCGGGCGGCCTCGGCAACAGGTTCGACCGCGTGGGTCGCTACCTGATGGATCACCTGCGCGGGCCGGTCGCGCATTTCGACCCTCACCGATCGCGCGCGCTGCAGCGGCGGTTCGGCCGCTACACCATCGAGGATCGGCTGTTCCGGGGCGGGCTCCGCCTGAGCCCGGACGTCCAGCGAAGCCGTCAGCTCCTGAACAGCGCGGTCTGGCTCGGGGAGACGCTCGCCCCCGACGACCCGGGCGACGCGATCCGGAGGATTCTGGTCGGCAAGCCGCGGGCGAAGGACATCCTGACGCTGACGTCGAACCTGCCGCTGCTCCTGCGCGGCTGCCGGGACCATTTCATCGCGCGCAACGGCTTCCCGCGGAAGCTGTCCGAGCTGAGCCTCGAATGCATGGTCGAGCAGCGGCCGGATCCCGAGAGCCGGGTCATGCTCTCCGATCAGCGGGATCACCTGGGCAGCCGGCTGCCCCTGATCGACTGGCGCAGTCACGAAGATGAAGGCCGCACGATGCGCGAGACGGCGCGGCTCGTCGTCTCCGAGTTCGCCCGCCTGGGCCTGCCCGTGCCCGAGCTGGCAGACTGGGTGCGCGAAGAGGCGCCGATCCCGCTCAGCTTCGTCGATGTCGCCCACCCGACCGGCACCACCCGCATGTCCGACGATGCCGCCAGGGGCGTCGTCGATGCGCGCGGCCAGGTTCACGGGATCGACGGCCTGTTCGTCACGGGAAGTTCGGTGTTCCCGACAGGAGGCCACTGCAATCCCACGCAGATGATCGTCGCTCTGGCGATCCGCCTCGCCGACCTGCTGAAGGTCCGGGAGCAGCGCGACACCGTGGTCCCCGACCTCCGAACGTCTCCGCCCGTCCCGGGCGATCTCCGCGTCCTCGTGACGGGGGCGACGGGGCGGATCGGCCGCATCCTGGTGGAGGACCTGCAGGAACGCGGCTACGCGGTCAGGGCCGTCACGTCCCAGCCCCTGACCGAGGCGCAGCCGCGCACGGGTCGGGTCGAGTGGCGGACCTTCGACTTCACGGCGGATCAGGATTACGCCGGCCTCGTCCACGGCTGCGCGGCCGTCATGCATCTCGCCGCCGAGCTCGGGAAGCAGGATCGGATGGAGGCCATCAATGTCGAGGCGACGCGGCGACTGGCCGAAGCCGCCGAGCGGGACGGCGTCCGGGCCTTCTGCTACATGAGCACCGTCTCCGTGTATGGCAGCGGCCGCGCGCGCACCATGACGGAGACGGCGCCGGTTCTCACCAGCAGCGTCGACGTCAAATCCGAATACTGGGCCCTGGACTACGTTCGCGCCTACGGTCGAACGAAGCTCGCCGGCGAAGAGGCCATCAGGCGGATCGCCTCGACCCTTCCCTACGTGATCCTGCGCCCGACGGTGGTCGTCGATCTCCATAATCTCATCGGCTTGCGCGACTGGAGCCTCTCGAAGCGCCTCTTCGCAGCGCATCGGCCCTCCCATCACGTCTACGTCCGGGACGTCACGGACGCGGCGATCTGGACGATGACGCGGTCCCTGACCGGGGCTTGGCCGGCGGGCGAGGTCCAGGTCTTCAATCTCTCCGATCACGAGGCGCGCGATGCGCGGATCGGCGACTTCATGCGGCGGGCGTTCGCGATAAGCCGCGATCCCCGCTTCCGGGTCATCCCGATGCCGGCCCTCGTCGACTGGCTCCACGATTTCCTGCGCAACCGGACGCTGCCCTTGCGCAATCCTCTCTGGAGGATGCGGTTCCCCAACGATCGTCTGCGGCAGGCCGGGTATCGACACCGCTACGGAATGGCCAGGGCCCGCGCCATGGCGCTGGACATCCTGCGAGCGGAAACACGGGAGCGAAACCGGTCCTGAAAGCCGTCAGCCTCACCACAGCGGCGCGCCGCCGGGCACCGGCACGTCCCAGATCATGGCGTCGCCGCGAAAGGGAGGTTCGTGCCGCGAAGTTCTCTCTCACTTGCCACGCCGGAACTCGGAGCCTGAGCCATGACGAAACCTCGCTGGGTACGCCGCGATCTGCTGAAATCGTGCTTCCGGGATCTACCGATCTGCGCGGCCGCGTCCCTGCTGCCGACCAGCCGCTCGAGCGCGGCGATCGACGCCTCCGTGGATCCGACGCAGGGCCGCACGCTCGTCTTCGATGAGCCCTTCGCGGAGATCAACGGACGGATCTGGAATGGCGGACCGAAGGCCACGACAGGGCCGTCCGGTTTCTACGGCCGTTCCGCCTTCGCTCCCCTTGCCGGGGCGGAAGGCTTCAAACCCTACGAGATCGTCGCGGATGCGGAGGCCACGGGCGGCACGGCCCTCCAGATTTCCGCGAAATACATCGGACGCAAGATGAGCGTCGTGAATTACTATGGAAACAACACATCCGACTATCAGTGGATTTCCGGAAATTTGCAGACCGGCAGCCGCAGCGGTGTCGTATCGGTCGGCTGGCGCCAAGGCTATCTCGAAGCGCGGATGAGATTTCCGCGGCATCCGCTCACGTGGCCGGCGTTCTGGCTTCTCAACCGGGATGGCATCACCAATGCCAAACGGAGCATAGAGGTCGATATCGTCGAGCATAAGGGTTTCGAGCCGAAGCTCTACGGCGCGTACCTGCACGAATGGGGGCAGCCCGGCGAGCACAACGAAGGCACCGGCGTTCCCACGCCCGTCGACATGACCGAACAGTACTGCCGGTACGGCGTGCTGATCCAGGACGGTCAATGCATTCCTTATTTCGAGCGCAAGCCAATCATCAATCCTAAGACGAACCAGCTCAATATCTGGACACTCACCCGCGCGTCGGAGATGGAACAAGCCGGCGACGTCTTCTGGCCGCTCCTCACATTGGCGTTGCGGACGGATGTCCCGGCCCCTCAACTGACCGAGGCGCAGAAGCTCACCCATATGCGCGTCGATTACTTTCGCGTGTACGCGTAGCCTCGGACGCCGCGCCGATGAATCCGTGAGGGCGGCGAGGCTCGCGCCCGCGACCTGTTCTCATCGCGGACGGCACACCAAGCGCGTCGCTCCGAATCTGACCTGACCGGCTGGCTTTGGACCGGGCTGATTGAGAGGATCAGCCAGGACCGAAGGCGTCGGACATGCGGCGCGGTCAGAAGACGAGCGGGGAGCAGGTCGTGCTGAAGCTGCGCCTGATCGAACGCTGGCCGAGCGCTACGGCATCAACCTGAAAGCCGTGGCGAAGTGGAAGACGCGCACGTCCGTCCTCGATCAGCGTACTGGACCGAAGGAGCGGCATTCGACCGTGCTGTCGGTCGAGCTACGAGGCCATCAGCAAAGCCTGGGCCGCAGAATCAGAGCACTTCAGGCTCGACCCGCTCCACCAAAAGCCGGGACCAAACACGCTCTCGTCGCGAGTTCAGAGACTTCGTGGGTTGGTCGTCCGATAGTCGTCAGCGGGAAGGGCATTGCCCCGGCATCCGCTAAGCACTTGATTTGAATGGCGCGCCCGAAAGGATTCGAACCTCTGACCCCCAGATTCGTAGTCTGGTCCAGACCACTGAAAACATTAGCTTTTTCGGCAAAACAGGACCGAAACCGGCCACAAAGAATCAATGGCTTAGCGAGGGTTTTGCAAACCAAAAACCCTTGACGGCCGAGGTCAAAAAAGGAAACGCCGTCGCGGGGGTTGGAGCCCGCAACGGCGCTGCAATAGGTGGTCCCGACCAGAGGACAAGGACCAAACATAGCGCAGATCACTTCGTCCTGACAAGCACTCTGACCGCGGCCTTTAACCGCGAGTGCGTGATGATCAGCGCACTCGCCGAGCACGCTGCATCGCAAGCCTTAGTGGTGGAGGGCTGCGCGTGATTGATCTTCGCTTCGCAGCGCGTGCGCTCGGGGGCGAGGTGTACAATCGGCGCATCGTCTGCCCCGGTCCGAACCACAGCCGCCACGACCGCTCCCTGAGCATCCTGTTCGACGCCTCAGCGCCGGACGGTTTCCTCCTGTATAGCCATGCTGGCGACAACTTCGCTGCGTGCCGCGACCATGTCCGGGAGAGGCTTAGGCTGGAAAATCTGCATAAGGCGCAGAAGCCTATCGCTCGGCCAGAACCGATCAAGGCTGGCAAAGTAGGCCCTGAAAGGACCTCGGACCGCTCAGCCTTGGCCCTTCGGATTTGGCGTGAGGCTCAGGCTGCCGCTGACTCGCCTGTCGCGGCGTACCTCGCCAGCCGTGGCCTCATCCTGCCCGACGGTGCGCACGAGGTGATCCGGTACGCTCCGGCCTGCCCCTTCGCAGGCACTCGCACCCCGGCGATGGTCGCGCTCGTCCGGAACGTCTGCACCGACGCGCCACAAGCAATCCACCGGACGGCGATTACCCTCGAAGGCCAGAAGTCAGTGGTGAACGGCCGCGACCGCCTTGCGCTCGGACCGCTCGCTGGCGGTGCTGTGATGCTGACGGCCAGCGCCGAGGTGACCTATTGCATCGGTGTCGGCGAAGGGCTCGAGAGCACTTTGTCCCTTCGCGGTCTCCCCGAGTTTGGGGGCACGCCCGTCTGGGCGCTCCTGAACACTGCTGGCGTCACCGCCTTCATGCCGCTGCCGGGCATCGAGTCCCTATGGCTGGCCGTAGACCACGACCCTGGAGGCGAGCGCGCCGCCAACGCCTGCGGTGAGCGCTGGCGTCGCGCGGGCAAGGAGGTGTTTCTCGTAACAGCGACCGCGCTCGGCCAAGACCTCAACGACATAGCAAAGGGGCTGGCAAATGGCTGAAGCTGCCTACAAGATTGAGCAGTTGCTGCCGCATTCGGCCAAGCCGTCGCCCCGCCGCTTCGGATCTGCCACCGCTGCCGAGCTAATGGACGAGGTGTTGCCGCCCATCCGCTACATCGTCCCCATGATCTTCGCCGAGGGGCTCACCCTCTTCGGTGGCAAGCCAAAGCTCGGCAAGTCGTGGTTCCTACTTGGGACCGCCATCGCGGTCGCCATGGGCGGTGTCGCGCTCGGCAACATCGAGGTCGAGCAGGGTGATGTCCTCTATCTCGCTCTGGAGGACAACAAGCGTCGTCTCCAAAAGCGTCTTTCGCAGCTCCTTCCCACCGGAAAAAAGCCCGAAAGATTGCACTACGATCTGGAGTGCCGGCGCCTGGACGATGGCGGGCTCGAAGATATCCGCGACTGGATCGAGAGTCGGCCTGATCCGCGCCTAGTCATCGTAGACGTGCTCAACAAGGTGCGCCCCGCGATGAAAGGCAACGAGGGCATTTACGACTACGATGTGCGCTCGTTGGCAGGGCTTCAGGCGCTCGCCGCGGAGTTCGGCATCGCAATCGTGGTGGTCCACCACACGCGGAAAGCTGAGGCGGAAGATCCCTTCGATTGCCTGTCCGGCTCAACCGGTCTCACCGGTACAGCCGACACGACGCTGGTGCTGGCCCGGAATAGTCAAGGAACCACCTTGTACGGACGCGGACGCGACATCGAGGAAGTCGAGCGCGCGCTCACCTTCGACAAGACGACTGGACAATGGACCATGTTGGGCGCAGCTGCTGACGTACGCCGCAGTGACGAGCGCAAGATTATCCTCGACGTGCTCCGGGATGCGTCAGAGCCGATGTCGCCTAAGGAGATCATGATCGCGGCCACGCTGGACAACCGCAATGCTCTCGACCTCATGCTCTACAAGATGTCGAAGGCCGGCGAAATCGAGAAGCCAAAACGCGGTTTCTATCAACTTCCAGGAGCGCATACTGCTGGAAAGGTCGGAAAGATGGAAAGATCGTGGGACCGGTATGGCGAGGGAGATCACGAGTGAACAACCACTCTCAATCTTTCCGTCTTTCCGATCTTTCCATCCCCTTCGGTTCCCCGAGAAGAAAACGAGAACAAGGCGCACGGCGGCCGCGCTCAAAAAGCCAACCCAAGCTAAGCCGACGCACTCTTCCATTCCTTTGAAGCGGTGCGCAGGATCTTGGTCGGCGCTAAAAGTTTCGCTGCCAGCGCGAGACACAAACCCGCGAGTTGAAATTTACCATACCACGCGGACCGCTCGCACATTTCGCTGGTCAAATCCTAATTTGCTGGCAATTTTGTAGGGCACATTATCACTGGCAACCGAGAACGACATTCCAGATCCAGTCCTGGTTGAGTTCTCGACCTTTTATGGGGAACGCCACTGCGTCTCGATGCCTCCATCTCTGACAATGGTCGTGGGACATTTCGCCAGCCCGTGCCGATCATCGGCTGGGCGCTTGAACCACTGATGCGGCTCGATCGGGCCGGCGCGCGTGGCCTCGTCTCCGACCTCATGGTTTCCAGCCCGCTACGACGACAGGCAGCTTTCGCCACCGCTGCGGAGATCCTGAAGCATGGGCAGCCGGCGCTCGACGCGCTCTGCGCACCGTTCGGCCTCGCCACCAGTGACGTAGCCGTTGGCCAGATGCTGCGACAACATCGCGCTCGCGATGTCATCGGCGCCTTGTATGGCGTCCAGCCAAGTGCCCTGCCGGGCGGCTATCTGCGCGCACTGCTCCGTGTTCAGGAGGCAAGGGCGGAGGGTGCTGGCATTGAGCCCTTCGCCGAGCCTACCGCTTATCGGCGGCTGTTTGAAATCTACACTCAGGATGGGCACGGACTTGCCGCGCAAGCCTTGCGTTATGTCGGGCGCTTGCGCGCTCTACATCTTCGGGCTGTCGATGAGCTGGACTCCGTGCTGATCCTGCCCGAGGTTTTGCAGGGGATGCATGGGCCAGACACGATCCTGGCCGCCAATCGCCTTCTGGAACTGCTGCGAGTTTCAGTCCCCTCTGCCGACGACATTGCCCTCAAGGCCGCCTTGCGGCAGTCGCTCGGCCGCGACGAGCCACTCCGGCAATTCGGATGCAGGATGCTCGAACGAGCGGATCGCCTACCAGTCCCGGACTTGCCGCCGTTGGCGGGCTTGCGCGTCCTCGCGAGCGCGGCCGAGGTTGAGCAGTTTGCGGAAGAGATGTCGAATTGCGCCGCGTCTTACCTCGTCGAGGTTGCCATCGGCCTCAAGCTGATCTGTGCCTACGACTTTGCTGATGAGGCCGGCGCAACGGTCCCCTTAGCGATCCTTCTCGCGCCGATGACCGACGGCGGCTGGGAGATCGATCAGATCGCGGGCAAGAACAATGAGGGTCCGGCCAAACCCGTGTTGCGCGCTGCCTTGCAGCGCCTGATGTCGATCGGTCTGCGCGTGTCGGGACCAGCTCCAGGTGGCGTCTACGACCGGCGTATGGCCGAGCTTCTTGGGCACCATCCTGGCTATCGTTACGGTGACACGCTCGCTGATGCCCTCGGTGAGCCGGACCGTGACCTGCCCGGCTCGGGAGGTGGAGGTGCAGCCAAGCGGCTCGCGGGGATTGAGGAGGCGCTGAGACAAATCGTGGAGGCCGCCTGAGACCGACATCATCGCGCCTCGCCATCCTACACCGCGTTGGTCATCAGCCATGCGGACCCTCGTCGGCAACGGTCTCATGGTAATCGAGCAGAGGCTGACAGCCCTCGACGAGGCCGGATTGCGCCTCGTCTTCGGCATCGGCGCTGCGGCGGTCCTTGCCACCTTTCCGATATGGGGCGCCTTGGTGCTGGGCTGGGGTGGTCTAATCCGCTACGCGCCACGTGCCATCGGGGGCAGCCAAGAGCTTGATCAGCTACGTGCAGCCTGTCAGGCGGCTCGAGCAGCCGCTACCGAGGCTGGAACCGCGCTCGACGAGGCATGCGAGCGCATAGCTGAGCTGGAGCGCGATCTGGCCGCGGCTCGTACCGCGGTCCGGCCGGCGCAAACCCCGAACCCACTCTACCATCGCATCGGGCTGCACGAGGGTAGCCCGACATTTCTGATCGAAGCGGCCCGAAGAGCGTTCCGGGCACGTTTGCACCCGGACCGGCACCCACCGCGACACCGCGCGGAGGCGCATCGGCGCTTTGTGCAGGCCGAACAGACGTTCGACCGCATCTATAGCGAGCGCGGCATCAGAGGATAAGGCGAGTGCAGGTGCGATCGATGCGGTGTAGTGTCCAAGGGATGAGCAACGTAAGCTATGCTTAGCTCTTGCCGCGGCGTCAGGTGATGAACCTGGAAGCGCCGAGCTGCTTCATCTCCTGATAGAAGCACTCCAAGCGCAGTCTCATCGCCTGCGTTGCGCCGCACTCGTTGAGCGGCTTAAGCCAGCCGGAATACGCTCTTAGCGAACCGCGTTAAACGTCATGCCAACTCTTCGACAGCTATAGACGAAAATAAAGACCCGCAGATTGCGGGTCAGTTGGGGCGATGCTGGCCTTGAGCTAGTTATTGTCTATGGCCTCGTTTACCGAGTGCACATGTCCCCATCTCCGCCGGCCTCCACACTGAAGCCGCTTAAGTAAGAGGTGGTTGGCTCCCCGGCACATGTCAAGGGCTGTCGCAAGCTCTCCCAGGGGTAGCATCGGCTACCCTTTTCAAAGGCACTCTAAAAGTTTTCCTATCAATCGCTTTCCGCGGAAGCAACCAGTCCTCCACCTCGACTATCACGTCCCCAGACCAGCGGCGCAACTCCTCTGCCTTAGCACATTGGATCGACAGCGCGACTGCAATTTCATTCCGCCCCGGTCGTAGCTCGGAGTTTACTCGCTCCGCGCCGACCTCGATAGGTATCTGAAGCTTATGTTTCCAATCGTCGACGTGCGTCGCCTCCCAAGTGGTTCTCCATGCATCTCCTTCTTGGCCATTGTTGTGAACACCACGTGTGGTTATCTTCAGATTAATGGTTCCGTCGATTTCTCTCGCAAATCCAGAGACAACGAAACCATACGACATCAAGAAATTTTCCGCGCTGCCAACAACGAGTTCCTTTTCATTCGGGCGCTCACGAAGCTCTTTTAACTTCCATTGTCCACCTGACCATTCTTTGGATTCTTCATCGAATAGCTTTACTCGTTTTATGGCTAGAGGCTCTTGGGATGGCAGCGGCGGATGGCGCTCTTCTAAAAAGTTTACTATCTCGCCGCGAACCCAAAGATAAACAGGGTCATCAGGACCTGTAGGTTTCACAATGCTGATGTGATCTCGGTTTTCAGCCCTATGAGGCCCGCTGCATCTTGTATTAGCATATATCCTAGGGACAACAACTACCTTTGTCCATGGAACGCTTTGTGTCTCATACATGCAAAATACTTTCGGCATCTCGGCCGCTCTTCTCGTCATGAGGAGCGTCCATTGATCATCGACAAGCTGAAGGAACGTATTGGCATCAACTGTTTTCATGTCAGCCAGGAGGCGATTATCTTTGAACACGACCGGCAATGAGTTGACAAAATTTGCGGCTTCCGCACCCTGCGACGGCGTAGATATGAGAAATACTGCTGCCATTTTGCGCAGAAATTTATCATCCGTGAGGGCCATATCGGAAATAAAACGCTTTATTATTAGGCCTCCCATGCTATGGGCGACCACAAACACCTGATTATAGCGAGGACCTAGAACTCCAGAAGACTCTAAATCTGATCTTAACTGAATAGCTATCTCTTGGATGGATAGGCGACTGTTCATTCCTCCATCATACTGGACGGACGCTATGTCGAAAGCACCAAGCTTAGGAATGCCATTGCTGGACGCTCTATCATCTATTACTAAGCTTGACCACGATGTAGTACCATTAGTGAATGTAGACATAGAGTCGCCAAATATGCCATGCAAAAATACTATAATCTTGTTAGACCGATTTTGCGATAAGTAATTGATGGTTGCGGCCTCTGAGGGTGCAATCACCAGCAAAAATGTAGCCAACGCGGAAATCATGCTGATGATGAAAGAGGCGACACCGCGATTCATGGGGGTTCCCTCCAAATCTGTAGCTGTGTCCAGGCGTCGAAGGCCGTGAGATTGGCCCTGTTTGCATTGGCAGCATCTCTGCGTGCGGTTATTGGCGCAAGAGGCTCCCGTTCAAGGCCCGTGCTACGATCTCATCGCGGTCCATTGCTGCCAGCATTTGCCCGATCTCGGCTGCAACGTAGGGCGGCGACCGCTTGGCCACGCCGATCAGGTTTACCCGCAGCAGCGCCGACGTGCCCGGGTTCACCGTCCGCCATCCTCGATCCCGGAACTCGATGTCCCTCAGGTAAGTGCCCCCGCGCTTAAGCCAACGAGTCGCAAAATCTCTTTTCGAGCGGACCAAGCCGAGACTTCGCAAGGTCCAGTAATGCCTCAGAAGCTGTGCGCCGTACAAAATAGACCTCGAAGGTAAATCCTGTAGGCGATTTAGCCATGCAGCGCTGACGCCACGACAGGAGATCAAGATGAAAATGTACGAAATCATCGAGACCGCCAACGATGTGGCGTTCCAGCGCCTATTAGTGCGTGAACAGCTGTGCCCAGATGGAAAGCGCAGCACTTGGACAGTTGGGGAAGCTTCAGTGGTCGCCGAACCGGCACGGCACCGAACCGGCATACCCAGCGACGCTACTTGCCTGCGATACCTTGTTGAGCATCCAGAGGAAGCCTGGACTTTTGCCGGGCGCGCGGTTTGGCGCTCGGGCGAGCTGTTCCGGCCCCTAGCAACCCACGTTCGGATCGAGCGCTTCTGGGACGATAGCGAGCGCGGTCGGAGCGCCAATGAGCTTGCCGAGGCCGTCAACGAGTGGCTCCGGAGCCTGTGACAACCCTGCCGCGCGACACCGCGTGTTCGCAGTGAGCTCCGCTTGCCGTACCGGGCTCATCATCGGGACGCGCGATCGGCAGCTTATAGGCTTCGCAACCTATTATTCCGAAAAGGGCGATGGCAGGATCAGAGCATACTGCGATCTGGACCCCATTCGAGGTGGGGCAGCATAGCCGGCTCCTGATGATGATGCTGAAGCCTCCACGCAGCACCGGGAACGGGTAGCGAAATGACCGAGCGCGGCAACCGGAGGAGAGCTAGGGCCTCCAAATAAGCTTGACCGTAAGATGGCAGAACTGCCACCATCCGGACGCTTCGGCATCCCGTGGTTTCCGTGGCTCGGATGAAGGGGCCAGACGGGCCTTGGGGAGGGAGCCGATGCAGAGGAGCAGGTTAGCCCGACGCGCGAAAGCGCGGCCCCTGCCATGACGTTCGGCCTCTCTAGCTCTGACATCCCTCAACAAACATGAAACCTCCAGCCCTGACCGCAGGAAGGGCAACGGAAAGACGTAAGCCAATGACTGATATGGGCGCGCATTTTCACAAGTGCGATTTCCAGGTTCATTCACCTCGCGACGGACGTTGGACCGGGAGCAAGCCTGTAACACCCGAGGATAGGCTGGCTTACGCGAAAGCCCTGGTTGCCGCCTGCCGTGAGAAGGGCCTGCAGGCGATTGCAGTCACAGACCACCATGACATGGCGTTCGTCAGCTATGTTCGGCAAGCGGCGCGCGAAGAACGGGATGTCGACGGGAACCTATTGCCTGCAGAAAGGCAGATTGTAGTTTTCCCCGGCATGGAGCTGACGCTTGGCGTACCATGCCAGGCAATCATCATCTTCGACGCCGATTTTCCCGAAGACATGTTCACCCTGGCGATGACCGCCATGACCATTGTTCAGGCGGCGGCATCAGAAGCAAGCAACGGGAACGTTACGCGTCTCGATCATATTCAGTCATTGCTTGCTCTGAAGACTGATCTTGACCGACACACTTACCTGAAGGGTAAGTACACCGTATTTCCCAATGTGTCGGATGGCGGAACCGCCACCCTGCTGCGGTCAGGCAACCAGGGCAAATATGTCGAAATGCCCTGGGTTGGCGGCTATGTGGACGGCCCCGTAGACAGGCTCGGAACGGGGAACAAGCAAATCACGAGCGGCCGGAACGGCGCGTATGGCAACAAGCGGATTGCAGTCCTGCAGACCTCCGATAGCCGGCGCGAGGATCACGAGCATCTCGGGCAGCATTCCACATGGATCAAGTGGGCCATCCCTACGGCGGAAGCGCTCCGGCAGGCCTGCCTTGCCCAGGAGTCGCGTATCAGCCACGTCGAGCCGGTGCTGCCGCAACGAGTGATCGAAAGCCTGAGCGTCAGCAACAGCGGGTTCCTGGGTCCGGTCGATGTCGAGCTGAGCAGTCAGTACACAGCCCTGATCGGCGGCCGTGGCACGGGCAAGTCCACCATCCTGGAGTACCTGCGATGGGGCTTGTGCGACCAGCCACCGACTGATGCGGGTGAAGATGCGCCGCGGTACGAAAAGCGCCGTGACCAGCTCGTCGCTGATACGTTGAAGGCGCTGAAGGCCAAGGTTGATATCAAATTCAGGATCAACGGTGTTTCGCACCACGCGCGGCGGGATAGCGAAACGGGCAAGGTGATGCTCAAGGTCGGCGACGAGGAGTTCCGGCCATGCAGCGAAGCCGAGCTTCGCGGCATATTGCCAATACAGGCCTACAGTCAAAAACAGCTCAGCGATGTGAGCGTCCGGCTAGATGAGTTGTTCCGGTTCATCACTACGCCTGTGCAGGAGCAGCTCGAAAGAAACAGGCAGCAGATACAGCAGTCCGCCGACCAGATCCGCGCTTTGTATGCAAACAAGTTAAGGAAACGCAGTATCGAACGCGAGATACAAAGGGGACAGCTGACGATCAGCTCATTGACGCAGCAGGTTGCCTCCCTTCGCTCGAGTATATCGGGCCTGTCCCAAGAAGATCAGGACGTTATCTCAAAATCGCAACTCTACACCGAGGCTGACCAGAACGCGACAGCCTGGCGTCGCTCACTGAGTGAGATCGAGTCTATCGCCACTCAGCTGACGCAGAAAATAGCCGGCGCGGCAGAAAAGGCGAAGTACCTTTGCGAGCATGACGAACTCAGCGCCGTTTCGAACCTGTGCACCTCCTTCCAGGGCTTCCTTCATGGGGCCCAGGATCACGCCAGGGCGATTGTCAGCAGCGCCGGGACATTGAAGGCAGCCAAAACCGCATCCGGAGCGGACGCCTGGGAAGATTGGCAAGCGCGGCTCAAGGATTTCAGGGCGCGCTACGAGGCCGCGATCAGCAAGGACTCGGCTCACGCTCAGAAGCTGCAGCAGATCGCCGGACTGGAAACGCGGCTTGTGGAAGCCAATGCATCCATCGCTTCAGCACAGGAGGCGCTGAACGAATTGCTTACGGCAGAGGCCGCCCTGGATGCGGAGCGGCAGCGTTGGCGCGATCTGATCGCGGCGCGCGCAGGAATCCTGTCTGGGGAATGCAGCAAGCTGACGGCCGCCTCAGAGGGAATCATCAGGGCGGAAGTGCGCCAGGCGGCGGACGGTGCGAGCTTCGCCGAACGGCTTCGTGAAGCCGTGCAAGGATCGGGTGTGACCAGGGCAAAGCTGGACGGGCTGATCGAGCGGATGCTCCACGAGGATGACCGCCAGCGGTCGCTTGAAGGGGTGCTGGAGGACCTGGAAGCCCTCGCGAATTTTGACTCGGCACAACAGGGGAATGAACAGCTCCCTGCGACGCCGACGCTGTCGCGCTATGGCCTGACCGCCAATGAGCTGCGGAAAATCACTGCGGTTCTGAACAGCGACCGGTGGCTGCAGCTGGCTCTAACGCCCCTCGCTGAAGTGCCGGTCTTCCAGTACCGGTCGCGAGAGGGAGAATACATTCCGTTCAAAAACGCCTCTGCCGGGCAACAGGCGACTGCACTTCTAAAAACCCTTCTCAACCAAGAGGGGCCACCCCTGATCATCGACCAGCCGGAAGAGGATTTAGACAATCCCGTTATTCTCGAAATTGTAAGTCAGCTCTGGACAGCGAAGTCTCGTCGGCAGATTATTTTCGCCAGCCACAATGCCAACCTGGTCGTCAATGGCGATGCCGAGTTGGTCGTCTGGTGTGATTACAGGACGACAGCCGATCAATCAGGCGGGAAAATAGCAGGCCAGGGCGCAATCGATGTCCATTCAATCAGGGACGCCATCAAGCAAGTCATGGAAGGTGGCGAGGACGCTTTCAACCTGCGCATGCGCAAATATGGGTTTTAGCCAGATACGACTTTCGCTCTCTTTGCGATAATGGAGATAGTCGAGCGGCTGGCACCCGTCGCGGCCCGTATCTGGCTCCAGGGCGAGCCGGCGCGCAGCATGGCCGCGATCCCCTCGTTCCGGGCCGTGTCCTCCTTGCGGCCTTTGTAGAGGCCTTCGGCCTTTGCGCGGGCCTGGCCCTGCGCCTGCCTGCGACGCCGGTCGTCATAGTCCTTGCGCGCCACGGCGGCGAGGACATCGAGCAGCATGCCGTTGATGGCCTGGAACACGCGGCCGGTGAATTCGTCGGCCGGGGTTGCCAGGCTCCAGGAGGTCGGGAGGTCGAGTGCCACGATGCGCACCCGCTTGGCGTCGATCTCGGCCCGCAGCTTGGCCCAGTCCGCGGAAGTGAGGCGGGACAGCCGATCGACCTGCTCGATCAGCAGCACGTCGCCGGGCCTGCAATCCGCCAGCAGGCGGAACAGCTCCGGCCGGGCCAGCTTCGCCCCGCTCTCGTTCTCGACATAGGCCGCCGCAATCGCGAGGCCCCTTTCCGCCGCGAAGGCGTCGAGCTGCGCCCGCGCCCGGGTCGCGTCCTGTTCGGAGGTGGAGGCACGCAGATAGGCGCGGACGAACATAAAACCTGCCCACCGGTTCGATTAGGATCGGTTCGATGATACCGGTTCGATTTGAATGGTCAAGCTGGCATTTTCGAACCAGCCTTGAGCTAGTTCGATTGAGGCGTACCCAAATCGAACCGGGCGACACGCGACCCGCGAGGCTTAACGGTTTCTGCGCAGCCGTCGTATAAGGCGGTAGGAAGCTTTGCAGCTGAATGAGGTGCCCTCGTTCATGTCGCCCGCTAAGAAAGGGAGGCCATTTACGAACGTGATTTGAGATGTCGCCGAAGACAGCAACAAGCACCCACTCGCAACCGGCACCTATGTGTCAGTACAGTAAGATACAAAGTCGAGCATAGACCCGAATGCCAAAAAGTTTGTTGGAACTGCTTCCGCAAATCGTTGCCGAGGGGAAGCGTGAAGCTGAGCGTGTAATGGAACGAGCCGAGAGCAGTTACCGGTTAGGTCTGCAAACACGCGAATTAGTAATGCCATCCAAAGATAGCAACTGGCAGGACATGCTGCGCCAAGCTGACGGAGTTGTATCTGGCGGCAGTCCAAGCCGGCTGGTTTACGGCGACAATCTGCTTGCCATGGCGGCCTTACTGGCTGGAAATGATAGCACCCAGTCGTACCGCAATAAAATTGACTTGATTTACATTGATCCGCCTTTTGATAGCAAGGCCGATTATAGAACAAAAATACGCCTCTCCGAAACTGCATTAGAGCAGAAGCCCACGACATTAGAACAGTTTGCATATTCTGACACCTGGGTCGACGGAACCGTCAGCTATCTTAATATGCTGGCACCGCGCATCAGTTTGATGCGCGAATTCCTTTCTTCAGAGGGGAGCTTGTACTTCCACGTGGGGTGGACGGTGTCACATTACGTTAAAATCCTACTCGATGACATTTTTGGACGAGACCGCTTCGTGAATCAAATAGTGTGGAAACGGCAGACCGCCCATAGCGACACTCTACAGGGAGCACAGCATTATGGTCGACTGCACGATGTTATACTATTCTACACAAAATCGGAAGAATTTATTTGGAATACTCAATACACACCCTATGATGCCAAATATTTGGAAACCCATTACAAATCTATAGACAGCGAGACTGGGCGGCGTTTCGAAGCGGGAGATCTAACGGGACCCGGCGGTGCCGGAAATGGCAATCCCTACTTCGAATTTCTTGGAGTGACACGCTACTGGCGGTATTCGAAAGAGCGAATGATGCAGCTTTATGAAGCTGGTCGTATCATTCAGCCGAGGCCTGGAGCTGTTCCCAGATATAAACGCTTCCTTGACGAAATGCCGGGCGTGCCGATACAGGACATCTGGTCTGATATAAACGCGATCAATTCGCAAGCTCGCGAATCTGCCAATTACGCCACACAGAAGCCCGAGAGCCTTGCCGAAAGAATAATAAATATATCCAGTCGTAAAGGCTCTACAGTTGCTGATTTCTTCTCAGGATCGGGGACGACGGCTGCCGTGGCCGAGCGCCTAGGCCGCCGATGGATCGCGACCGACCTTGGCAAGCCGGCGTGTATGATCGCACGCAAGCGCTTAATCGATCAACATGCGAGGCCGTTTTTGTATCAGCACATTGGCGATTACCAAGTCGAACAGATGCGCTCGACGATGGGCGCAAAATTTCGCATTGGCGATTTAGCTGAGATCGTGCTGGGCCTTTATGGCGCTCTCCCTTTGCCGGCGGAAGAGAACCCGAACAAGAATATGGGAAGAGTGCAGGGCAGCAAAACGCTCGTGCTGGCTGATAGCCCGAATAAGATGACCGGTCTCGCCACGCTACGCCGTGCGATTGAGATACGCGATAATCTTATGGGCGGTTGGGACAAAGTGGTTGTGCTGGGCTGGAATTTCGCAGCGACAATTGGGCATGATATTGAGGCATTGGGTCAGAGAGACCGGCTCGAAGTCTTGGTAATCCCGCCTGACCTTCTCGATCGTCTAAAGAAAAAGGGTCACAAACTCAAGGCCAGTGAGGTGCGCTTCTCGTCCCTTCAATACCTCAAACTGAGTTCGGTCAGGCGTGATCGAGAGGGCGAAGGAGAGTCGCTGTCCGTGTCCATCGCTAATTATGTGCTGCTTTCTCCAGAAGCCTTGAATCTCGATGAGGCCAATCGCGACAAACTGCAGGACATCATCAATAAAGATCCCATGGCGTTGATCGAATACTGGAGCGTTGACCCGGATTACGATGGCGAAGTGTTCCGATCTGTTTGGCAGGACTACCGCGGCAATACGGAGAATGATGGTGACGCCTACCGCGTTGTGACGACAGCGCGGCTCTCGGGTTTGCCGAAGAAGGATGGAGCGCGGCGCATCTGTGTCCGCGTCGTTGATGTGTTCGGCTTTGAAGCCGAGGCTACGGTCGAGGCGGCGTGATGGCGAGCATCAACGAGCTTTCTCTTGCCAAGGGCTTGACCGCCAAGGTCGAGGAAGTGTGCGCCGGTCTGGAGACGGGCGGAGCCCCTATCCTCGATCAAGTATCAGGGATGACCGCCGAGCTGCTGAAATGGTGGTTTCAAGCGGAATTCCAGGATGCCCGCGCCTTCAATTTTCATCCGGGTCAACGCCAGGCGTTGCTGAACGTCATATATGCCCATGAGGTGCTGGGCGTCTCGACGCTGCAGGATCTGTATCAGTCTGCGGCGCCGGAGGTAATGCTGGGAAGCGCGAAAGAGTCCGAGACGATCCGGGCCGGCAAGAACGGTTACCCAAAATACTGCCTGAAAATGGCGACCGGGACCGGTAAGACATGGGTGCTGCAGGCGCTTATGGTTTGGCAGATTCTGAATGCCAACCGCGCTTCAGAAGGCGGGCGATACACCAAGAACTTCCTTGTCGTCGCACCAGGTCTGATTGTCTACGATCGGCTGCTGGACGCCTTCATGGGCAAGGAGCGCGACGGCAAGCGCGACTTCTCGAATTCGGACCTCGCCACCTTCCAGGAGCTGTTCATCCCTGACGCTTACCGGGATGAGGTGTTCCGTTTCGTACAGGGGGCCGTCTGCCCCAAGGAGGACATTGGCCGCAAGGTTACGGCCGGGGGGCTGATCGCCATCTCGAACTGGCATGTGCTGTCCGACGAAAGCGAAGACCCGGAGGACACCGATATTAAGGCGCCCGGTGAGGCGGCCGATCCCAAGGCTGTCGTGCAGAGCATCCTTCCGCTCACGCCGGGCACCAGCCAAGGCAACGACCTCAACGTGCTGAACCGCCGCTTCGAGCGCGGCAGTATCCTTACCTACCTCAGAGAGCTGCCGGCCCTGATGGTGTTCAACGATGAGGCGCACCACATCCACGACTTCAAGCGCGAAGGCGAAGTAACCGAGGTTGAGTGGCAGAAAAGCCTGAACCTGATCGCCGCTCCGAAGGGCAGCCGCTTCGTCCAGGTGGACTTCTCCGCGACACCCTACAACGAGGTGGGCACGGGCAGGAACGCCCGCCGCACTTACTTCCCTCACATCGTTGTAGATTTCGACTTGAAGACAGCCATGCGGGCCGGCCTCGTCAAATCGTTGGTTCTCGATAAGCGGTCTGAAATCGGGGCGCTCAGCGACGAGGAGCTGGATTACAGGGCCGAGCGCGACGAGAACGGCGACCCCAAGCTGTCCGAAGGGCAACGGATAATGTTGCGGGCGGGCTTGACCAAGCTGCGTCGGCTGGAGGCGGATTTTGCGGGCCTCGACCCCGACAAGCATCCCAAGATGCTCGTCGTCTGCGAGGACACGACTGTAACCCCCCTGGTCGAGGAGTTCATGCGCCTGGAGGGCATGGCCGACGACGAAGTACTGCGCGTCGACTCCGGGCGTAAAGGCGACCTGAAGCCTGACGACTGGAAGGTCCTCCGCGAACGCCTGTTCGACGTTGATCGCCACAAGGCTCCCCGCGTCATCGTCAGCGTGCTCATGCTGCGCGAAGGCTTTGACGTGAACAACATCTGCGTGATCGTGCCACTGCGCGCCTCTGGCGCTGGCATCCTCTTGGAGCAGACGATCGGGCGCGGCCTGCGCCTGATGTGGCGTGGCAATGAATACGAAGATATCAAGCGCGAGAACCGGCAGCGCATCAAGGCCGGCCAGACGCCTACCAACATGATCGACATCTTGTCTATCGTTGAGCATCCCGCATTCCAGAGCTTCTATGATGATCTTATCAACGAAGGCTTGGCAGCGGAGTCGGAAGACGAAGATGAGCGCGAGGGCAGCTCCACGGGCGACTTGATCTCAGTAGGTTTGAGGCCTGATTTCGCGACCTTCGACTTCGCCATACCGTTCATTTTGCGGGAGCAAATCGAGGAGCTGGAGGAAACGCAGATTAATCCGGCGGAGCTGGAGGCTTTCGGCGCTTTCTCTCTCGATCAGCTCAAAAAGCAGATCGGCACAGGTGAAAAATTCCACTCCGAGGACGTTCAGGCCCGCACGCGCTTCGGAGATTATCGCGTGCACGGTGGCGTGATGACTGCCACCGGCTACAACGATTACCTGGCTCGCATCACTCGGCGGATCACGGAAGCCGTGACCCTGACCGAGGCGACGGGCAGCACGACCAAGTTCGCGAACGCCAGCAAGTTTCCCTACATCCAGATCAATCGCGCCGAAATGGCTGAGGGCATCGACAGCTTCATCCGTTCGCACTTGTTCGGCCGTGCCTTCGATCCCCTTACCGATGAAAATTGGCGTGTCCTGCTGATTGACCCCGTAACGGAGCACATTATCAAGGTGTGGGCGCGCGCGATCCTAGAGGCCGAGGAAAGCGTGGTGGTCGCCGACGCCGAGGTGGCGCACCGCCGCCTGTCCGAGGTGCCGAAGCTTGCCATGCGGGTTGGCTCGTCGCTCGCCGTCGATAAGGCCATCTACCTACGCCTGCCTTATCCGTCCCGCAGTGGCGGCCTAGAGGCGGCTTTCATCGAGACATGCAGCCGGGACGGCAGCGTCGATGCCTTCTGCAAGATCAACGAGCAGAAGCATACGTTCACGCGCCTTCGATACATCAAGGAGGATGGACTTCCGGCTTTCTACTCGCCCGACTTCCTCGTGCGAGCCGAAGGGAACATCTACCTCGTTGAAACTAAGGCACAAGGCCAACTCACCAGCCCGAACGTACTGAGGAAACGTAGGGCCGCGGTGGCCTGGTGCGACCGCATCAACGGCCTTGCGGCCGAAAGCCGGAGCGGGGTGGAATGGCATTACGTCCTATTGGGCGAGGACACATTCTACAACTGGCGTGACAAGGGCGGTTCAGTGGCCGACCTGCTGGCTTATGCGAAGCTCCGGCCTGTTACAGAGACGACGCAACAACGGTTCGCGTTCTAAAATGTCGGAAAATTCCCTTCATGTTGTCAGCGCGCCGCTTCTCCTGTCTCTCTACTCGCGACACTTCGCCGGGTGTGACCTGTCCGGCTTGTAGGGCTTCGTCAGGGCGTAGCGGCCGGGCTCGCTGCGCTTCACCCATCCGCTCGATCTCGTGATCGCCTTCTCGCCTCGCATGCGCTCGACGATCGGCAATCACTTCGCCGAGAAGCGATGGGTAGACCTTACGTCATCAAGAGGTGATCTCGGATCTTAATGTCAGCCCGTCCGGCTCGGACCCACGTAGATCGAGGCATAGACCTATCCCCCGCCCTCACCGAAAGCTTGTAGATCGGCGGTCCAATGCTGATCGTCTTTCGATGAGGGCGGGGGTAGTTAGTGTCGAGATCCCACTTGAGTCTCGGCAGCAGAACGCAGGGCGGTGTACCTATTTTACCAGGACCGGGCGGCTCCCTGGCGGGACCCGGCTTTAGCCGCCCACTACGAACCCCAAAGGGTCCAGCGGGTGCCTTGCGGCGCATCCTTGCGAGCCCGTTCTACATGACAGGCAAGGATTGATGGTCGAGGCGTACTCGGAGCCATCTCTTGCGGGAGACTTCAACAGTCGAGCTGCGAACGACCTCCCAACGTCCCGGCTGCCGTGCCGATTTCACCCCCGGTCTGAGTCCCGGCCTGAGTGCTTTTGGCCGGGCCGGCCACCGAAGTCCCTGCTGGAACTGCCCTCGACGTGATCCTCTATTTAGCTACGGAGTGTGGTTGCGGGTCTACTTCTTCCTGCGTCCGCTCTGCCGCTTCCTTTCTCGCCGCTGCTCCCGCCTGCGGCGCTCGTAATCACGCGCGTCAGCGGGCAGCACAGGGTACTCGTTCCTCTGCGCGCGCATCTCATCGTAGGTCAGCCGAACCGGCGACCCCGAGGCTTCGGTCTCGGACTTGACCGTACTCGGCCGGGCCACCGGCTTGATCAAGCGTGTCTCGGGCTCAAACGGCTGCTGGGCCTCGACGGCCGCGTAGCTCGGCCGGCGCCGCATCTCGATCAAGTGGTCGCGTTCGGCAGCCTCGGTCTTGGCCTCGCGCTCGAGCGACTTGCGGTTCCTCTGCGTCTTCACACTCAAGCCCTCGGCGGCGAGACGGGCAGCGAACTGGCGCGCCAGCAGCTCGGCGCGAGCCTTTCGATCGGGGGTGCGCATCCGGCGAAGGCCGCCTTGTTTGGAGGTTTATCGGCGTCCAGCTTTTCGGTGATCTGATCCGGCATCGGTGCTGGCATCGGTGCTGGAGATGCTCGGATGGACGATGCGACCTACGTCCGGCGCCGCCGCTGGAGTCCTCAAGAGAAGCGCGCTGTCGTGACGGAGTCTGTGACCAGCGGCAACGTGATCGCGACGGCCAAGCGCCACGGCATCCAGGCGCAGCAGATCTATCGCTGGCGTGAACGGCTGGAGGCGCGGCCGGCCTGTGGCGCTTTCCTGGCTGTGGCGGTCGCGTCGGATCCAGGGCCGTCCAGTCCGGCACCGCTGTCGGAACCGGT
>NZ_FOZY01000027.1:0-87321 GCF_900116245.1 Methylobacterium sp. yr668 | reverse complement strand
GGGCTACTCCAGTCCGCCGGCCCGTCGTCGCCTCCGACAACGCCGGGTCGAGCCGGTGATCCCCACCCGCAAGGATCAGCCCCGCCAGCTCGATTTCGACAAAGCCGCCTATCGCCAGCGCAACAAGGTCGAGCGGTTGATCGGTCGGCTCAAACAGTATCGCCGCATCGCCACCCGCTACGAGAAGCGAGCCGCAAACTACCTCGCCATGGAGTTGACCCGGTCTCGTGGAGCCCTCCAGACTTTCCGCACGAGGTGCGCTCCATGCCTCATACACGCCCGCCCTACGCCCCCGAGTTCCGCCGCCAGATGGTCGAATTGGTCCGCGCCGGACGCGACCCGGCCGATCTCGCCCGCGAGTTCGAGCCCTCCGCCCAGGCCATCCGCAACTGGGGCGCTCAAGCCGACCGCGGTGAGGGCCGTGGCGCCTCCAAGAATGACGTCCCGACGCTCGCCGAGCGGGAGGAACTGGCCCGTCTACACCGCGAGGTGCGGCAGTTTCGGTTGGAGCGCGACATCCTCTCAAAAGCCGCGGCCTGGTTCGCACGGGAGAGCGGCGCGGTGCCGTCGGGCTCTTCCAGTTCATGAGCGCGAACCAGGCCGTCTTCCCCATTGCGGCCATGGCACGCAGCGGGCACCCCATCGCGGCCTGCCGCGATGGGAACCCTGCTCGGCGTGTCGGAAGCCGGCTATCACGCTTGGCGGCAGCGCACGCCCTCCGTCCGTGCCGTGGCGGATGCCGCGTTGTTGAAGCAGATCCGCACCGCTCACGCTGGGTTGGGCGAAATCTACGGTGCGCCGCGCGTGCACGCTACGCTGGCAACGCAGGGCGCACGACACGGACGCAAGCGCATTGCGCGGCTGATGCGCGAGGCGGGCCTTGTCGGCGTCAGCCGCCAGCGCGGAGGCGTCGTGACCACTCGACGCGACCGGGAGGCTCGCCCCGTGCCCGATCTCGTGGACCGCACCTTCTCGGCCGAGGCCCCCAACCAGCTCTGGGTAGGTGACATCACCTTCGTGCTGACCGCCGCGGGCTTCCTCTATCTCGCCGTGGTGGTCGACGCCTGGAGCCGGCGCGTCGTGGGCTGGTCGATGGCCAGCCACCTGCGGACCGAACTCGTGCTCGACGCACTGGAGATGGCCATCATGCAGCGCCGACCGCGCGATGTGATCCACCACTCCGACCAGGGATCGCAATACACGTCGCTGGCCTTCGGCGGTCGCTGCCGCGAAGCGGGCGTGCGGCCCTCCATGGGCTCGGTGGGCGACGCCTACGACAACGCAATGTGCGAGAGCTTCTTCGCGACGCTGGAGTGCGAGTTGCTCGACCGCCGGCGCTTCGCCTCTCAAGCACAGGCCCGCATGGCCGTGTTCACCTTCAGCGAGGGCTTCTACAATCCCGTGCGCCTGCACTCCGCGCTCGGTTATCGCTCACCCATCCGCTACGAACAGGAGATGCTCGCCAACCCTTGATCCGCAAGCGTTCCACCGCTCCACCAAAACGGGTCAACTCCAACTCCAACTCCAGCTGACTCCGCGGTCCCGCCGCGACGCGTTGATCCAGCGCAAGGCCTGCGAAGCCGGACCGAGCTCATCTCGTAGGCTCAAACGGGAGGGCCAGACATGAAGACGTCAGCCCTAAGCTCGCCCGGGACGTATCGACCGGTGACCGCCGGATGGATGCCGGGCGTGCACGGGTGGCTTGCAGCCTTGCCGCTTGCCGGCCTCTGTGTCGGCTTGGCTGTGCAGGTCATCGGTCGGGCAGATATCGCGGCGGCGGCCTGGACCCTCGCGACCCTGGCGGTCCTCGGAGCCCTCGTGTTCCAGGTTGTGACGAGCCTGGCGAAGGGCGACGTCGGCCTCGACCTCGTCGCCCTGCTCTCGATGGGCAGCGCGCTCGCGCTTTCGCAGCCGCTGGCCGGCGCCGTCATCGCCCTGATGTACGCCGGCGGCCAGTCGTTGGAGGCGTACGCGTCCGGCCGTGCCAGCAGGGCGATGACCGCGCTGGTCGCGCGCCAGCCACGCACCGCCATGCGCGAGGACGGTGGCGCCCTGACGGAGGTGCCGCTCGCGGCGCTGGTCCCGGGAGACCGCATCCTGGTGCGCGTCGGCGACGTCGTGCCGGTCGACGGGCGGGTCGCCGCAGGTCGCGCCATCCTCGACCGGTCCAGCCTCACCGGCGAGGCACTGCCGGTCAGCTTCGGAGCGAACGAGGCCGTGTTGAGCGGTACGGTGAACGCGGGCACGCCGTTCACCTTGGTGGCGGAGCGGCCCGCGGCCGAGAGCACGTATGCCGGGATCGTCCGCCTCGTGGAGGCGGCGCAAGCCCGGAAGGCGCCGATGGCACGCCTGGCGGACCGGTACGGGCTCGTTTTCCTCGTTCTCACGCTGCTGCTGGCCGGAGGCGCTTGGCTCGCCACCGACGACCCCCTTCGGGCGCTGGCCGTGCTGGTCGTCGCCACCCCGTGCCCGCTGATACTGGCGGTGCCCGTCGCGCTCGTCTCCGGCCTCTCCCGCGCCGCCAGCATCGGCGTCCTCATCAAGGGCGGTGGCGCCCTCTAGATGCTGGCCAAGGTCCGCGTCCTGGTCGTCGACAAAACCGGCACCCTGACCCACGGCACCGCCCGGATGGTGTCCATGCGGATCCTCGGCGCCTTTCCCGAGGACGAGGTGCTGGGACTCGCGGCGTCTCTCGAACAAGCCTCGGGGCACCCGGTCGGGCAGGCACTGGTCGAGGAGGCGCGCCGACGAGGTCGGACGCTCTCTCAACCCGAAGCCGTCGTGGAGACGCCCGGGGAAGGCGTGACCGGACACGTGGACGGGCGGCACCTCGTCGTCGGGGGGCTGCACCTGATGCGAATCCACGGGATCGACTTCCGGATACAGGACGAGGCGCGAGGCCTGGCGGCAGCCGCGGCGACGGTTCTGGTCGCCATCGATGGCGCGCCGGCCGCCATCCTGGAGTTCGCCGACCCGCTCCGTGCGGACGGCGGCATCGCGCTTCTGGAACTTCGCGCGTGCGGCATCGAGCGGGTAGTGCTCGCGACCGGAGATCGGTGTGCCGTCGCCGAGGCGCTCGTCGCCGGTCTGCCCGTCGACGCCGTCGCCGCCGACCTCGACCCGACGGCGAAGACGAACACCGTGGCCGCCGAGCGTCGCAACGGGCCCGTGATGATGGTCGGCGACGGGGTGAACGACGCGCCGGCCTTGGCGGCCGCCGATCTCGGCGTGGCACTCGGCGCGAGGGGTGCGGCGGCCGCGGCCGAAGCCGCGGACGTCGTCCTGCTGGTCGACAGCCTGGCCCCGCTGCCCGATGCCATCCGCATCGCCAAGCGGACCCGCACTATCGCGCTTCAGAGCGTGTGGATCGGCCTCGGCCTGTCGCTCGCCGGCATGACTGCGGCGGCGCTGGGCCACCTCTCGCCCCTTCAGGGCGCGTTGCTCCAGGAGGTTATCGACGTGGCGGTCATCCTCAACGCCATGCGTGCGCTCGGCGGCTCCCAGGACGCTCGCAAGCCGACGGCGCGGGAAGTTGCGCGGCATCCATGAGGCTGTCGACAGCCCGCGGAACTTGCGATGGATCAAGGTGGCCCGTTCCCGCCAGGACCAAGCTCCCTTCGTCGGCATCGACGCACAACGGAGGCCGCCATGGACTACGCGAACATCCTCGTGTCCGCCGACCTCGGCGAGGCCGCACCGAATCGGATACGGCTTGCCGCCGACCTGGCCCGACGCTTCGGGGCGACCGTGACAGGTGTGGCCGCCCACACCGTTCCGGCCCCCATCCTGGTGCGGGACATCTACGATGCCATTGACCAGGAAGGCCGCAACAAGGCGCAGATACAAGCCATCCTGGAACAGGCGCACGCGTCGTTCGAACGCTTCGTCGGGGATGGCATTCCCACCGACTGGCGCTGGTGCTTCGCCGACGCCACCGCACATCTCATCGAGCAGGCGCGCGCCGCGGACCTCGTGGTCGTGAGCCGGAAGGGTCTCGGAGACCAGGATCCAGGACCTCTCGGCGTGCCGCCCGGGCCCGTGATCATGGAGGCAGCCAAGCCGGTCCTGGTCGTGCCGCCGAGGACCGCGCACCTGAAGGCGGCGCGCATCTTGGTCGCCTGGAAGGATAGCCCCGAAGCACGACGGGCGGTGTCGGCCGCGCTGCCTCTCATGCGGGAGGCGGACCAGGTCCTCGTCGCGACGGTCGGCACGGACGCACACCTTACGGGCGCGGAAGACGTCGCCTACCACCTCGCGCGGCACGGTGCCCACGTCACACCGCACCGCCTGCACACGAAGGACGACGACGGCTCGGAGATCCTGCGCTTCGCCCTGATGCAGGATGCCGACCTGATCGTCCTCGGCGCCTACGGCCATTCCCGGTTGCGGGAGTGGATATTCGGCGGCGTGACGCGAGACCTGTTGGACCGTTCGCCCCTTTGCAGCCTGATGTGCCATTGATGACCGGCAAGCGTGTCCTGCTCGTTGCGAGCGTCGCGCTCCGACTGCTCGCCGGGCCTGCCGCGGCGGAGGAGGCTTCCGCCGCGCGCGGGCGGGCCCTCGCGGGCATCGTCTGCGCTCGCTGTCACGCAGTGCGTATGACGGGCGAGAGCCCGATGCGCGAGGCGCCTCCGCTCCGCAAGCTCGCCGAGAGCTTCCCCATAGGCGACCTCGCCGACGTTCTGGACGAAGGCGTCGAACGCCGGCATCCCGCCATGCCGGACTTCCGGCTCGACCCGAGCGATGCGGCCGACCTGACGGCCTATATGCAGACGATGAGGCGGTGAGACGGACGTCAAGGCGCAGGTAGCCGGACATCGAGGACGAGGGTTCGACGGGACGCCGAGTCCCGAAAGGGACGAGCACCATGGAAGGGTCGCTTCTCTACGTCAGCCGTCGGACGTCCTCCGATGCTGAGGTCCGGAACATCGTCGAGACGTCGCTGGCGAGGAACGCTCAACTCGGCGTCACCGGAGCGCTCGTCGCGTCGCGCGGGCGATTCGCACAGATCCTCGAAGGCCCCCGCGCCGCGGTAGACGCGCTGATGGACAGCATCCAGCGCGATCGGCGCCATGCAGGCGTGGAGGTGCTGGTCTACGATGACATCGACAGGCGGCGCTTCGCGGACTGGACCCTGGCCTATTCCGGCGCCTCCGTTTTTGTCGATGGGCTGATCGGAACTTTAACCGAGCGCGCCACGCCCCTGCCACATCGAGGCGACGTGCGCCGCTTGATCCAGGCCATTGGGGGACTCGCGCGCGCACGAATTTGACGGCCCGGCAAGCCCGGGCCGCCTGAAGCGGTGCGCGGCCGCTTTACTCGACGAAGCTCCAGCCGGCCTTCAGGGCGGCGCGCTCCTCCTCGTTTATCGGGCCGGGCCACTCCGGCCTGTTCGGTGCCCGCACCTGAGGCGGCACCTCCCCGACATCGAGCTTTGCCGGTGCGGATTTGCTGCGCGCGCTCGGGGTACCGCGTCTCCGGGCGGCCCGACCGGTCGGGCCGCTCCCTGAAGATCCTTGCTTGAACACGGTCGGCCTCCCGGGCTTAATGGGCGAGGAACAGCGGTGCCGGGCTGCCCCTCAGGAAGGAGCGGGTCACCCCGCCGAAAAAGTATTCACGCGTGGGGGAGTGCCGGTAGGCACCCATCACGATCATGTCGGCCCGGAACAAGCCGGCCTGGGCGCGCAACGTGTCGGCGACGCTCTCCCCCTTCGGCAGGTCGTTGACGCTGACGTTTACCCCGTGCCGCGCGAGATGGGGTGCGAACTCGGCGCCTGGCACCCCTTCTTGGATCTCTGCCTCGGTGCCGACCGAGACGATCTCGACAGCCTCGGCCGAACGCAGGAACGGCAAGGCGTCGTTGGCGGCGCGGGCGGCCTGGGCGCTGCCGTCCCAGGCGACGATGATCCGCCGTGCCGCGAAGGCGTCGTGTCCCGGCGGGACGGCGATGACCGGCCGGCCGCTGTGAAACAGCGCCTTCTCGACCATCTCGCGGTCGAGGTCGTACGTCCGCGGACCGATGTCGAGGACCGTCAGGTCGTGCAGGCGCGCGCGGGCGGCGAGACGGTTCACGATCTCCGGATACGGCAGGCTCGGCGTCTCCGTCGTGCAGACCACGCCGGCCTGCGCGGCATCCCCAGCCGAGCGCTCGGCGACGGAGCGGGCCAGGGCGTCGAGCCGGCGGTCCATGACCGAGACGCCTTCGTAGTCGAACTCGCCGAGCCAGGCGTCGTCGCCCGAGAGGCGCCACGAGGCCGACTGGACGGTGAGGTGGGCGCCGGCGGCCTTGGCCAAGGTCAGGCCGTAGCCGATGGCCGACGAGGCCTCCTCGCGCTCGCCCTCCACGGCGGTGCCGACGAGGACGTCGCGAATGCCTGCCAAGTGCGAAGGGCTGAATCTGGACATGGAAGTTCTCCGGGTTGAGCCGATCCCATAGTTCCTCCCGTCGTGGCTGCGCGGCGTTGATCCATCTCAAGCGGCCGGAGCGACGCGGTATCGGTGCCGGTTCGGCCCAAAGAGCTACTCGACCCGGGCCGCGAATACGCACCTGCGGCTGTTCCCCGCTCCGAAATCGCAATAATAACTGGGCACGAGATGCAGCCGGGTGGCGGTCGGACACGGGCGAGTTCCACAACGGCCGCGCGCAGGACTTCTCCGGGTGCGCTCGATGACGGACACCGTCGACCGGCCCAGCGCCGACCTTGAGCGTGACGTCACGCGAGCGAGCGACGAGCTTCGGCAGACCCTCGACGAAGTCGGGATCTGCGTCTGGTCTTTGGACATCCCGACCGGGCGGGCCACGGTATCCCCGACCTGCGCGCGCCTGTTCGGGGTGCCGCCCGAGCGGCTGACCACGTTCGCTGACTCACAGGCGTTGGTTCACCCGGACGACCGCCAGGCCCGCGCTGACGCCATCCAGAAAGCGCTGCGTGAGGGCGGGAGCTACGAGGTCGACTACCGCGTCGTGCGGCCGGACGAGTCCGTCTGCTGGCTGCGCTCGCGCGGGCGGGTGAACCTCGACGCGGCTGGCAGGCCGGCGCGCCATCGCGGGGTTGTCCAGAGCATCGACGAGCAGAAGCGGGCCGAAGAGGACATCCGGGCGCGCGAGGCGCACCTGCGCTCGATCCTCGACACCGTGCCCGAAGCCATGGTCGTCATCGACGAGGCGGGCCTCATCCATTCTTTCAGCGCCGCAGCCGAGCGGCTGTTCGGCTACGCGGCTGGCGAGGTGGCCGGGCAGAACGTCCGCATTCTGATGCCGGAACCGATGCGGGGCGAGCACGACGGCTACCTCGACCATTACCGGCGGACGCGGGAGCGGCGCATCATCGGCACCAACCGGATCGTAACCGGCCGGCGGGCCGACGGCACGACGTTCCCGATGGAGCTCGCCATCGGTGAGATGCGCTCGGGCGAGCAGGTGTTCTTCACCGGGTTCATCAACGACCTCACCGAACACCAGAAGACGCAAGCCCGGCTCCAGGAACTCCAGACCGAGCTCGTCCACGTCTCCCGCCTGAGCGCGATGGGCGAGATGGCGTCCACCCTGGCGCACGAGCTGAACCAGCCGCTCGGCGCCATCGCGAACTACACCAAGGGTTGCCGTCGGTTGCTCGCGCGGTCCGGCCCGGAAGCCATCGCCAAGTCGTTGGACGTTCTCGACAAGACCGCCGAGCAAGCCCTGCGGGCCGGCCAAATCATTCGCCGGCTCCGGGAGTTCGTTACCCGCGGGGAGACGCAGCGACGGCTGGAGCCGGTCTCGCGGCTGATCGAGGAGTCAAGCGCCCTGGCCTTCATCGGTGCCAGGGAACAGGGCGTCGTTGCTAAGATCCGGGTGGCCGCCGGCCTGAAGGCCGTACTGGCCGACCGGGTCCAGATCCAGCAAGTCTTGGTCAATCTCATGCGGAACGCGCGCGAGGCCATGCAGCAGAGCGAACGGCGCGAGATGACCGTCGACGCCCATGCGTTATCCGCGAAGATGGTCGAGATCACAGTGTCGGACACCGGCCCCGGCATCGCGGACGAGGTCGCGGACCGCCTCTTCCGGCCATTCGTGACCACCAAGGCCAGCGGGATGGGCGTCGGCCTCTCGATCTGCCGCACCATCATCGAGGCGCATGGCGGCCGCCTGACGGCCGAGCGCAACGCAGCCGGAGGTGCCACATTCCGTCTGACTTTGCCGACCGCCGCCGAGGGAGACACGGCCAATGGCAGTTAGCCTCGTGCACGTCGTGGACGACGACCCGGCGATGCGGGATTCGGTCGGCTTTCTGCTCGACACCGCCGGCTTCGAGGTCGCGCTCTATGAGGCCGGGTCGCGCCTCCTCGAAACGCTGGCGAAGCCCGCCGCGGGATGCGTCCTGACCGACATCCGCATGCCCGGCATCGACGGGCTGGAACTGCTGCGCCGTTTGCGGGCGATGGGACACACCTTGCCGGTGGTCATGATGACAGGGCACGGGGATGTGCCGCTCGCGGTCGAGGCGATGAAGCTCGGCGCCTGCGATTTCATCGAGAAGCCGTTCGACGACGAGGCGCTGATCCAGGCGCTTAGGTCGGCCTCGGAGCGTGGCGGGGTCGCCGGAACTGTCGACCCGACGGTGCGCGATTTCGTTCGACGCGTTGGGACCCTTAGCGAGCGCGAGCGGCAGGTTCTGGATCATCTTGTGGCCGGCCGCACCAGCAAGGAAATCGGCCGCTCGCTCGACATCAGCCCACGCACCGTCGAGATCTACAGGGCCAAGCTCATGGCAAAGACGCGAGCGGAGAGCCTGCAGGAATTGGTGCGCTGGTCAGTGCTGGCTGGGCTCGCCTGACGCCGGCTTGAGGCAGGTCAAGGCGAGCGCCCGGTCCTTTCCGCAAGGTGGCGTCTTCAACCGCGAGCCACACCGGACGGCGACCACCATGCCATCGGCCCCTCAGAGCCTCATCTACGTCGTGGATGACGATCCGGCCGTCCTGCACTCCACCCGCTTCCTGATCGAGTGCGAAGGTCACCGCGTCGAGACCTTCGCTGACGGCCACGATCTGCTGGCGGCCTTCCCCGGTCCGCGACCGGCCTTCGTGCTGCTCGACCACGTCATGCCGGGGATGGATGGTCTTGAGGTGCTTGGCCATCTGCGCGAGCTCGACGCACATGTGCCCGTCGTGCTGATCACCGGCCATCCCGACCCGGGCATCCGGGCGCGCGCCAGGGCCGCGGGCGTTCCCCTAGTCGATAAGCCGCTGGTGTTTGACGCGCTCCTCGGCCTGCTCGCCAACGAAGCGGCTGAGGTTTCGGCCAAACGAGCCTTACGGAGCTGAAACGAGGCCTCGACCGCGCCACTGCGCCCTGACGGTGGAAATTGGATGCCTAATACCCGCTCCGGGACGTCCGAGAAGGGTGGTTTTCTGCCAGGCCACTTTCGGAACCCGGAGCCAGAAGATCGGACTTGCAGCGAGTAGGATTGCCCAGATTCGATGTAGACAAAGAACGCTTTCGCGTGAGGTGATTTCCCGATGCCTAAGCCCGTTCTCCCTAACCACTGAGTTTCGTCGGCAGATGATCGATCTGGAGAGCGCCAGCCGCAGTCCGGCGCACTTCGCCCGCAAGTTCCAGCCCTCCGCTAAGGCCATTTGTAACCGTGCGACAGAGGCCGAGCGTAGCGTAGGTCGACAGGAGGCGAAGCCACGGGCCGCCGATGAGGGATTAAAGACACGAAGCGCGACAATCTCCTCTCACTCGGGTGAGAGGTCAAACCGTAAAATCTGGAGCGCGGTAAGCGTTGTCATGCGACCCAGCTGTCATACAATAACCGCTCCCTCTGCTCGGTCTGAAATGCCGGCGAGGTCAGGTGCCGAATGCACCGGACGGTCGAGCGGCCTGAAGCTGAAGCGCGGTTAAGCCTCGCGGACGCCGGGCTTCTTGCCTGCCTCGAAGATGAATTCGACGCCCGCCTCTTCCAGCGCACGACGCACGGCGAGCAGGGTGTCCGAGCGCGACCGAACCGCCGAGGTCGGGTCCTCCAGCCGATTGAGTGTCGAGACCGAGACATTGGCCAACGCGGCAAGATCATCCTTAGAAAGGCCCGTGATCGCACGGGCCGAGCGGATTTGGCTCGAAGTCAGGGTCTCGTCAGCGGGCGTGGCCTGCACGATTCCCTGCTGCAGCGCAGCATCGGGCGGCGGGGCCCCGTAGCGGGTTCGCCCCGGCACGTTGAGGCACACCCCGACCCATTCTCGGACGGAGCCGTCCTTGTTCAGGACCGGCGCGCCGCGGGCATTGAACCAGCGATAGATCCCGTCCGCGCACAGGACGCGATAGTCCGTGTTGTAGGGCGCCGTGTGCTCCACCGCCGTGGTCCAGGCCGCGAGCGTGCGGGAGCGGTCGTCCGGGTGGACGGCGTCGAGCCAGCCCAGACCCTGCATCTGCGCATGAGACTGACCGGTCAGGGCCATCCACTGCGGCATCTCGCTCGGCTCACCGTTCGCCTTGTTGACCCAGAAGACCGCTGCCGTCGCGGCGATCAGCGCGTTCAGGCGGTCATGCCGCTGCATGAGCGCGTTCATGGTCTCGTGCTGCGCCGTGACGTCGAACACGACGCCCATGCCCTGGCTCGGGCGCCCGTCCGCGCCGAGCATGACCTCGGCGTGGTGCAGGAGCCAGCGCTGGGTCCGGTCCGGCCGGATGATGCGGAACTCACGACTGACCGGCTGGCCGGAGCGCAGCACGGCGATCTGGTCACCGTGCGCGGCTTGATCCTCCGGGTGGATCATGTCGAGCCCGAAGCCGAAGGTCATCTCTGTGGTCGGGTCGAGGCCCAGAATCCGGTAGAGGCCCGGCGACGCGTCCAGCCGCTCGGAAAGCAGGTCCGCCGACCAGAAGCCGATTTTTCCCGTATCCTCGATCAGTTTCAGGTAGTGGCGCGAGGAGAAGCCGCGCGGGGCGACGCCGATCTCGGTCTTCGACTGTGGACGCATCAATGCACGTGTCGGCATCGCCTCACCCCGATCGCCAGCGCTCCAGAACTGAGATGCGAAATGCCATAATCGTGGCCGTGAAAGCGTTAAGAAGACAGCATTCGATCCATATTAACTGACATTTAGTGGCGGCTGTCAGCGTCGTGCAGGCCATCGATCGCTTGGAAAAGGAAGCCTGCGTCGGCTGCCTTTTTGGCGATCGATGGATACCAGAATTCGACGAGGTATCTATCGGTCGAGCGCGATGGATATGCCGCAGAATGGAACAAAAAATTCCACTGCGCCCGAAGCTTCGGATGTGTCCGGCGGAATGACAGGAAATTGGATCCCCTCAAGCGCGATTGAACAGGAATTCCGGCGATCGGCTTGAGACTCTGGCAGTCCGAAGCGGTCATCCTCGCACCGGAGACGCGGCGAGCCGTCTCCTGCCTGGGTACCTGAATGTCGCTGCCGAATGCCGAATACCGGGCGAAGTCGAGCACCCTCGACAGTGCACCGGCGTCGATCCAGTTCGACCTCCGCGGCAGGGTGATCGCCGCCGACGGTTCGACGTCCTCGAACGGGCGCGGCCATGAGTGAGATCATCCTGCCGATGGGCGTCGACGACGCGGTGCACCTGCCCGACGAGGACGCGCGCCTGCGCGAGGCGATGCGCGCCACGATGCTCGCCGAGACGCTGCAACTCGGCCGATACTCGGCGGTTACGCAGGCCGCCGTCGTGCTCGCGCTGGCCGCCATCTTCTGGGGCATCGTCTCGCACGCTTACCTGTCCGGTCTCGCGGCGGCGGTGACGGCGCTGTGCGCGGTGGCTATGATCGCGATGCGCCGCTATCGCGGCCGCCTCGGCGACCGATCGATCGCCCGGGAGGCCTTCGCCGTCCTTCACGGCCTCGCGCTCGGCCGCGGTCTCGCCTGGGCCAGCATGCCGGCGATCCTGCTGCCCTCGGTCGACAATGCCTACCGGATCGTGGTCGGGGCCGTCTGCGCCGCCCTGATCTCGCACGCCTACGTGGCGGGCCCGATCTTCTCCCTGGCACTCCTGGCCGTGGCGCCGGTGGTGGCCGGCATCTTCGTCGGGCTCGCCGGTTGCGAGAGCCCGGTCGGCGAGTACGTCGCCGTGCTGCTGTCGCTGTACGCGGCCTTCGTCTTCGTGAGCGCGCGTCGGATGTGCCGGCACTCCTACCAGCGCCTCTGCGACCGCGTCATGGTGCAGGCGCAGAGCGAGACCATCGGGTTCCTCCTCAAGGATTTCGCCGAGGGCACGAGCGACTGGCTCTGGGAAACTGACACGGTCGGGCGCCTTCGGCAGGCCCGCGCCGCTGTCGCCGCCCTGCTCGGCGTCGAGGTCGCCGGGCTGCGCCACCGGCCGCTGTCCGAGCTTCTGCGCGCGTTCGCCGACCCGGACGGCGACGGCGCGGACGCCCAGGCCGTCGCCGCGGCGATCGCGGCGCGCGCGCCTTTCCGCGATCGCACCATCCGGCTCCGTACCGCGGCCGGCACGCGCTGGATCACGCTCAACGGCAAGCCCGTCTTCGACGCGCAGGGAGCGTTCGCGGGCTATCGCGGCGTGGGCTCGGACGCCACCGAGAGCCGTGAGGCGCAGGCCCGCATCGCCTTCCTGGCGGGTCACGACAGCCTGACCGGACTGCCGAACCGCAGCGGTTTCCAGGACGCGCTGGGGACGCTCTGCCGCACGGTTCGCACGGCGGAGAGACCGAGTGCGCTGTTCTATCTCGACCTCGACGGCTTCAAGGCCGTCAACGACAGTCGCGGCCACCTCGTCGGCGACCGATTGCTGCGCGCGGTCACTGCACGCCTGCTCGCCATCGGTGAACCGCACAGCCTGTTCCGCCTCGGCGGCGACGAGTTCGCGATGGTCGTCCGCGATCTAGGTCGGCCCGCGGCCGAGGCCCTCGCCGCCCGCGTGGTGGCCGAGCTGCGCCGCCCGTTCCAGATCGACGAGGCCCGGCTGGAGGTCGGTGTCAGCGTCGGCATCGCCTACATGCCGGACGACGCGATCGAGCCTGCCAGCCTGCTCATGCGCGCCGACCTCGCCCTCTACGCCGCCAAGGCGGACGGCAAGGGCTGCTGGCGGACCTTCGATCCGTCGCTGGAGGAGCGGGTCGTCCGTCAGCGGCAGTTCGACCTGGACATGCGCGCGGCCCTCGCGGCGGACGAGATGGAGCTGCACTACCAGCCCCTGGTGGACATGCGGAGCGGTCGTGTCGCCGGTTTCGAGGCGCTGCTGCGGTGGAACAAGCCCGGGTACGGCTGGGTTTCGCCGGGGGAGATTATTCCCATCGCCGAGGCGACCGGCTTCATCGTCGAGATCGGCCGCTGGGCCCTGCGCCGTGCCTGCACCGACGCCCGCACGTGGTCCGACCTGAAGATCGCGGTGAACATCTCCTCCATCCACGTGCGGATGCCGGGCTTCCACGCCGAGGTCGCGGCCGTTCTCCGCGAGACCGGCCTCGCGCCAGATCGGCTCGAGATCGAGATCACCGAGTCGGTGCTGCTCGACCACGGTCCGGAGGTTCTGGAGAACCTGAAGCGCCTGCGCGCGACGGGCGTGCGCATCGCGCTGGACGACTTCGGCACGGGCTACTCGAGCCTGAGCTACCTGACCGAATTCCCGTTCGACAAGGTGAAGGTCGACCGCTCCTTCGTGCGCGATCTGCAAGGTCGCCCCGAGAAGGTCGCCGTGGTCGAGGCCATCGCCCGAATGGCGCGGGCCCTGTCGATGAGCGTCACGGTGGAGGGCGTGGAGACCCGGCAGCAACTGGACGTCCTCCGGGACAAGCGCTGCGACATCGCGCAGGGCTTCCTCTACAGCCCGGCGCGCCCGGTCCACGAGGTTGCGGCGCTGATCGCGCGCATCGAGGGTGCTGCGCCGCCGCCAAGCGTGAGCGCCAGCGATCCGGACGGGAGCCCGACCGCCGACGCGCGCCCGGTCCTGTCGCTGGCCCGCGCCTCGTAGTTGACGGGCGGCGCATCGCGTCACTGCCGAAAGGCAGAAAATCTCTCTTGTCGCGCTGAGGACGCCCCCCAGAGCGCGATTGCCAGGCAACGCGTCTTTAAATGCGGCGACTTCAAAATTCAGAAGTAATGGAGCATCATTACATGTCGCGCCTGTCGGACCTCAAGATTGTTACTAAGGTTACGATCCCGCTGCTGCTGGTCGCCGCTGTCGCCGGGGGGCTCGTGTATCGCGCGCACGGCGTCTTCGATGAGTTGAACGAGAAGACGCAGCACATCGTCGATGTTCAGTCCGCGCGACTTGAGAATATCCTGACTGTTCGCACGAACGTCCTCGAGGCGACGGTTCAGAATCGGAACATTCTCATCGAGGACCGGCCGCCCGAGCAGGCCACGTACCGATCGCGCTACGACGAGGCCGTGAAACAGGCCTACGTGGCGGTCGACAGGCTGATCGCGCTGTCGAACTCGCCCGAGCGGCGGGCCGTCAATCAGAAGCTGCGAGAGGCCGTCGAGGCCTATTTCCACATCGTCGGGCGCGCGAACGCGGCGGCCCTCGACAGGGACGCCGAGACCGCGCGGACAATCGTGCTTTCCGAAGGTCTCGCGGCCCGCAACAAGGTCCGCGACCTCGTCCAGCCGCGCATCGACAATCTCGCGGCCGAGCTCGCCCAGGCGAAGGCGGAGGCCCAGGCGAGCGCGGAGCGGGCGACGACGGTCCTCGTCACGGCCGCGGTCGCCGGGCTGCTCGCGGCCCTGGCCATCGCGTTCGCCATCGTCCATTTCGGGCTGACGCGGCCCCTGACGCGGCTGGTCGCCGTTCTGCAGCGCATGGCCGAGGGCGATATCGATGCCGACATCGCGGAGGCCGCCCGTCGCGACGAGATCGGCCAGGTCGGCAAGGCCGTTGCGGACATCCGGGCCATGGTCGCGCGGAAGGCCGTCGAGGACACGGAGATGAAGCGCGCCGCCGACGCGGCGGCCGGCGCCGAGCGACGGCGCCTCATGATGGACCTCGCGAACGGCTTCGAGCGGGCCGTCGGAGGCATCGTCGGGATGGTCTCGGCCTCCGCGACGGAGTTGCAGGCCACGGCCGCGACGATGACGGCGACCGCGACCGAGACGGCCACGCAGTCCACGGCCGTGGCTGCGGCGGCCGATCAGGCAGCGTCGAACGTCGGCACCGTGGCGGCGGCCTCCGAGGAGCTCGGGAGCTCGGTTCAGGAGATTGGCCGTCAGGTACAGGGATCGGCATCCCTCGCCCAGGCCGCTGTCGGCGAGGCCGACCGGACGGCGCGGCTCGTCGAGGACCTCACGACGGCCGTCGCGAGAATCGGCGACGTCGTCGCGATGATCTCGGCCATCGCTGGCCAAACCAACCTCCTGGCGCTGAACGCGACCATCGAGGCGGCGCGGGCCGGCGAGGCCGGCAAAGGCTTCGCGGTCGTCGCAGCCGAGGTCAAGGAACTCGCTTCGCAGACGGCCCGGGCGACGGACGAGATCGGCGGCCATATCGGCCGCATCCAGGGCGTGACAGGCGAGGCCGTCTCGGCCATCGGCGCGATCACGGGGCGCATCCGCGAGATCAACACGGTGGCGGCCAGCATTGCCGCCGCCGTGGAGCAGCAGGGCGCGGCGACCCAGGAGATCGTGCGCAACGTCGCCCAGGCGGCGACGGGCACCGCGGAGGTGACCGGCAACATCGCCGGAGTCGCGTCAGCGTCGGAGGCTACCGGCGCGGCGGCGACCCAGGTGCTGGCGTCGTCCGGCGAGCTGTCGCGACACGCCGAGCAGCTCGCAGCGGAGATGACGCGCTTCCTCACCACCGTGCGCGCGGCCTGAGGCGATCCCGATGGCGTGCAGCACAGCCAGCGTCCCGGGCCTCGGGGCCAATCCCACGCTTCGGCCGGGTTGCCGGGGAGATGCCGCGGCGGGGCACCGGCGTTGCGGCCCGTACCGGGTCGGGCAGGCGTGATCGCCATGGCCGACATTATCCCTCTCGGCACCATCCCGGGCGCCGAGAGCGCCCGCGCGATGCTTCTGGACCTGCGCCGGCGCCTCGATTCCGGCGAGGACATCGGTCCGCGGATCGCGCAGATCCGTCAGGCCGCGGCGTCGATGCGGGCTCTGGCGGGCGGCCTCAGACGGGTCCTCAAAGCGCCGGACGAGAGGCTGGCCGCCGAGCCGGAGGTGCTGGCCGCGGCCTGGAAAGTCCTCGCCTTGGCGGAGCGCAACGTCGCGAAGGTCGAGGAATTCCTTCGGCTCTCAGACGAAGAGGACTTGGAGGAGGCTTCGCGGTAGCCTTTGCCCTAATCTCGCGAATGCGGGATAGGCGATCCAGATCACGGCTCTGTCCCAGACTGAGCGAGTTCCGTACACCGGGCGGACGCTTCGGCGCGGATGAAGGCGCAGGTCAAGCGACCGGAAGTACCACGTTCGACCTGACGCGCGGATCGTACCGTCGCCAGCCGTGCCACCGCGCGCAGCAGCTCCCGACGCGCGCGCTCGGACCGGCTTTGGTCATTTGACAACCGCTGTCCGCTCGCCGGCAGCAGCGAAGACTGAAGGCGAGGATCCATCTGACACGGAATAGTTCATGATCCGACCGATATCTGTATCAGGCTCCAAAAATTCCTCGAAATGAAACGTGGCGCCGCACGTTCGAGGCCGGATTCGGAGGTGCTGCTAAGTCCAGCTTATTGTCTCTATGTCACGATATGGCGTCCAATGAAAGTTGCGCCATGTTCCGTAAGTCTGCCTATAATGAAACCCAGGCCACCATCGACGCGCTAACGCGCTCATTGGCCATCATCGAGTTCGGTATGGATGGCACGATCCTGCGCGCCAACCCGAATTTTCTGGCCGTCGTGGGCTACGATCTGGCTTCCCTGCAGGGAAAACACCACCGGATCCTAGTCGGCGAGGAGATGGCCAGTAGTTCGGAATACGACGAATTCTGGTCGAAGCTGCGAGCCGGCGAGTTTGCGTCCGGCGAATTTCCCCGCCGCGCGCGGTCCGGCGCGAAGGTCTGGCTCGAAGCCACCTACAATCCGATCCTGGGCTCCGACGGCAAGCCGTTCAAGGTCATCAAGTTCGCCAGCGACATCACGGCCAAGAAGAGCGAGACCAACCGACTGCTGCGCATGATCGACGAGATGCCGGTCGCGGTCATGACCGCAGACCCGAAGAACGATTTCAAGATCAATTACATCAACAACACCTCGCGCAAGACGCTGGAAGCTATCGAGCGGTATCTGCCGATCAGGGTCTCCGAGATGATGGGTCAGTCCTTCGACGTGTTCCACAAGAATCCGCATCATCAACGAAACATGCTGGCTGACGCGCGCCGACTGCCCCACCGCACCAAGATCAAGGTCGGACCCGAGACCCTCGACTTGCAGGTCTCCGCCATCACCGACGCGGATGGAGCCTATGTTGGGCCCATGTTGACTTGGTCGGTCATCACCGCACAGCTTGCCATGGCCGAGGACGTCGCTGGCGTCGTCGAGGCACTCGGGACCGCAATCGGCGAGATGAAAGATTCGGCGGAGGGCCTGAACCGCTCGGCAGACGCGGCGAGCGAGCGCGCGAACTCCGTGGCGGCGGGATCCGAGGAGATGACCAGCTCGATCCACGAGATCTCGGGCCAGGTCGGGCGGGTCTCCGAACGCACCCAGCAGATCGCCAACCAGGCGACGGCGACGGACGCAACGGTGCGCAATCTCGCGGCCAACGCCGGCGAGGTCGACGCGGTGGTGGGAATGATCAAGTCGATCGCCGACCAGACCAACCTCCTCGCGCTCAACGCCACGATCGAGGCGGCGCGTGCAGGCGCGGCCGGGCGCGGCTTCGCGGTTGTGGCCACGGAGGTCAAGGAACTTGCCGGCCAGACGGCGCGGGCGACCGGCGAGATCACCCACAAGGTTCACGCCATCCAGAAGGCGACCGGCGAGGCCGTGACGGCGATCCGCTTGATCACCGACGAGGTGGCCGAGCTCTCGAAACTCACGCTGGCCATGGCGAGCGCCGTCGAGGAGCAGGCCGCCTCGACACAGGAGATGTCGTCCAACATCACTGGTGTCTCGGCCGCGGCCGGAGAGACGGGGCAACTCGCAGAGATGGTCCGGCGGATCTCCGACAAGCTCGAGGCGCATTCCGCCGGCCTCGGTGCCAGCATGGAGAAGTACCTCAAGGCGGGTTGATGAGAGGCATCAGGAGGCCAGTCCAGCTTTCCGCTTCAGGCTGCCCAAGCGCGGCCTGAAGCGAACGCTGCTCGATCGCCCCTTCGTGAAGGCGCCGGCCCGGGCATGCTTTGCGACGCGCCAGATTGAGATCGTGCACGGCAGGATGCGGCATTCGTCTACGCTATTGCCGAGACGAGTAAGCTTCGAGCGAATGAATGACATCGCGGGACGCAGCGTCGTTTCAGGTAGAGGGTCAAACGCTCTGTGATGATCAATTGCACAACACCGATAATCACTATGAGTGACGGCGAGGCGGTGATCGGACGCTCCGGCGAGCGGAGCGTCGAGGGATTCTTGCAGGATCCTGCAACGCGGGAGGTGCGACGATCACATGCCGGCCTCCTTGTTCTCGATTCGGACCACCGGCGCAGACGAACAGGCCAAGCGGTGAGCGATCTATTGAAGAAAACACAAGGCGAGCGCCTCGCTTTGATCGGTGCACGCAACCGCGAGATGGCGGCCGACGATACGAGAAATCTCCTTCTGGAACGTCTGGGTCTTATCCAACGGATCGGAGGTCCGCGCCCGCATCATCTGCGCGGTAATTCCGTTATTGAGTGGACCATCACAGAGGCAGGCATGACTGCCCTCTCTGAGTTCATGATTGCGATAAATTGGGTCTGACCCACTAGAAACCGAGAAGTTCGCTTAACGTATGCGCTACGGTGGGATCCATGTGCTACTGGCCGCATCGCTCCCACTTGTGAGGTCAGATTGGGAGGACGTGGATAGCTGCCATGCTCGCTTTAGGCGGGGCACTCCGTATAGGCAATGGATAGAAGCTGACCCGTCGCTTGCAAACGGCGCTTGGAAGAGCTGTTCCGTAAAAGCTAGGTGCTGGTGCTATCCTTGGCGAGAACATTTTGCGTGCCAGCAGCGCCTGACAATGATAATCTAATTTAGCCGTCGGTGATGAGCACCGAGGCAAATTAGCACTGCGACCATTTGAAAAGATTGCAACGATCGAGTATCGTGGCACTCAATCAGGTAATTTTATTTAATTTACTGAATACATTAGTAACTCACTGATTGGCCTTAATGCGCGTATTACTGCCTCAGAGGCAGCACTCGATGCGTCCGCTTCTGAGATCGACAAGGTCGCAGTTAATTGACTGTTGTGGGTCGGCAGCAGACCCAGGGTATGGGTTTTATCCATCAGAGTTCGACCACTAGCACGCGCTCGACCTAATCCTTGGGCCGTCTGTGACCATAGCTGGATTGCGCCAGATCAAGGTCGTTTGGCGGCCTTCACGCCAGCCTGGAAGCCAGCCGGAACGGGGAAGGCACCCGAGGTCCCTTCGACGTTGGGCCCTGGGCCGTTCCGCGTAAGCCGCCGCGCCCGCGAAGTCCCGCGGCGGGCTGCACGCTTGGGGACCGTTAATCAATCATCTGATCAGGTACGGGCCGGGCCGCCGGCTCCACGCATGCCGAGTGTCTGCGGGCTAAGGCGACGGCAGCTCCTCGCTCATCTTGAGCCACATCAATGCTTCGAAGCGACATGGTCGGATGCTCGATCTCAGGAGGCGGCAGGCCATCTGCCGCCCCGGGGCCCCGTGTTCAGTGTGTCCGGTCCCGGTTCTCCCCTCTTCCGCAAGGAGGCAACGATGCGAACCATCGAGAACCGAACCGAGGACATGATCCCAAACGCCCTCAATGCCTTGCTCGGCGTCGCTCTGCTCATGATGCCCTGGTACCTGAGCCTCGGAAGCGAGACCGCCCGGGCCCGAAACGCTTTCGTGTGCGGGATGGCCATCGCAATTATCGCGGTGCTCGCCCTTAGCAAGTCCTACGACTGGGAGGAGTACATAAACCTCGCCGTCGGCCTCTGGGTGTCCATTGCCCCGTGGGCGCTCGGCTTCGCGGACTCGGCCGTGCCAACGTGGACACACGTCGTGATCGGGCTCGCGGTCGCCGCCCTGGCCGCATTCGAGCTCTGGCGGCTGTTCGTGTCCACCCAGGCGCGCTCGGTCTGACCGACCGTCCGTCGCCGCAGCGGCCGCGCCGGTACCTCGCCCGATGCGGCCGTGGCCGATCTCCCCAGAGCCCCCTTCCCGGAGGCCGTCATGACACTCGACCCAGTCGCGCTCGCCGCCGCCGCGACCTTCACGGCCGGCTGCGCCGGCATCCACGACCTTCTTCGACCTCATGACGGTCCAGAAGGCGGTCCCACATCTTCTGGTCGGCGGCTTTGCGATCCTGCTGCAGTCCGGGATCGGTCTCGTCCTAACGAGCTTCTATCACCCGTTCTTCCTCGCCTTTAATCTGGTGGTTGCCACCGTGCTCGTCGTCATCGCACTCCTCTGGGCGGGGCCGGCGGTCCGGTCCGGCGCGGCGCTGAGCCATGCCAAGCATGAGATGGCGCGCTGGCTTGAGAACATCGGCAGTTCGAATGGCTTCTACAGGCACGGCGGCCGGCTCACGACCGCTCTGGCCCGTTCCGAGGCGTTGACGGCCACCTACGCGAAGGTGCATCGCCGCCACTTCCGACACACCTTCGCGCAGACCATCGGATTCCTCCTGGTCTACGCGGTCGCGAGCGCCGGCCTCTTGGCGATGGGCCGTTGGCTGATCCTGCAAGGGCAGTTGTCGCTCGGACAACTTGTGGCCGCGGAACTCGTCCTGTCGAGTGCCTTCTACGGGATTTCGCAACTCGGCTCCCATGCGAGGACCTTCTACGACCTCGCCGCCGCGCTCCACGAGCTTTCGCTGTTCGAGGGTATCGAGCAGGTGGGCGGCGACGGATGGAACGGCCCGGGCCCCGCCGACGGGAACCTGCGCCTGCGCGACGTCGAGCACGACGGCCTCCGCTTCGACTTCGCAGTCGAGAGCGGCGAGATCCTCGCCGTTGCCGCGGACGAGGGTGTCGAGCGGACGCTCGCGGCACTCATTGAGCGGAGGGTCCGGCCGCAGCATGGATGGGTGATGGTCGGGGGAGCCGACATCGCGGCGTTCGGTGCGGAGCGGCTGCACTCGGAAATCGTCGTCCTGGACCGGCCGACGCTCGCCGAGATGACCATCCGCGAGTACCTGTCGGCCGGGAATGGGACGTGCCCCGCGAGGATCCACGAGTGCCTGGATCGTGTCGGATTGGCAGACCGCATCCGACGCCTGCTCTCCGGGCTCGACACCCCCCTATCCGCGTCCAGCTCGCCGCTCTCGCCGGGCGAGGCCGTCGCGTTGAAACTGGCCGCCGTCCTGCTCCATCCCCCAAAGCTCGTCGTCCTTTCGGCGCTGTTCGACCTGCTGCCACCGGATCGCGTGGCGGCAGCGCTCGCAGGGTTCCGAGCGGTGGGCACGACGGTGCTGCACGTCACCCGCCGCCCCTTGCTGCCGGTCCACGACGACCAGATCCGGCTGGGTCCCAACGGTTATGGTCGCTCCACCGAACGTGAGGCACCGCACGATAAGGCAATACTGAGGGAGAGGACGCATGCTGTCGCGGCCTGAACACATCCGTCATTTCCCAACCCTGACCGGGATCCGGCCTCCCCGCGCGGCGGTCGCCCTCGGGTGGATGATCGGTATCGGGACCGTTCTCGCGGTCCTGATCCTCCTCTACGTGCCCTGGGTTCAGACATCGGCTGGGATCGGGCGCATCATCGCGCCGAACCCAGCCGACCGGGTCCAGACGGTCACGGCCCTGGTCCAGGGCAGGGTTGAGCAATGGTACGTTGAGGATAGCCAGCGGGTTCGCGCCGGGGATCCCATCGCCCGTCTCGTCGACAACGATCCGTTCCTTCTCAAGCGGCTCGCCGCCGAACGGGAGCAGATCGAGGCCGAGATCGCGGCGGCCGATCAAGCCGTGAAGGTGGCGGAGAGCCAGGTCAGCCAGACGCGCGAGGCCGCTGAGAAGGGCTTCGTGACCCGGCGCAACTTCGAGTCCGCGCAGATCCGCGTGGCGGAGCAGCGCGCCAAGCTGGCCGGGGCCAAGGCCAAGCTCAGCCGCCTCGACGTGACAGTGAACCGCCAATCGGCGCAACTCGTGCGCGCCCCGAGGGACGGTCGCATCCTGCACATCAACGCCGCCGCGGCCGGTACGCTGGTGAACGCGGGGGACACCCTGGCCACCCTCGCCCCGCACGCGCCGGAACGCGTCGTCGAGCTGATGGTCGACGGGCGAGACATCGCCCTGATCCGGCTTGGTCAGAGCGTGCGCCTCGCCTTCGAGGGCTGGCCCGCCATCCAGTTCAGCGGCTGGCCCTCGATAGCCCACGGCATGTTCGATGGGCGGGTCCGTGCTGTTGACCCCTCGGCGCAACAGAGCGGCTTGTTTCGCGTGCTGGTCGAGCAGCACCCCGAGCGACCCACATGGCCTGACGTCGATTTCATCCCGCTCGGAGCAAAGGCGCGGGGCTGGATTCGGATGGAGACGGTGTCGGTGGGCTACGAGCTCTGGCGGGTGCTTAACAATTTTCCGCTGGAGTTTCCAAAGCAGCCCAGCGCTTCGTCTTGAAAGATCACCCAAAAAGCGGAGCGGGGACGGATTCCAGGCCGAATGGCTGTCCGGGGCCGAGCTGCCTCCTGTGCCGGGATAGGCCTTGCGGAGCGCGTGTGGCTCCGCACTATGGTGCGCCGGTGTCAGCATCTGCGCGCCAGGGAGTCTTCCGACCCTCGCGAAGCTTTGGGCGCAGGTGCCGGAAAAGCCCGGGCGCGACACCCGGCGCGTGATCGTTCAATGGGCGAGGAACAGCGGTACCGGGCTTCGAGTCAGGAGTGACCGGGTTGCGCCGCCGAGGAATCATTCCTGCAGGCGCGGGTGTCGGTAGGCTCCCATCACCAGCATGTCCGCGCGGAACAGTCCGACCTGGGCCCTCAACGTCTCCGCAACGTCATCGACGACAGGCAGGACGTTCACCGAAACGTTCACGCCATGACGCGCGAGGTGCGGCGCGAATTCGGCGCCGGCGGCCGAGGCCGACAAGTCCTTTTCGCCGACCACCGATACGATCTCGACCGCCTCGGCAGCGCGCAGGAACGGCAGCGCGTCGTTTGCGGCCCGGGCAGCCTGTGTGCTTCCGTCCCAGGCGACGACGACCCGCCGCGCGGAGAACGCCGAGCGGCCCGCCGGCACGACGACGAGCGGACGACCGCTCCCGAACAGGACCCCGTCGATCAGGTCGCGGTCGAGATCCACCTCCCGCGACTCGGCATCCAGGACGGTCAGGTCGGCGAGCCGAGCGAGAGCGGTGACTCGTGCGATCAGGTCCGGATAGGCGAGCGCAGGCGCCTCGGCCCTACAGGTCACGCCCGCACTCGCGGCGTCCCCGGCGACGCGTTCGGCAACGGACTGCGCTAGGATGCGCAAGCGCCGGTTCTCGCCCGCGACGAGGTCGTTGACGAACCCCAAACCCGCTCCGCCGACCATGGTCAAACGACGTGCAGCGGACTGCACGGTCAGGTGGAAGCCCGCCGTGGCGGCAAACGTGAGGCCATAGCCGAGCGCCGTCTCGGGCTCGTCGCCGCGGCCCTCCTCGGTGACGGCGACCAGAATGTCGCGGAACGCGGCGAGGGGGGAGGAGGACGGGAGGGACATGAGGGGTCCAGACTGCCTTGTCGCCCAAGTCTCCATCGTAGCGGCGGGCCCGCCTTGATCCAGCGCAACACCGGGACGTTCAACGACTGCGCCAGGTCATCTGCATCCGGCCCGATCATGGCTTCCGGAAGCGGGAAACGGCGCGCTCGACGGCCCTGGCGAGCGTCTCAAGCCGCGGCTTCAGCGACGGGATGTCCTCGCTCAGGAGGGCGAGGCCAAGGGGGAGCATCCAGAGGCCGAGGATGGGCAGGAACGACAGCAGGCCACCCCCAATCAGCGCGAGCGCCGCTGCAAGCCGCACCGGGCGCCGCGATGGCTTTCTCAGCCACGTGACCGCCTCGCGCAGGCGCACGGGAAGGCGGCCGGTTAACCGCTCAACCCGTGCATCCCAATCGGCCGCAATCGGGTTCATCGCTATCCTGCTCCAGTTTGAAAGCTCGCAAGGATACCCACGTCGCCGGTGTCAAAGACCGTCGGACCTCAAACGGTGCGGCCCTCGCGCGGTCCGCTTGATTACTCCTGCGACGAAGGTCCCGAATTGGACGACCAAGAGCGGCGCGAGGCTCGCCGGTAGTACGATTGCCCAGCCGTTCCAGCCGAGAGAGGCAAGGCCGAGCACGGCGCCGACGGGAGGAAGGTAGGCCGGTCCGACGAGCAGCGCCGTGCACAGGAGCAGCGCGGCCCAGACCCAGGGATTGCGCGTGACCTCGTTCCGGAAGTGCTTCGAACCGGAGGCACGCATGTTGAACACCTGCCAGAGCTGGGAAAAGGCGAGCGTCAGGAACGTGACCGTCACGATGGAGGCTCGGTCGAGGGCGAGCCAGAACTCGGCAACGGCCAAGGCGCCGAAGGTCGATGCCGTCATCGCGCCGGCATGCAGGACGATCCGGACCCATTGATTTCGCCCGAGGATGGGCTCCTTGGGGTCCCGCGGCGGCCGCTGTAAAATGTCGTCGCGACCCTCTCCCAACGCCAACGCGAATGCCGGGAAGACATCGGTGACGACGTTCAGGTAGAGGATCTGCAAAGGCAGGATCGGCAACGGCAAGGTCGACACGACCGCCAGCCCGACGACCATCACCTCGCTCAAGTTACAGGCTAGGAGGTAGGCGACGAACCGGCGGATGTTGTCGAAGATGACCCGTCCCTCCCGGATCGCGCCGACGATGGTCGGAAACGCGTCGTCGAGGAGGACCATGGCGGCGGCCTCGCGCGCCACGTCCGTCCCCCGCTGGCCCATCGCGACACCGATGTCCGCCTGCCTCAGGGCCGGGGCGTCGTTGACGCCGTCGCCGGTCATGGCGACGACCTCACCCACGTCCTGATAGGCACGCACCAGCGCCAGCTTCTCGGCCGGGCTCACCCGCGCGAAGACCGCGATGTCCTCGTGCCCGTCCGGCAGGCCGCCAGCGGGAGCCCCTTCCGCAACCTTGTCCTCCGGTCGGGCGAGCCCGATTGCGCGCGCGATGCTCCGCGCCGTGACGGCGTGGTCGCCGGTGACCATTACGACGCGTATGCCGGCAGCGCGGCAGGCTGCCAGCGCCCCTGGAACGTCCTCCCGGGCGGGATCCTCCAACCCGACCAGCCCGAGGAACGTGAGCTCCTCGAACGGATGGATGTCCCTCTCGTCCGCCATCTTCTCGGCACAGGCGATGACCCGCAGGCCCCGTGCGCCGAGATCCTCGACCCGCCGCCGCCACAGGTGGCGGTCGACAGCGTCGAGCGGGCGGTCGCGCTTTCCATCGCCGGTACATCGCGAGGCGGCGAGCACGGCCTCCGGAGCGCCTTTGACCGCCACCAAGTAGCGCGGCCCTGAAGCGTGGACGGTCGCCATCATGCGGGTGTCCGCCTCGAAGGCGTGCTTCCCCATCTTCGGCCGGTCGTGCAGGAGGGCTTCGCGGTCGAGGCCCACGGACCGCCCCGCTCGCAGAAGCGCCTGTTCCATCGGGTCGCCGCTGCCCTCTCCGACGCCTGCTCCGAGGGCGGCATCGTTGCAGAGCACGGCGACGCGGAGCAGGCGTCGAGCTTCGTTGGACGGGTCGCACCCTCTCTCGGATACGGGCAGATCGCCCGAGGGCGACGACAAATGCCGCACCGTCATCCGGTTCTCGGTGAGCGTGCCCGTCTTGTCGGTCAGGATGAGGGTCGTGGCCCCGAGCGTCTCGACGGCCGAAAGGCGCTCGATGAGCGCGTTCCTGCGCGCTATCCTCCACACTCCGCGCGCGAGCGTCAGAGTCGCCACGATGGGCAGCCCTTCCGGAATGGCTGCGACCGCCAGTGCGATGCTGGCTTCGATCGTCAGGCGGAGGTCCTTGCCGGTCGCCACGCCGACGCCGGCGAGGAGAACGACCACCATCAGGACGACCCAGACCATCTGCCGGGATAGGTGTTCCAGGCGACGCTCCAGTGGTGATCTCTCCGGCTCGGCCTGCTCCACGAGGCGGGAGACGCCGCCGAGCTCGGTTCCGGCGCCGGTCGCCACGACGACGCCGATGGCACTTCCGCGGGTGACCAGCGTTCCCCGGAAGAGCATCGACGAGCGCTCGGACAGGAGCGCGTCCGGAGCGACCGGGTCCGCCGACTTGTTCGCGGGCACGGATTCCCCCGTGAGCGTCGACTCGTCCGCGCCCAGGTTCGAAGTCTCGACCAGCCGGATGTCGGCCGGGACCGCATCCCCGCCTTCCACCAGCACGATGTCGCCCGGGACGAGATCCTCGGCCGCCAGCACCCGGACCTGCCCGTCACGACGGACGCGGGACGAGTGCGTCCCGAGCGCCCGCAATCCCTCGACGGACCGCACCGCCCTCAACTCGGTGAAGAAGCCGAGACCGGTGTTGACGGCCAGGACCGCTACGACGGCGACGACCTCCCGCCAATCGCCGAAGTAGAGCGAGAGCCCACCGGCCGCCGCTAGCAGGTAGACGACGGGGCTGGCAAGCTGGTGCAGGAACAGGACGAGCGCGCCGGTCGGCTCCTTCGTGGCGATTACGTTTCGACCCGCTCGGGCGAGCCTTTGCCGGACCTGCGCCTCCGTAAGGCCCATGTGCACGCTCGTCCCGAAGTGCCCGGGAACGTCCTCGACCGGCATGGCATGAGCCTGCCCCATAGCCGGCATGGCACGGTCGGTCGCCACCTGCGGGTCGGACGACAAGGGTTCGATGGCCGCTCCCGGTTCAAGCATGTCGTAACCGGTCGAGGCGAACGGCATTCGGGCAGTATTCCTGGTAGGCGTCGGACGCGGTTCCGGCCCAGAGCTCGCGCGCGCAACGGCTGCGTTCCGTACACTTCAGGCAGGCCGCTTCAAGCTCTCGCATGGCCCCGGACTGGTGCAGCCGGACAGCTTCGGGGTCGATGTTCAGGCTTCGCATGAGGTTTGCGATGTTGCGGACCTTCGCGGCGGCTTCCGGCGACAGGCCGATGGAAGATGAGGCGTCAGCCTCCGTCATCGCCTCCATCATCTCCTGGTCGATGTCCCTGAGCTCTCGGGCCGCCTTCAGCAAACAACACCATTCGTTTATCGAGGCAGCGACGCCGAACGGGTCGAACGGGTCGGTTTTGTCGGTTCGTGCGGCCATGGCGGCCTCCGCAAAGCCCCTGACTGCACCTCCCGGGCCGCGGCTCCCTTGATCCATCTCAAGGTCGATCAGGTGGTGCCGTCGCAAGGCTCAACCGACGGGTGCCGGTCACCGGGCGACCGCGTCTCGCCAGTCGCCACGGAGGCCGAACGCCGATGCACGTCGACCTCGGCCTGCGCCGCGTCCAAGGTCGAGCCTCCCGAGGACCAACCCGCATGTCGCCCTTGGACCTGTCTTGTGTTGGCGAGTTCCTGAAGCAGGCCTTATCGCGCACGGGGACGGTGGACACGGCAACCACGCACATCTCAAGGCTGTTCCTGGCAGGAAACCGCGTGTTCAAGCTCAAGCGCGCCGTGCGCTTTCCCTACCTTGATTTCTCCACGCCCGAGCGCCGGCTCGCGGCTTGTGAGGCAGAGGTGGCACTCAACCGGCGCACGGCTCCTACGCTCTATCTCGGCGCCCGGCGGATCACGCGCGAACCGGGCGGGACACTGGCCTTCGACGGGTCCGGGGATCTCGTCGACGCCGTGGTGGAGATGCGCCGCTTCCCGGAGGCGGACCTGTTCGACGCCATGGCGCGCGATGGTCGCCTCGGGCCCAGCCACGTCGCGGAACTCGCGCAGGTCATCGCGAACTTCCATGCCAACGCGGAGATCCACCGCGACGGAGGCGGGGCCGCCGCCATGGCGACGCTCGTCGACATGAACGACGCCGCCCTCCGGGCGACGGGGCTCCTCACGGCCAAGGGGACGGAGGCTCTCACTGCTCGGTTCCGGTCGCACCTGACGCGGCACGCCTCTCTGCTGGATGCGCGCCGAACGGCAGGCAAGGTCCGCCGCTGCCACGGCGACATGACCTTGCGCAACATCTGCCTGTACGAGGGAAGACCGACGCCGTTCGATTGCATCGAATTCAGCGAGACCATCGCAACGACTGATATCCTGTACGACCTCGCCTTCACCCTCATGGATCTCTGGCACCGCGAGCGCTTCGACCTCGCCAACCTCCTCCTCAACCGGTACCTCGATTTGGCGGACGAGACCGACGGGATCGGGTTGCTGCCGTTCCTGATGGCATTGCGCGCGGTGATCCGCGCCCACGTCACTGCGGCGCATGCGGCGGATGGAACCGGCGATGTCGCCGCCGCGAAGACGGCCGAGGCGCAAGCCTATCTGGCCCTCGCGGAGAGCCTGCTTACCGACAAGCCAGTCGTCGTCCTGGCGGTCGGCGGCTTCAGCGGTTCCGGCAAGTCGACCGTCGCGGTCGCAGTTGCCCCGTGGATCGGGGCGGCCCCGGGTGCCCGCATCCTGTCGAGCGACCGCATCCGCAAGCGCCTGCATGGCGTCGACGCCCTCACGCGGCTGCCGGCATCGGCCTATGCTCCCGCCGCGTCTCGTCGAGTCTACGAGATCCTGCGGTCGGAGGCGGCACGTGTCCTGGCCGCTGGCCATTGCGCCGTCGCCGATGCCGTCTTCGACCGCCCTGCGGAACGGGAAGGCATCGAGGCGGTCGCCCGGGACAACGATGCCGGGTTCCTCGGCGTTTGGCTGGAAGCGCCGGCCGCGACGCTCGCAAGCCGCATCGAGAAGCGTGTCGGTGACCCCTCGGACGCGACCGCGGCGGTCCTGACGGCCCAGGTCGCACGCGGTTGCGGCGCGCTCTCGTGGCATCGTCTCCAGTCAGACGTGCCGCTGGACATTCTGCGCTCGACTGTCCTGTCTCTCGACGGGCCGTCGCCGTGACGGGGCAGCCGACCGCCCGTCCTCCTCAGGCGGTCCCGAGATCCGGCCAGGGACGGTCGGGGGGGGCGCACCACGGCGTCCGTTGACGCACGTCAATGCGATGCCGGGTGCGCATAGCCACCCTGAAGGCGCATCAGCAATTCGGGCCAGACGATGCCGTTCAGATCGACCGAAGGCGAGCCGGCACGCGACCGGTCAACGCCCGGTCGCGGTCTCACGTGCTTGATCGTCGGGTTGGCCGGGTTAGCCGGGACGGTCGGCACGGTCCTGATGACGCCGGGCTCACCCGATGCCGGCACTTGGCCCGACCGTTCCCGCCAGACCTCATATCGAGACCTGCTCGCCTTCGGTGCCGCGTTCCACGTCGTCCGGACACGAGCGGTCGACATGCCAACCGACGGCCGCTTGGTCGACGCGGCCATCGCCGGGATGGTTGCCTCGCTGGACCGGCATTCACGCTACCTGACGGCGACCGAGTTTCGCCGACTCGATGAGCAGAATACCGGGAGCTACGCCGGCATTGGCCTGGAAGTCGAGGCAGGTGGGCGGATTCGGAGCACGCTTCCAGGCGCCCCCGCGGCGCGAGCCGGCTTGAAGCCCGGGACCGTGATAGTGCGCATCGATGGCGACGCCGTAGAAGACCTCGGGGTCGACCAAGTCGCCGGCCGCTTGCGGGGCGAGCCGGGCTCCACGGTGCGACTGCGGATCGTGCAAGCAGAGGCGCCAGCCCCGGTCGAGGTGATCATGACCCGGGAATGGCTACCGCTGCACCCGATCCGCATACGGGTCTTCGATGCCATCGCCTATATCGGTGTCGATCACTTCGACGAGTTCACCATCGGCAGGCTGGTCAGCGCGATCGCGACCCTGATGGACCGCATCGGTCGGGACCGGCTCCGCGGCTTCGTGGTGGACGTACGCGGCAATCCAGGCGGCCTCGTGGTGCAGGCCGTTGCGGTGGCCGGAGCCTTCCTTGGGCACGGTGAGATCGTGCGCCTAGTCGGTCGCGGTCCCGACAAGGTCGAGCGGTTCGCGCTGGACGGGACGGGAGGTGACTTGATCGATGGACTTCCGCTCGTCCTGCTCGTGGATGGCGGCACGGCCTCCGCGGCCGAGATCGTCGCCGGAGCGCTCCAGGACCACCGACGCGCGACCGTCATCGGCACGCGCACCTACGGCAAGGGCGCCGTTCAGACCACTTACGCGCACCGGGACGGGCGCGGTCTGCGACTGACCACAGCCTGGGTCGTCACGCCCGCAGGCCGCAGCGTGGAAGGCAACGGCATCGAGCCCGACCGCGAAGTGCCGCCTGACGGAATGGCGGCGGAAGATGGCGGAAGACCGCCGGAGAGGCCGTACGGGAACGGCGGGTCCTTGCAGGACGGCATCGTGGAGGATGGCCTGATCGACCCGACGCGGGACCGGCAGTTGACCGCCAGCCTGAGGTATCTGCGGGCAGCCGGCCAGGGCGGCGGCTTGATCCAGCGCAACGACCCCATCGCCCGCCGATGATGTCGTCCGCCACGAGTGGAAGGCGATGGACCTGCCCCATGGAAATGACAGCGGCTCCGGTCCTCGCCCGGGACATCTCCTCGCTGCCGGACCAGCCGCCATCCGTGTCCGCCGCGGCTTTCTGGACGCGCGGATCCGAGGCGCTCTGCTCCGAGCTCGGGTGCGGGCTCGACGGGCTCGACTCCTCCGAAGCGGCGCGCCGGCTCGAACGCTACGGGCCGAACAGCGATGCCGGCGCGCGGGCTGATGGCGCGCTCCGAGCTGTGCTGCGCCGCCTGCTCGAACCGCTCGCCTTGATCCTGCTCACGGCCGGGCTCGTGTCGGTTGCGACCGGAGACGTCGTCGGGGGCGCGATCATCGTCGCCATCCTGGTGTTGTCCGTCGGTCTCGACACCGTGCAGGAGGGTCATGCGACGAGGGCGGCGGAGGCTCTGCGCCACGCGGTGGCGCTGAAGGCCGAGGTACGGCGCGACGGCCACTTCGTCGCCGTCCCGGTGGAACAGGTGGTCCCGGGCGACCTCCTGCGCGTTCGAGCAGGAGACATCGTTCCGGCAGACGCCGTCATCGTCGAGAGCGATGCGTTCACGGCCGCCGAAGCCGCGCTGACCGGTGAGCCCTACCCGGTCGAGAAGCGCCCCGGACCTGTGACGGCCTCCGAGCCGGCCGAGGCCTCGAACGCCCTCTTCCGCGGCGCCGTCGCCCAGACGGGCGAGGCGACCGCCCTCGTCGTCGCGACCGGTCGCTCCACGATGTTCGGCGCGGCAGCCTCGGCGCTGGTCGAGGCTCAGGCATCTTCGCCCTTCCAGCGTGACCTGCACGCGTTTGGGCTCGTCGTCGCCCGGCTCACCATCGGCTTGGTGCTCTCCGTCCTGGCGTTCCGTGTCGTCCTCGGCCGGCCGGTGCTCGATTCGCTCCTGTTCGCCGTGGCCCTCGCGGTCGGGCTGACCCCGGAGCTTCTGCCGATGGTCACCACCGTGACGCTCTCCCGGGGCGCGCTGCGCATGGCGGCGCGCAAGGTCATCGTGAAACGCCTGGCCGCCATCCACGACCTCGGCGCGATGACCGTGCTCTGCACCGACAAGACCGGGACGTTGACCTCCGCCGAGATCGCGTTGGCGCGCAGCCTCGACCCGGCGGGCCGGGACAATGCGCGGCCGGCGCGGCTCGCGGCCGTCGCCGCCGACCTCGGCGGCGACCGTGGTTCGCTCGACGCCGCCTTGGCCAAAGCCCATCCGAACGCCGGGCAGGGGTGGGGCCTCTCCGGCCGGCGGGCGTTCGACTACGGGCGCCGCACCGGGTCGGTCATCGCGCAGGGACCGGAAGGGACGCTGCTGATCCTCAAGGGCGCCCCGGAAGCCGTCCTCGCGCTGTGCACCGCGCGCCGTGCCGGCGAGCGGACGGAACTGATGACCCCGGCGGCGCGCGGCGAGGCCCTCGGGCAGGTCCGAACGCTGGCAGAAGACGGATTGCGCAGCATCACCGTCGCCTCGCGGGTTTGGTCCGGGCACGTGACACCGCCCGGAGGCACGGACGAGGTCAACCTCGTCTTTGAGGGGTTCTGTGCCTTCGCCGATCCGCCGAAACCCACGGCGGCGGCCGCCATCGCGCGGCTCGCGCGGGCGGGCGTGCGCCTGAAGATCCTGTCCGGCGACGACCCTGTGGTCGTGCGCCGTCTCGCAGGTCTCGTCGGGCTGCATGCCGGCACGGTTTTGTCCGGCCCCGAGGTCGCGGCGCTCAGCGACGCGGCCCTCGCGGTGCGGGTCCGGAAGGTGGACGCCTTCGGGCGGCTGACGCCCGACCAGAAGGCCCGCGTCGTGCGGGCGCTCCAGGCCAAGGGCGCCGTAGTCGGCTTCCTGGGCGACGGCATCAACGACGCGCCCGGCCTCGCGCAGGCCGACATCGGCCTTTCGGTCGACGGCGCGACCGGTGTGGCCCAGGCCGCCGCCGACATGATCCTGCTCGCCTCCGACCTAGAGGTCGTCGCCGACGGCGTCGCGGAGGGACGGCGGACCTTTGCCAACATCCTCAAGTACGTCCGCATGGGGGCGAGCTCGAACTTCGGCAACATGCTCTCCATGGCGGTCGCCTCGGTGGCGCTGCCGTTCCTGCCGATGCTGCCGACGCAGATCCTCCTCAACAACCTGCTCTACGACCTCTCGGAGGTCGGCATCCCGTTCGACCGGGTGGCCTCGTCCGCGACCGCCAGGCCCCAGGTCTGGGACATGGCGAACGTACTCCGTTTCGCCGCGGTGATGGGGCCGCTGTCGTCGCTGTTCGACCTCCTGACCTTCGGTGTGCTGCTCCTCGTCTTCGGCGCCTCGGCCGAGGAGTTCCGCACGGCCTGGTTCCTGGAGTCGATGGCGACGCAGATCCTGGTGATCTTCGTCATCCGGACAAACGGGCATCCCTGGGAGGACCGTCCGAGCGCGGCGTTGGTTGGTTCATCGCTCGCAGCCCTCGGGGCCGCGTTGGCCCTTCCGTTCTCGCCGCTGGGGAGCTGGTTCGGCTTCCAGATCCCAGACCTGCCGACCCTGCTCGCCATCGGGCTGATCACCGTCGTGTACCTGGCGGCGGTCGAGGCCGTGAAATCATGGGTCGTCCGCCCGCGGCACCACGCGCAGGGCCGACGTCCGGGAGCTTGATCTGCCTCAAGGCTGGCCGCCGGGACCGGTCGAAAGATAGCTGATCGGCCGCCGGTCCGGTCCGGCGCTGCACCGGGTTGGAGGCTTCCATGACCACGACGTTCGACGAGCGCGAGCGGGCCGCCGAGCGCCGCTTCGTCCAGGAGGAGGAGGCGCGCTTTCACGCCCGCAACCGGCGCAACCGGCTCCTGGCGACCTGGGCCTGTGAACGGATGCGCCTGACCGGCACGGCGGCCGAGGGTTACGTCACGTCCTTCTCGGAGGGCGCGGTCGTCACCGACGACGACACGCTGATCGCGAGGCTTCAAACCGACCTGAAGGCGGCCGGCATCGAGGCGACGGTAGATCGCTTGAGCACGGAGATGACCCGGTGCGCCGCGCTGGCACAGGCCGAGCGGCGCGTCGGAGTTGCGCTGGATCAAGGCTCCTCCGGCTAGGCCGCGCAGGATCGACCCAACCATTCCTGCCACCCGGCACGAATCGGAGAGACGACATGAGGAAGGACGCCATGACCGACAAGGATCTGCGCCGCGACGTGCCCGACGAGCTCGACTTCGACCCCAGCCTAGATGCCGGCGCCGTCGGCGTGGCCGTCTCGGAAGGCGTGGTGACCCTGACCGGCCACGTCGGCAGCTACGCCGAGAAGGTCGAGGCCGAGCGCGCCGTTCGCCGGGTCAGGGGCGTGCGCGCCATCGCCCAGGAGATCGAGGTCCGCTACGCCGACGACAAGAAGGTCGCCGACGACCAGATCGCCGCGCGGGCGCTGGCCATCATCGACTGGTCGGTGCACCTCCCGAAGCAGGCCATTCAGGTGAAGGTCGCCGGCGGCTGGGTCACGCTGACTGGCACGGTGGACTGGCAGTACCAAATGGCGGGCGCCGAGGCGGCGGTGCGGAAGCTGTCGGGCGTCCACGGCGTGACCAACCTCGTCGAGGTCAGGCCGCGGGTTCCGCCGACGGCGGTCAAGGACAAGATCTTGGAGGCGTTCAGGCGCAGCGTCATGTTCGAGGCCGACGGGATCAAGGTCACCGTCTCGGGCGACAAGGTCACGTTGGAGGGCGCCGTATCGGCCTGGGCGGAGCGGGACGCCGCCGAGCGTGCGGCCTGGTCGGTCCCGGGCGTGCGTGCCGTCGAGGACCGCATCGTCGCCCTGAGTTGAGGAGAGCGGCCCTGTTCCACGGCACGTGCTCGCGTGGTGGCTCCTGGAGGGAGACGAAGGCCACGGCGCTATCGCTCCCGTTGGGCGTCGCGGGCATCCTCCTTGGCTTTTGTGTCCCGCTACCGGTGCTCGGACAAGACGCCGACGGCTCGGGATCGAACCGGGTTGCGTCGAGCCGCTCCGATTACGTGACCAAGAGCGGCGAGACGGTGCCGCGGCCGGACAAGCTCGACCTCGGGCCGGGCAGGGACATCCAGCGGCGGACGCCCGAACAGGAGCGCGACGATGCGGTCACGCGGGGCATCTGTGCCGGTTGCCTACGCTGACACCGGCCCTTCGTCCGCGCCACGGCCGCGGCGCCACATCGAGGATCCGCCTGACAGGTGCTCTGCGTCCGGTTTTCGGGACGCACATCGTTCTGAAACGAGGAGGCTCACAATGGCTCATGGAACGCATGGAGCGGACGCCATCGCCCCGGGTGTGGTACCGCGTACGGGCAAACCGAGCGCACCCGCCACGCTGCAGCGCGTGACCCTGATGCTGGCGCGCTGCCCGGAGCATCCGGACGGCAGCGGCGGACGGGGCTACGAGATCGTGGCACCGCTCGGACCGGACGGCCACCTCGACGCGACGCTGTGGCGGGAAACCCGGGACCATTGCCGCGCTCGGCGGTTCTGGATCGGCGAGTGCGACCGGCATGGCCGGCTCGTGCACCGCGCCGGCGGCGAGGGCGGCGCGACCTGGCTGATCGACTATGATAACCGCACCGACGAGGACGACGAGCCCGGCTATCGTCTTGGAACCCATGCCTTCGTCGAGGGCGAATACGTCTCGATCCGCGATGCCGGTGACGGGACTGAGCGCACCTTCCGCGTCGCCCACGTCAGCCGCGTCGAGGCAAGGATCAAGTCATGACGCGAGGGTCGTCGGACCTTCCGGCGCGCCCTCCGTCCTCGGAGTTTGAGCTCGCCGGGAATACCTTGCTGACGCTCTGGCGCACGTTCTGGCTCGACCTCCCGCTGGCCTGGGCAAGCGAAGTCGACCGGCTTCTGTACCGATGCATACAGCCTGCGGATATCGAGGACCGTCTTCTCGGCCTCGATGTCGGAAACGCAGATCGTATCGACCAAGTCCAGGACAGCCAGCGTCAGTGACTGCAGAACCTGGTTCCGAACTCGGTCAGGCTATGCAATCGACATTGATCGTCAAGCCAGGTGCGATGGTGTCCAGCATAGTGTGGAGGGTCGGGAAAGCCTTGCGCACCCATGATGGCCTGCTTCGGCCTGCCCCGACGGATATCCAACCGGCATTGGACCGGCCGAGACGGATGGTGCTCCCGACCATGATTTTTTGATTCATCGCAAGGCGCGAGGGCATCGCGCCGCCAACCTGCCATCCGTCCTGTGGAACCGGGGGCGCACATGTCCAACACCGATGGGGATACGCGTTCGAGGCCGGGCCAAGCGGCGGCACCGGACAGAGGTGATGCCGCGCAATCGACTCCAGCCTCGACGCGCCCACCGACAGTCTTGCGAGACCCGCAATCGCGCAACGGTAAGACGGCAAGCGAACGTGCCCGCGTTTCAGGCGTGGATTGGACCTTGAGCCTCAGGCGCAGGCTGGACCGGTGCGGTGTCTCGGCCCCGGAGATCGACGCCCTCGCCGCGTCCGTATCCCGGGTCGCAACGATCGAGGCCGACCGGGAGATATTACGCGAGGACGACGTTACGGCTCAATGCCGGATTCTTCTGGATGGCTGGACTTGTAAGTACATCCCCCTGGAGACCTTCAGACCGCAGATCCTGAGCCTACAAATCCCGGGCGACTTCCTTGACCTGCAGGGCCTTTTTCGACGGCGGATGGATCACGTGGTCGCTTCGCTCACGCCATGTCGCATCGGCGTCATCCCGCATGATGCCTTCAAACGCCTGATGGAGCGGCATCCGCGCATCGGCCGCATGGTGCAGCTCGAAGCAGTCGTCGAGTTGGCCACGGCCCGTCGCTGGCTCCTGAACGCCGGCCATCGCCAAGCGTACGAGGGGATGGCGCACCTGATCTGCGAGCTCTTCACGCGGGCGGCAGCCGCCGGCTTGGCCGAGGCGTCCCGATTCCCCATGCCGTTGACGCAGACGGAACTCGGCAGCGCCCTCGGACTGCCGTCGGTCCATGCCAACCGTATCGTGAAAAGGCTTGCCTCGGCCAAGCTCATGTCGTGGCGAGGCCGGTGGATCACCATAGAAGACTGGGATGGGTTGACGGAGGTCGCCGAATTCGACCCCGCCTACCTCAAGCCGGAGCACGCGGCGCTCTGATCGAAGAGGTCGGGGTCCACCGACGATGCGTCGGCGAGCGGCGCGCTTACAGCGGCTCGAGCACATCGGTCACCGACAGGGCGATCTCGCGCTCCTCGTTCGCGGGCGCGATGCGAACCGAGACCGCCGAGCCGGACGCCTCGATCATCGCCTCGCCGCCGGCATTGGCTTCTTCGTCGAGGCTGACGCCAGCGAAGGACAGCCCGCGGCAGATGGCGGCGCGAACCTGCACGGCGTGCTCGCCGATGCCGCCCGTGAAGACCAGGGTGTCGACGCCGCCGAGGGTGGCGATGAGCGAGCCTGCCTCCCGCACGATCCGGTAGGTGAACAGATCCAGGGCCTCGCGCGCGGCCGAAGCGTCGCTCGCCTCCAAGACCCGCACATCGTCGCTTATGCCGGAGACGCCGAGGAGGCCCGACCGCTCGTTCAGGAGATCGGCCACCGCGTCGGCTGACAGGCCGCGCTCCCGGATCAGGTACAGAACGAGGCCCGGGTCGACCGCCCCGCTGCGGGTACCCATCATCAGCCCGTCGAGCGTGGTGAAGCCCATCGTCGTGGCGACGCTTCGCCCGTCCCGGATCGCGCACAGGCTCGCCCCGTGCCCGAGATGGGCGGCCAAGATCCGCCCGTGCGGAAGCGTTCGGGCGAGATGGGCGTAGGACAGTCCGTGGAAGCCGAAGCGCACGAGCCCCTCGTCGATAAAGGCGCGCGGCAGCGGGTAGAGTTGGGCCAACCGGTCCTGCGTCCGATGGAAGGCGGTGTCGAAGCAGGCGACCTGCGGCAGATCCGGCCAGACCTCCCCGACCGCGCGGATGCAGGCGAGCGCCTGCGGCTGGTGCGCGGGCGCGAGCGGAATAAGCGCTTCAAGAGCCGCGAGGATCTCCGCGTCGAGCCGCACCGGCGCTGCGAGATGCAAGCCGCCATGGACGACGCGGTGTCCCACCGCGGTCGGTGCCGCGGGAAGTCGCACGAACAGCCAGCGGGCGACGGCGGCATGGTCACCCGCTGGTGGGCGCTCACCCCCGACGGCGGCGCCGTCGACGGAGAGCCTTGGATCATGCCCGATCTCGGCGACGTGCGCTCGCCACGCCGGCTCGTCGGCGCCCGGCCGGAAAAGGGCGCAGCGCAGGCTGGAGGAACCGGCGTTGAGCACGAGGATCATCGCCCGGCCTCAGGTCACGACCGTCCACCCGTCCACCGTCCCCGCCTGCCCAGGCTTGGCCGTGTCGGTCGGGCCGCACTGCATGATGTCGCCCTCGATCCGGCGGTCGCGATCCTCGGGGGCGCGCCGTTCAGGCCATGTCCAATCCCGCACTCCAGGCAGGTCGTCGCCGGTTCGGCGAACATGCTCGCGATGGGTGGCCAGCGCCTCGCGAAGCGCCTCCTCGGCGTGCTCGGCCCGTGCGCCCAGTCGCGGGACGGCCCGGATCGCGGCCTGGGCGAGATGATAGCGGTCGAGCCGGTTCAACACGCACATGTCGAAGGGCGTCGTGGTCGTGCCCTCCTCAATGAAGCCATGGACGTGGAAGTTGCCGTGGTTCGTCCGCTTGTAGGTCAGCCGGTGAATGAGCCACGGATAGCCGTGGTAGGCGAACACCACCGGCCGGTCGCGCGTGAACAGGCTGTCGAAGATCGGGTCGTCGAGACCGTGCGGATGCGTCTCGGGCGCCGGCAGCGTCATCAGGTCGACCACGTTTACGACCCGGACCCTGAGTTCCGGGACGTGCCGGCGCAGCCAATCCACCGCGGCGAGCGTTTCCATCGTCGGCACGTCGCCCGCGCAGGCCATCACAACGTCGGGCTCCGTGTCCCCCTCGTTCGAGGCCCAGTCCCAAATGTCGATGCCGGCCGCGCAGTGCGTGACGGCCTCGTCCAGGGTCAGCCACTGCAGCGCCGGCTGCTTGCCGGCCACGACGACGTTGATGCGGTCATAGGTTCGCAGGCAGTGATCCGTGACGCACAGCAGGGTGTTCGCGTCCGGCGGCAGGTAGATCCGCGCCGTATCCCCGCGCTTGTTCGCCACGAAGTCGATAAAGCCCGGATCCTGGTGGCTGAAGCCGTTGTGGTCCTGCCGCCAGACGTGGGACGAGAGCAAGATGTTCAGGGATGGCACCGGTCGTCGCCAGGGCAGGTCGCGCGAGGACTTGAGCCACTTGGCGTGCTGGTTCACCATCGAATCGACGACGTGGGCGAAGGCCTCGTAGGTCGCGAACAGGCCGTGCCGGCCCGTGAGCAGGTAGCCTTCGAGCCAGCCCTCGCAGAGGTGCTCGCTCAGCACCTCCATGACCCGGCCGTCGCGCTGAAGGTGGTCGTCGCCCGGCAGGGTCGCATCCTGCCAGACGCGCCCCGTCACGTCGAACACCGCGTCAAGCCGGTTCGAGCTGGTCTCATCGGGACCCATGATCCGGAAGTTGCGGGCGTCCTTGTTCAGGGACAGGACCTCCCGCAGGTAGCCGCCGAGCGTGCGGGTGGCCTCGGCTCGGGAGCGGCCAGGTCCCGGCACGGGGACGGCGAAGTCCATGGGGTCCGGCAGCCGCAAGGGCGCGCTCTTATGCGCGTTGGCGTGCGGGTTGGCCGAGATGCGCCGCGGCCCCTTCGGCGCCAGGGTGGCGAGTTCCGGAACGAGCGAGCCGTCCTCGTCGAACAGCTCCTCCGGTCGGTAGGAGCGCATCCAGGCTTCCAGGATCGCGCGGTGCTCCGGGTTCTCCCGCGTGGCCGCGACGGGAACCTGATGCGAGCGCCAAGTTCCCTCGACCGGCTTGCCGTCAACGGCCTTCGGTCCCGTCCAACCCTTGGGGCTGCGCAGCACGATCATCGGCCAGCGCGGTCGCCGGGCCTCGCCGCAGCGCGCGGAGTGCCGGATGGCTGCGATCTCGTCGAGGACCGCGTCGAGGGCCGTCGCCATGGCCTGGTGCATGCCGGCCGGCTCGTCGCCCTCGACGAAGGTCGGCTCGTAGCCGTACCCGACGAGAAGGCTGCGAAGCTCATCCGCGGGCATCCGGGCGAGGAGCGTCGGGTTGGCGATCTTATAGCCGTTGAGGTGCAGGATCGGCAGTACGGCTCCATCGGTGGTCGGATTCAGGAACTTGTTGGAGTGCCACGACGCGGCGAGCGGCCCCGTCTCCGCCTCGCCGTCGCCGACCACGCAGGCGACGATCAGGCCGGGGTTGTCCAGGGCAGCGCCGAAAGCATGGGCCAGGGAATAGCCGAGCTCGCCGCCCTCGTGGATGGAGCCGGGCAGCTCCGGCGAGGCGTGGCTCGGTATGCCCCCGGGAAACGAGAACTGCCTGAACAGGCGCTCCATCCCCTCCGCGTCCCGCGCAACGTCGGGGTAGATCTCGCTGTAGGTGCCCTCCAGGTAGGCGTTGGCGACGAGCCCCGGCGCGCCGTGACCCGGCCCCCACACCGCGATCATGTCGAGGTCGCGCTGCCGGATGACCCGGTTCAGGTGGACGTAGATGAAGTTGAGGCCCGGTGTCGTGCCCCAGTGGCCGAGAAGCCTTGGCTTGACGTGCTCGGGCCTGAGCGGTTCGCGCAGGAGCGGGTTGGCCATGAGGTAGATCTGGCCGACCGACAGGTAGTTCGCGGCCCGCCAGTAGGCGTCGATCCGCTGCAGGCTGTCGGGTCCGAGTGGCCCCGGCACGAAGGCCAGGTCGTGACCGTCGTCCGCACGGCCGCCATCGCGGCGTTCCTGGCGGGTCTTCGTCGGCTCGCGCCTCGCGTCCATGTCGGCCTCCCGGCTGCGGATCCCGGACGACCGTGCAGGCAGCCGAGGCTAGCGGCGTTGAGCTGGATCAAGGCGGCTCCCCGGAAGGCCGGCAGGATGCCTTCCGTCAGCAGGACGGGAGCGAACGATGGCCCTGGTGCTTCGAACCACCTTCATCACGACGGTACGCCGCGCGCGGGTGCCGGTCATGCTGGCACCGACGAACGACTCCGAACCCCGGGTCGTCACGGACGCGGCGCGCTACCGGTCCATCGGCAGCCTGCAGGCGCTGGCGCTCGCCATCGCGGCCTCGGTGGTGACGCCGGCGCTGCTTTGGCTGGCTCTCTGAAAAAAATCCCGGCGAATCGAGGAGACCCGCGATGGACGACATCAGCGTACGCCGTCAGGTGCTCGACGAATTGGAATACGCCCCCATGGTCGACGCGGCGCAGATCGGCGTCGCGGTCGACGACGGCGTCGTGACGCTGACCGGCCACGTCCGTAACTACGCCGAGAAGAGCATCGCCGAGCGCGTCACACTCCGGGTGCGCGGCGTCCGGGCCGTGATCGAGCGGATTGAGGTGCGGTATCCGAAAAATCCGCGCGTCGGCGACGAGGCCCTGGCCGAGCGGTGCGCCCGGGTACTGGAGTGGGACGTGCAGATCCCGGAGCGGTCGGTCTCGCTCAAGGTCGAGAAGGGCTGCGTCACGCTCGAAGGATGCGTGCCGCACTACCACCAGAAGGCGGCGGTCGATAAGGCGCTGCGGCGGCTCGCCGGCGTCACCGACATCGTCAACCTCATCGCGGTGAAGCCGCATGTCCGACCCACCGAGGTCAAGGACAGGATCCTCGCCGCCCTGAGGCGCAGCGCCCGGGATCCCGACACCATTCGCGTCCACGTGGACGGGGACAAGGTTATCCTGGACGGCTGCGTCGACGTCTGGAGCGAGCGCAAGCTCGCCGAGCGTGCCGCGTGGTCGGCGCCCGGCGTCCGCGCCGTCGAGGACCGCCTGACGCTCGCATGACAGGGAGTTGCCGATGCTGGCGATGGTCCTGCAGGAGATCGGCGGTCCCCTCGTGCCGGAGGAGAGGCCCGACCCAATTCCCGGCCCCGGCGAGGTCCGCATCCGGGTTGAGGCCTGCGCGGTCTGCCGGACCGACCTCCACGTCATCGACGGCGAGCTTCCGCAGGCCGTCTACCCCATCGTGCCCGGCCACGAGGTCGTCGGCATCGTCGAGGCCGTCGGCGAAGGCGTGACCGATCCGGCCCCGGGTCAACGCGTCGGGGTGCCCTGGCTCGGGCACGCCTGCGGCCACTGCCGCTACTGTAAAACCGACCGGGAGAACCTGTGCAATGCCCCCGGCTTCACCGGCTGCACCCGCGACGGCGGGTTCGCCACCCATCTCTTGGCCGAGGCCGCCTTCACCATCCCGCTCGACACAAGCCTGGACCCGGTCGCGACAGCGCCGCTCCTCTGCGCAGGGCTGATCGGTTGGCACACGCTGCGGATGGCGGAGGACGCCGACACTGTGGGGCTCTACGGCTTCGGGGCGGCCGCGCACATCGTCGCCCAGGTCTGCCGGTGGCAGGGCCGCCGCGTGTTCGCGCTCACCCGACCCGGCGACCGGAAAGCCCAGGACTTCGCCCGCTCCCTTGGGGCGGAATGGGCCGGCGGGTCGGACGAGGCGCCGCCCGAGCCGCTGGACGCGGCCTTGATCTTCGCACCCGACGGCCGGCTGGTGCCGACCGCGCTCGCGGAGTTGCGCAAGGGTGGATGCGTGGTCTGTGGCGGCATCCACATGAGCGACATCCCGCGCTTCCCCTACGAACTGCTCTGGGAGGAGCGGTCGGTGCGCTCGGTGGCGAACGCCACCCGCGCGGATGCGCGCGGCTTCTTCGAGCTCGTGCCGCGGGCCGGCATCGTCACCCGCACGCGCACGTTCCCGCTCGTCCAGGCCAACGCGGCGATCGCCGCCCACCGGTCCGGCGCCCTTCAGGGCGCCGCCGTTCTCGTGCCCTGAACCGGTCTCGTCCGCTGCATTTGGACTGCCCATCGAGTGCCCTTGCGATGGATCAAGGTCGTCCCCGCGAACCGGGGCCAGAGTACCTCCATCGCGCCGGCAGCCCGGCCAAGGGAGGTGGTCATGAAGATCTCCAACATCATGGTCTCGGTCGACCTCGGGCCCGCGGCGGCGGACCGAGTCCAATTGGCGGCCGGCCTCGCCCAACAGTTCGGGTCCAAGCTGACGGGCGTCGCCGCACGTCCGGTCCTCGGACCCATGCCGGTCGGCGACATGCTGGAGGTCGAGCGTGTCTGGGCCCTTGAGGAGCGCCTGACCGATGAGCAGCTCGCGGAGGCCAAAGCGCTTTTCGAGCGCGAGGCTGGGCAGGCGCCTAAGACGAGCTGGCGCTCCGCACCGACCGATCCGTTGGCTTTCCTCGGTGCGCAGGCGCGCACCGCCGACCTCGTGGTCGTCGGCCGGCAGGGACCTGCGGACGGTGATGCCGGTCCGATGGCGGTCTCCACCGGGGGGCTGCTGATGGAGGTGGGGCGTCCGGTGCTGGTGGTCCCGCCGGGCATCGAGCACCTCGCGGTCAAGCGGGTCGTGGTGGCTTGGAAGGATACGCCCGAGGCCCGTCGAGCCCTTCACGACGCTTTACCGTTCTTGAGACAGACCGAGCAGCTTTGCGCGGTGGCCGTGGGACCGGACGCGCAGCACGTGGGCGCCGAGGGCGCGGCCGAGTACCTGTCCGGGCACGGAATCAAGGCCACGACCCACCTGCTGCGCAAGCCGGAGATCGGCCCCGCCGACGAGATCCTTCGGTTCGCCGGGCGGGAGGACGCGGACCTCATCGTGATGGGCGCCTACGGTCATAGCCGGCTGCGCGAGTGGGCCTTCGGCGGCGCCACCCGCGAAGTCCTGCAATCGACCCCCGTCTGCTGCCTGATGAGCCACTGATGCGCTCGGCGACCACCATCCACGCGGGCGCTCTGGTGCTGCTGTCCATCCTTATCGGCACCGGCTCCGCCCAGGCCTGGGACCGGCAGGTCAAGCAGGGCGAGTCCCTCGCCAGGACCAACTGTGCCCGCTGCCACGCCGTCGGACGTGTCGGGGCGAGCCCGCTGCGCGCTGCACCTCCCTTCCGCGAACTGCACAAGCGCTACCCCGTCGAGGATCTCGGCGAGGCGCTCACGGAAGGCATCCGCACCGGTCATCCGAGCATGCCCGAGTTCCGGTTCGACCCTGACCAGGCGCAGGACCTGATCGCCTACATGAAGTCGCTCGAACGCTGAGGGAGAGTCTCGATGTACCTCCGCTGTCTTCTCGTCCCCACAGCCCCGGGCATCGATGTCACCCGCCGCCTGGACGCAGCCCTTCGCCTTGGGCGGCGCCTGCACGCGCACATTGGGGTCGCCTTCATGGCGCCGGACCCGGGTTACGTCATGGCCAGCATGGCCGGCATGGTCGGCATCGCCAGTTTGGCCAGCGTCATGCCGATGGACTGCGCGACCATCGAGGCCATCGAGCGGGGCGTGCGCGAGGCCGCGGCCGAAGGCAAGGCGGCCCTGGAAGCCTGGTGCGGACGCGAGGGCGTTCCGCTGGTCGCCAAGACCGAGCGCCTGGACGCCACTTTCGCGACCTGGACGGAGCTGTCGGGCGAGGTCGAGCCGCTCCTGACGCTGGCCGGGCGAGTGAACGACTTGATCATCGTCGACCGACCCGATCCGGCGCGCTCGTTCACCGGGAGGGCGCTCGACACGGCCCTGTTCTCGGTCGGACGACCGACGCTGATGGTTGGCGAGGTAGTCCCGTACGACCTCCTCGAACACGTCGTGATCGCCTGGAACGGCAGTCTCGAAGCGGCACGCCTGATCGGGCAATCCATCACGCTGCTGCACGAGGCCGCCCGCGTCACGGTCGTGCATGCGAGGACGGAACGCTTCGAGGAAACGCGGGCCGCGGACCTGTGCGCCTACCTGCGCTGGCACGGCATCGTGGCCGAGGCCGTCACCCTGCCGGTCGGGGATGGGATCTCGGTCGGCGCGGCCATCCTGGACGAGGCCGAGCGCCGGAACGCCTCCTTGCTGGCGATAGGTGCCTACACCCACAGCCGCGTGCGCGAGTTCCTGCTCGGTGGCGTCACCCGGCATGTGGTCGAGCACGCGCGCATCCCGGTACTCATGGCCCACTGACGTATCGCGCTTGCAGGACGGCCTTTCCGGGGTTGGCCCGTCGCGAGACCTCGGCGGCCCCGCTCTCAACGCCTCGGGTCGTGGCAGTGCATGCGAGGAGGCGCCGTGCCGCAATCCAGGCTGCAAGTCTGGTGGGGCTTGCAGAACCACTGCAGGGCCCCGCTTCTCAGGCAGGACCCTGCGCAATGCCGATGGGGCGCGTTTGCAGGCTCGACGAACGTCCCTTTCGCATCAGGCGAGCCGGCCGTCGGTCGCGCCTGAGTTGGCGACGCGCTTACCACGACCGCGGCGAGAACCAGGAGGGCTGCACATGACGTGGTGCTCCGCATGATGCCGGGCATCAATGGCTCATCAGGCAGCAGAGGGGGGCATAGGCCAGCAACTCCCGAGTGACGCCGCCGAACGCCCACTCGCGGAGGCGCCCGTGACCGTAGGCGCCCGCGACGATCAGGTCGGCCCCGTGCTCGGTGGCCGCTTCGACGAGTGCCTCGGAGGTCGAGGCACCCAAGGCATCGTGTCTGACGCGGATGGCTGAGACGCCGTGCGCCTGGAGGAGACGAAGGGTGTCCTGACCCTCGGAGCCGGCGCCATCGTCGACGGAGACGACGAGTACCTCGGACGCCCGCTTCAGGAACGGCAGCGCGTCCAGCACCGCGCGGCGCGCCTCGCGGGTGTTCTTCCATCCGACCACGACGCGCTTGGCGTCGAGATGGTCGACGCCCGGCGGCACCACCAATACCGGGCGCCCAAGATGCATGACCGCGTCGGCCGGATCGACCGCTAACAGCGCGGGCCCGGGGTCCGTCCCTCGGCCGACCACCACGAGGTCGGCGGCCGCCGCCTGGGCGACCAGGAACGCCAGCGGGAAATCGAGGTTGGAGCGCCACTCGACGCGGCTGCGCCCGCCGGCGGCTTCCTCGAAGGCCTCGTGGGCCACCCGGAGGTCGTTCAGGACCGCCTCCTGGATCGAGGGGATGCCGAACGACCCTCCCGGCGTCGGGCCGGCCGGAGCCCAGCCATAATCCGGCATCTCCGCCGCGACGCCGGTCAAACGGGCGTGGAAGTCGTCGGCAAGGTGCGCGGCCAGGCGCACGCGGCTTCGCGCCCCGTCCGTCAGGTCCACGGCGACCATGATGCTCGCGTAGGTCATGGAACGTCTCCGGGTCGGCAGGCGATGGAACGGGTGCGGGCGGCCCTTGCGGCCTCACCCACTCCGATGGTTTCAGCCAAGCGTGAGGTGGTCCTCGACGGCGCGCACGCCCGGAGCCGACCACGCGGCGGTCTCGGCGAGACGTCGCTCGTGCCAAGCGTTGACCCTGCCCTCCAGGACGACCTTGGCGTCCTTGACCGTCACCTTGATGGCGTCGGCCTCAAGTTCGGCGTTCCGCTTGAGCGCCGCCAAGATCTTCGCGCGAACGTCGGGCGCGCTCGCCTTCGGCGCCACCTCGATGTTGTTGATGATGCCGGTCACGCCGGCGAGCCGCTTGATCGACCGGTAGGCCTCTTCCTTCTGGTACTGCCAGTCGACCTTTCCGGAGAGCGTCACCCAGCCGGTCTGGACCTTCACCTGCACGGCATCCTTGGGCACCGTCGCGGACCAATCGAGCATCTGCACCGCGCGTTGCGCCAGGTCCTCGTCGCGCGGCGGGGTCTCGCCGGCGAAGCGCACCGTGATCTTCTCGACGACGCCGCGGACGCCGCGCACCTTCTGCGCGGCCTTCTCTGCGGTCACACGTTCCGCATAGTTGGCGACGTGACCGGTGAGAGTGACGATGCCCTTCTCTACGGCGACACCGATGTGGGCGGCGTCGATGCTGGGGTCGAAGTCGAGCTCGTCGATGACGTTCTGGCGGATCAGCTTGTCGCCCATCGTAAGTCTCCTCGATGAGGTCCAGGTCGCGCCTGGCCGAGCCCGAGGCTATGCGCGGCAGGCGGTCGGACATTGATCCAGCGCAAGCTCTTGCCCGGCCGTGATACGACCCAGCATCGGGCATGCCCGGGGGCAGCCCGGGACGGCGCAGCCGGCGGTCACGGCGGAGACCATGTCCCGGGCATCGAATAACCGGCCGAGCAGCGGCACGTCCGCGAAGGCCTTCGGGACCCGGGCGTTCCCGGCAATCAGGGCGAAGGGGATGCCCCTCCGGCGCAGGGCGCAGGCCAGCGGGAAGCACGGCCCCTCGTTCAGGTCGACGCTGACCACGGCGAAGTCCGGACGTTTCGTGTCGAGGCTTCCAATAGCATCGCCGCCGGTTCCGTAGGGGCCGCTCACCGCACAGCCGGCGTCCGCGAGGGAGTCCTCCAGCCACATGCCCGGCAGCGCCTGCGGCTCGGCGACCAGCACGACCGGCCGCCCCTCCGTTCCGTTCTCCATCGCCCGATTCCCATTTCCGGTTGCGATGGGGCGAGGATGGATCGGTCGGATCCGTCCGCTTTGCGCTGGGTCAAAGCAGCGTGACCGTGCCGAACATGGCCAGGACAGCGAGCAGCATGCAGGCGGTCGCGATCCATCCGAGCAGCCGCAGCGGCCCACGCACCGCGAAGGCGCCCATGATGTCGGAGCGGGACGCGGCCAGCATCATCACGGCCATGACAGGCGCCGCGATGATGCCGTTGACCACCGCGCTCCAGTAGAGCGCCCGGATCGGATCGACCGCGCCCAGGCTTATGACCATGCCCACCAGGGTGGCGAGCGCCACCGTCCCGTAGAAGGCGCGTGCCTCAAGGATGCGTCGGCCGAAGCCCACCGGCCAGCGCCGCGCTTCCCCGACCGTGTAGGCCGCCGAGCCCGCAAGCACCGGAACCGCCAGAAGTCCGGTCCCGACGATACCGAGCGCGAAGACCGTCGCGGACAACGGGCCGGCCAGCGGGCGGAGCGCCTCCGCGGCCTGGGCCGAGGTCTGAATGTCGATGATGCCGCGCGGGTGCAGCACGGCGGCGGTGGTGACCATGATGGCGAGCGCCACGAGGTTCGAGAAGGCCATGCCGACGAGCGTGTCGACCCCGATGCGGCGGAGCGCGGCGCCACCCTGCTCGGGTGCGTGCAGGAGGTCGCGCCGGCGCGGGAAGGCGTTCAGGTCCTCGGCTTCCTCCGCGGCCTGCCAGAAGAACAGGTATGGGCTGATCGTGGTCCCGAACAGGGCCACGAGAGTAGTCAGGCCGGTGCCGCTGAAGTCGACCCTTGGTACCGCCAGGGCCAAGCCGAGATCCCACCAAGAGACGCGGGCGAAGATCACCACGCCGAGATAGGCGAACAGGCTGAGCGTCAGCCATTTCAGGACGGCGACGTAGCGCGTGTACTGCAGGACGAGTTGCATGAAGGCGCAGACGGCGGCGAAGAGCACGACGTAGAGCCAGCGTGGCCCCGGGAGGAGCAGGTCGAGCGCGTCCGCCATCGCGCCGAGATCGGCCCCCAGATTCAGGACGTTGGCGGTGAGCAGGAGGAACACCACGGCCTGGAGCAGGCTATCCGGGTAGTGCTCGCGCAGCACGCCGGCGATGCCATGGCCGGTGGTCCGCCCGATCCGGGCGGAGACCATCTGCACCGCCGCCATCAACGGCAGGGTGTAGATCATGGTCCAGCACAGGCCGTAGCCGAGCTGCGCCCCGGCCTGGCCGTAGGTGGCGATACCGCTGGGATCGTCGTCGGAGGCGCCGGTGATCAGGCCGGGCCCGAGCACCGGCAGTAGGCGCGGCTTCGAGGGACCGACGGCGGTGCGCGCCACCTCCGGATCATCGGCCTCCCTGGCCGCGGCACGTGACGAGTTGCTCATGCCACCGGCTTCACGCCGGCTTCTTCGCCCCGCAGGGCGCGCGCGACCCTCAGGGCCGCGTCCAGGTCGTTGCGATCCGTCCCGTAGCGCCGCCATAGACCGTCCAACCATTCCGGCCGTCCGGCCTCGGCGTCCGGGATCTCGGAGAACGGAATGTGGTACATGCCGTCGAGCGCCTCGATGCCGTAGCCAGTGACGGCCCATTGCCTCCCTTCCCAGCGCACGGGTTCGGTGAGTCCGTGGCTCATTTCCGCCTCCTCACGCCGCCTGCCCGTCGAGCTCGGCCACCTCGCAGGTGTCGGCCCGCATGCGCCAGTCGACGATACCCGCCGTCTGACAGAACAGCGCCTGGGCCGCGCAGGCGGCGGCAGCCTCCGAGTGGGCGGAGACGACGGTCTGCCGCTGGATGGCGGTGTGTTCGTGGCCGATGTCGTCCGGCACGACCTTGTGGAAGGTGACCAAGTACTTGTGCATGGCGCGCCTCGTATTGCGATATTGCGGAGACGGTGGGCGCCCGCGGGAGCGGCGGCCTTGATCCAGCGCAAGGCTCGACAAGCGATCAGGCTTCTGGTGCCGGCGGGAAGAGGCGTTCCCGACCCGGTTCGGGCCCGTTGTCGTGGCCTGTCCGCGCGGTTCGATGCGCGTGCGCCTTGCCGTGCAGCGGCCAGTATCGCTCCATCGCCAGGTAGGTGAACGACGCGGACCAGCCGATCAGGAGCAGGCCGTTGAGCGCCTCGACGCCGGCGAGCAGCCGGGTATGGGAGGTCGGGAAGTGGTCGCCGAAGCCGAGCGAGGTGTAAGCCACCACCGAGAAGTACAGGCAGTCCTCGAAGGACGTGACCGGCGCGCCCGCGAAGGCGCCGACGCCGAGGCGGAGCACGAGAAGCCAGTAGGCGCCGGCGTAGATCCAGACCGCGACGGTGTGCCCGACGAAGGTCATCAGCACCACGGCGAGGATCCGGGCGCGGGGCGGGACCGGCAGCTCGGACAGGTGCTCCGAGGTCAGCCGCAATGTCTCGTAGAGCACCAGGATCGTGGTCGTGACGAGGACGACGCTGGCCGTCATGGCGAGGAGCATGCGCGGCCCCGGGTGAGCGTGGCGGCCCGAGCCTGCCTGATAAGGCGAGCGCGTCCTTGGCCTAGCGCTAGTGGGCAGGGGTTGAGGCGCCTTTGACCGAGATCAACGCCGTCCCTCACGGAACGGCATTTCCTCACCGGAGCGCCGCGAACCAGGCGCCGGGATCTCGGAGGTGACCATGGCCGACGTGCATGTTGCCGAGGAGCTCTGGTCAACGGGGATGCAGCCCGAAGGCATTCTGGAGCGGTGGTTCGTGGCGGACGGGGCGCTTGTGCGGGCCGGAGAGGCCGTGGCGGCCGTGCGCATCGGCGAGGCCTTGCACGACATCGCCTCGCCGACCAGCGGCCGCCTCACGGTCCTGGCGCCCGTCAACGAGGTCATCGACCCCGGCTGCATCATCGCCGAGGTCCACGCGTGACATCCGGGAGGCAGACCATGTCTCAACTCGACGCGGCCACGTCATCACCGACTTGGCGGACGCAAGAGATCCTGATCGGCGGCCTTCAGCACGCCGCCGGCGTCACGCTGGTGCTGACGGCGTGGGTGCTGGTCTTCACCGATCATGCCCGCGCGGCCGGGTCCGCGCTCGTGCCGGGCTTGCTCATCGTCACGCTCTACGGCGCCAATCAGATCCGCTTCCGGGCGGTGCTCGAAAAAGCTGTGCTGATCGTCGGGGCCTGGACGCTCGTCGCGCCCTGGGCGCTCGGGTTCGTGGCGAACGACGGCGCGACCTGGGCGCACGTCGCGCTCGGTGGCGTGGCCATCGCGACCGCCGTTGCACTGCTCCGCATCGCGAGGCGGCCATGACGATTCAGCCGGCCGCCACCCGCGCGGCCGTTCTGGCCGCCCTCCTGGCGGCTTGCATCGGCGCTTCGGTCGCCGGTCCCGAGGAAGACCATCGCGTCCGTGGGCGGGCCATCGCCGCGCAGCTCTGCAGCGAGTGCCACGTCATCGGCCGCGCCTCGCAGCCCGGCGCGTTCGCTGGCCCTGCCTTTCTACGGGTCGCCAACATGCCGTCGACGACCGGTCCGGCGCTCGCGGTATTCCTGCAGAGCCATCACCAGCGGATGCCGAGCCTGAGACTCGACCGGGACGAGATGGACGCGGTCATCGACTACATCCTCAGCCTCAAGGCCCGAACGGCCGCGACGCCTCCGGGCATCACCTCGGAGGATTGAGGGTGACGCTGCCGCATCCCGTGCTGCTGGCCGATATTGGCGGCACCTACGCCCGCTTCTCCGTCCTTCCGGAGCCGGGAGGACGTCCAGGCCCGATCCGGAAGGTGCCGACGGCCGGCTTCCCCGGCCCGGTCGACGCCATTCGGGCCTATGTCGACCGACAGGACGCGGTCCGGCCGCGCTCGGCCTTCCTCGCCGTCGCGGGGCGGATTACCCCTGGCATCACGCGTCTGACCAACGCGCCGTGGCGGTTCGACCCGGGCGGGATCGGCGAGGCGTTCGGCTTGGAAGCGGTGCGGCTGGTCAACGATTACGTGCCGCTCGCCGCCGCCGTCACCGTCCTCGACCCGGACGACCCGGCCGAATTGGCGCGGATCGGGCCGGCTGTCGAAGGGGTCGGGCCACGGTTCGTCCTGGGGCCGGGCACGGGCCTGGGCGCGGCCGTCCTGATCCCGGCGGGCGACCGCCTCCTGATTCAGACGACCGAGGCCGGGCACATCGGGTTCGGCCCCTGCGAGCCCGACGACAAGATGCCCTGGTCGGCCCTGATGGCCGCCGAGGGCAGGCTCACGGCCGAGACCCTGCTGTCGGGTCCGGGTCTCGTCAGGCTCGTGCGGGCCCTCGCGGCGACGCGCGGTGCCGCCGTCGGCTGGAGCTCGCCGCCCGAGGTCCTCGAAGGCGCGAGGTCGGACCCGGTCGCTAGGGATGCGGTCCATCAGTTCGCCCGCCTCCTCGGCAGGTTCGCGGGCGACATGGCGCTGGTGTTCTCGGCCACGGGCGGCGTCTTCCTCGCCGGCGGGATCGCGCCACGCATCGTCGACGTCCTGCGGGGCGAACCGTTCAGTCAGGCCTTCGAGGACAAGGCCCCGTTCCGCGAGGCGATGCTGGCGCTCCCGCGCGCCGTGATCCTGCATCCGGAGCCGGCCATCGACGGTCTCGCGGCGCTCTTGGCCGACGAGGACCGCTTCCTGTTCCCGGCCCAGGACTGGCGGGCTTGAGCCAGGTCAAGGCGGGCAGTCCATGCCCCCGCACGGTGACGGCCGGAGTTTCGATCCGAGGAGGTCACCATGTCCTATGCCAGCATCATGGTCGCGGCCGATGACGGGCGTCACGCGCCGGCACGGGTGCGTCTCGCCGCGGAACTGGCGCATCGTCTCGGCGCGCGTCTCGTCGGCGCCGCCGCCTGCCTACCGGACTATCCTCGGGGCTATGGCGAGACCGCCGTGCCCATGGGCATGGTCATCGAGGAGATCCGCCAGGCTGCGTTGGACCGGCTCGCGGGCGTCGAGCAGGTTTTTCGCCATGCCTCCTGCCTGAACGACCGCGTCGAGTGGCGCTCGGACCTCGCGCCACCGGCCTCGTTCCTCGAAAGCCAGTCGCGGGCGGCGGACCTCGTCGTGGTCGGGCGCTACGCGGATGACGAGGGTGTGACGGTCGGCATGGCCGTCGATGCTGGCGACGTCCTGATGCGGTTGGGGAAGCCCGTCCTGGTAGTCCCGGCCGGCGTCGAGCACCTGGAGGCCAGGCGCGTGCTCGTCGGCTGGAAGAACACCCCGCAAACGCGACGGGCCGTGTCTGACGCCCTGCCCATGCTCAGGCGTGCGGAGGCGGTGCAGGTGTTCCGCGTCTCGGACGGCGACGACCGGGCCGAGGTCGAGGACGTAGCCCGCTACTTGGCGCTGCACGACGTAAACGCGACCGCGCATCTGGCCAAGCCATCGGGCTGGACCGTCGCCGACGACGTCCGGAAGGCGACGCGCGATTTCGACGCCGACCTGATCGTGACAGGCGCCTACGGCTACAGCCGCCTGCGCGAGTGGTTCTTCGGCGGGGTCACGCGGGACCTGCTGGCGCAGGCGTCCGTCTGCTGCCTGCTGTCCCACTGATCGGAGGGCGTTTCGATGGCCAACCCAGGCAATCTTGACCGAGGCGAACCGGGCTTCTCGCCGCCTTCGCCCACGCGTCCCCCGGACCAGGGTCAAGACCCCCTACCCGAGCCGGTCGGGGTGCCCATGCTCGGACAGGACGACATGCCGCCGATGAACGAGCCCCCGGGGCGTCCCGGGAGGCATGCCGACGAAGCTCGTACCTGCCGGCGCGAGGTGAGGGAGGCGCTTGGAGCTCCCAGCGAGACAATTTGCGTTGAAGTTGCCTTTGGGCGCCCCGGGGTGAAGGTGGTTTGAAGCCAAGAATGTCATGGCCGCCGGCTTAACCGATGTCCGCTTTAACTGTCTGCCGTCAGCGCTCGTGAGACAGATTGAGGCCGTTCACGAACGGAGGATGTCTGGTTCATCGTAGCCTCAGGAGCGAAGATGAAGCAGACATCCGGGCCGGCTCGGAAGCCGGCAGAGACCGTTCGGAGGCGAGCGTCTACCGCCTGCTCAAGGCCCAGGACCTGATCACCAGCCCGGCCGACATCGTGATCAAAGCCGCCGACGAGTTCCGGGACAAGACCACCGCGTCCAATCAACTCTGGCAGACTGACTTCACCTATCTGAAGGTGCTCGGCTGGGGCTGGTACGACCTCTCGACCGTGCTGGATGACTTCTCGCGCTACATCGTGGTGTGGAAGCTGTGCGCGACGATGCAGGCCAGCGACGTCACCGCCACGCTCGACCGCGCGCTGGCAGCCGCCGGGCTCGACCACGTGCACGTGGTCAGCGGCCTCGGCGGCTCTCCGACAACGGGCCGAGCTACGTCGCGGGGGATCTCGCCGACTGGCTCGGCAGCCGGGGCATGACCCACATCCGCGGTGCGCCCCGCCATCCTCAGACGCAGGGTCAGATCGAGCGTTGGCACCCGACGCTCAAGAACCGCATCCGGCTCGAACACGCCGACCTGCCCGGCGAGCTGGAGGCGCGGGTTGCCGCCTTCGTCGAGCCTTACAACCAAGCTCGGGCTCACGAGAGCCTGGGCAACCTCACCCCCGCCGACGTCTACTTCGGCCGCGGCGAGGCCATCCTGCAGGAGCGGGCGCGGATCAAGCGCCAGACCCTTATGGACCGCCGCTTGCGCCACCACGCGCAGGCTGCCTAACCTCTCAACCCAGGTGGACCAAAGCCTCCCTTCCTGAGCGTCCCAAATCGTCTCAAATCATCTGACAACGGACAGGCCAAGCTCGGCATCCCCTATGCGACGCGCGATCTGCCGGTCGGCAGCCCAGTGCGGATCGAGTTCGGCGAGGCGAGTCTCGCCTCCTTCGACGGGACCGGGCTCGACAAGGCGACGCTCGGGGCACGGACAGCCGAGTTCGGCAAAGCCCTGTCGAGCGCCGTCGCGGCCGCGGGCTACCCGGCCGAGGCCGATCCGGCCAAGACGAACCTGCCGGCGCTGATCGCGCTCCTCAGCCTCCTCAACGTGTTCGTGGCCCTGGCCTCGGCCCCGCTCGCGGCCTGGATGATCGAGCTGTTTCCGACGCGCATCCGAACCACGGCGCTGTCCGTGCCCTACGCCGTCGGCGGCTGGTTCGGAGGCTTCCTGCCGGCCATCGCCTTCTCGGCCTTCACGGCGACGGGGAACATCTATGCCGGCCTCTGGTACGCGCTGACCGTCCTCGCCGTCGCCTTCCTCGTCGCGGCGCTGTGCCTGCACGAGACGCGGGGCCGTGCCCTCGACGCTATCGCCTGACGGATCGCCCACGCCATGTCCGACACCGCGCCCGACGCCGCGTCCGGCCCCCCGCGGATCGCCATCGCCCTGGTCCGGCAGCTCGATGCCGCCGCGGCCCTGGTGTTCGAGGCCTGCACCGACCCGCGCCGCCTCGCCCGCTGGCTCACGCCGGGGGCCGGCGAGGTCCGCGACGCGACCTGCGGGTCGGCGGCCGCTTCAGCCTCGAAGGCTGCAATCCGGACGGGCGCGCCTACGCGGTGTCCGGCGAGTACCTGGAGATCGTGCCGCCGCGGCGCCTCGCGATGACGTGGCACTTCGCCGGCGACGGACCGCTCGCCGGACCGCCGTCGCGCGTCGAGATCGACCTGCGTCCCCTCGGGGTCGACGTGACCGAGCTGACGCTCTCTCATACGCGGCTCGACCGGCAGGACACCGCCGACCGGTACAGGGCGGCCTGGGCGATCTGCCTCGAACGCCTGCGCTGGAGCACCGCGCCGAAACCCGACGCGGCCGTGTTCGCGCCGCCTCTGGGCGCGATCAGCAACCTCTACGGTCCCCGTCACCGGGTCTTCCAAGAGGCGTTCGAGACGGGCAACCTCGCGAACCGGCTGCGCAGCCTGTCGGTCACGAGCGAACTCACCGCGACCCAGCAGGCCTTCATCGCGCGCCAGGACCTGGTCTTCATCACCTCCGTCGACCATCGGGGATTTCCGACCTGCTCGTACAAGGGCGGTGCGCGGGGCTTCGTGCGCGTGGCGGGCCCGCGCGTCATCGAGCTGCCGAGCTACGACGGCAACGGCATGTACCTCACGGCCGGGAATCGCTCGGCCAACCCGAAGCTCGGCCTGCTGTTCATCGACTTCGAGACGCCGCACCGCCTGCGCCTCCACGGCACGGCGCGGATCGCCCGCGACGCGAGGGACTTGGAACGTCATCCTGGCGCCGAGCTGGTGCTCAAGGTCGACATCGCCGAGGTGTTCGTGAACTGCCCGCGCTACATCCACCGTTACCGTCGGGAGGCTACGTCAGGCTTCGTGCCGGGGCGGGCACGAGCGGGCGAGCTCCCGGCCTGGAAGAGGATCGATCTGTTCGCGGATGTTCTGCCCGACCGCGATCGGCGAGCGATCGACCCGCGCGACACCGGGACAATGACCCTGGCCGATTACCGCCTGCTGTTGGAGCGTGGGGAAACCTGACCCTGCACGGCCGCGGCTGGCTGTCAGGCCGGAACGTCTCGACCGTCTGCGACGGGTCGCCAACCCATCCTCTCGATCGGTCCCGTCCGGAGCCCGCTCGTCAGCCCTGACCCATCGATCCGCAGGATGCGCGATCTGCTGGATCAGCCTCCGACAAGGCGTGAGGCGCCCACGGCCTTACCAAGTTTGCGGTTCGCGCCCTCGTCACTGGCGGCGCTCCGAGAGAGCCACCGCTCGTCACGCCACGACCCGGGTCTCAACTGCACGGCAGCGGCGACGGGCGAAAGATCCGAGCCTCACCACGCCTGCTCGAGGACGAAGCGTCCGTGATCCTGCTCGCGCCGGGATGGCTCCTGATCGTTCCGACGATCATCGATGCTGACGATCACGGTCCCCCGGCCATCTTTGCCAATCCAGAGCTTCCCCGAGGGGCCTCGGAAGCCCGCATAACCGTTCGCACAAGACACGGTCCCTGCACTCTCCGTACACAGCTGGGCTACGGCGGCCGGTCCCGCCGCGAACAGCGCGGGGGCGAAGGCGACGGCGGACCCCGCAGAGAGCAACACGGAGGCGAGGCCAATGGCGGATGTGACGCGCATAGCCGCAGATTATGCAGCCTGTGGTTGAGTTTCAAGACAACTACGCAACCTGACCCCGGAGCTTCCCAGGACATCGAACGGCTTGGTAAATATCGGTCGGCTGTCGAGTCGATCGAGGGACCGGCACCCGGCGGCCGCGATCGCTGTACCACGCCGGATTTCCCGAGACAGTTTGGTTCAGCTTGCGAGCCGCGACACGGCTCCGTGCGGCCTGGACGTCGGCCCGATCGAGCCAGGCAGATGGCGACCGCGGCCATCCCCGAGATTACGGAAGAGCGGGGCGCCTGCGGAACGAAGTCGTCCGCTCCGATGCCCCTGCAGCTCGAAAACGGAACGGCAGAGATTCACCCGTCGGAGACGCTCCTGCAGGCGGTCTGCGGCGGCCGATGCTGGCGGAAGCCGTGATCGGCTCGGAAGGCCGGCTGCCGGAAGAGAGGACGGACGCCTCGCGACCCAGCCCAGCCATTCCGGCCTGTTCAGCGGCATCCCCGAACCGGACATTCGGATGCAAGCAGCCGTGTCACCGTCTCATATGCCCAGTCCGGTGCACGACGAGAAATGCGGACTTGATCGCGGTGGAGACGGATCGTCGCCGGGCACACTTTATCGGGCGAACAATTCGTCGCGAAATTCAAGTGTTACAATTCAGACGATCGTTGAATGGGTAATTGTCATGGCAGACTACTGCAAATGATGAGACTTTTATCACTCTGCACTAGAATCGGCGATTGCATCGATCAAGACGGATCGCTGTCGATGAACCACCCGGAGAAAGACGGCATTGTCCTCTAAGGCTCGCGCCAGCACGATCGCGCCCTGTATCCCCGAAACCACCTCCTCCGCGAGTTGCGAGGCTTGCGGTTCGTGAACGCCGCCGGCTCTCAGGCACCGGGCCAGAGCCGATATCCAGCGCGCGAAGTAGCTCCTTATCCGCTCCGCGAAAACGGCTCCGGAGGCATTCAGGCCAATGCAGCCGACGAGACAGACTCTTCTGCCGGATCGGAAGTATTCCGTCACATCGTCGATCATGGACGTGACGGCCGCTGTCGGATCGCGCGCATGCTCCAGCGTCGAGAAGATGATCTTCTCGAACCAAGCATCTATGTCGGCGAGAACCGCCTCCATCATCTCTTCTTTCCCGCCGGGGAAGAAGTTGTAGAGGCTGCCCTTGCCGAGGCCGGTCGCCTTCGACAGCACCGACAGGCTCGCGCCCTCGAACCCGTGCTCGCGGAACGCTTCCGCGAGTGCCGGCACGGCACCGGCACGTTCGGTGAGGACGCGCTTCGTGCTCAAAGGCCCAGGTCACTCAGCGAGGGGTGATCGTCGGGTCTGCGCCCGAGCGGCCAACGGAACTTCCGTTCCGCCTCGGTGATCGGCATCTCGTTGATGCTGGCATGACGGTGCGCCATCAATCCGTCTTCGGCGAACTCCCAGTTCTCATTGCCGTAGGCGCGGAACCAGTGCCCGCCGTCGTCGCGATACTCGTAGGCATAGCGCACCGCGATACGGTTGCCGGTGAAGGCCCACAACTGCTTGATCAGTCTGTATTCGTGCTCCTTGTTCCACTTCCGAGTGAGGAAAGCTTGCGCCTCCTCGCGATTGGTCGCGAACTCGACGCGGTTCCGCCAGCGCGTGTCGGGCGTATAGGCCTGCGCGACCTTGGCCGCATCGCGCGTGTTCCAGCCATCCTCGGCAAGACGCACCTTCTGGATCGCGGATTCCTCGGTGAACGGGGGAAGCGGAGGTCGGGACATCAGGATCACCTCTCAGAACCATGTTGTACCGTTCGGTACAACATGGGCGCCGATAGATCAAGCGCCCTGAAAGCCCTCCGGCTCTCGGTCGGGAAATCTGCAAGCGGCGAGGGGCAGCTTACCGGAGTGCCGTTCCCGAAGCGGACCCGCGGAAACCCACCCGACCCCGTCGTTCTCCTGCGGCTGCGCGGCTCGCGTCAGCGGAGGGATGTCCCGCCGCGCCCCTGGCAAGGACGAGCACCCTCAGGGCACCGGGATGCCGCGCCGGACGGGACCGGCCTCCGGCTGGCCGGCCGCCGCGGAACCGAAGACCCGCGCGATCAGGACGTAGAAGAGCGGCGTGACGAAGACGGCGAGCACCGTCGCGGTGACCATGCCGCCGAGAACGCCCGTGCCGATGGCCCGCTGGCTGTTCATGCTGGCCCCCGTCGCGACGGCGAGCGGCACGACGCCGAGGATGAAGGCGAACGAGGTCATGACGATGGGCCGGAAGCGCAGCTCGCACGCCTCCAGCGCAGCCTCCCGGACGGGCACGCCCCTGGCCACGAAGTCCTTGGCCACCTCGATGATCAGGATGGCGTTCTTCGCGGTCAGACCAATCACCGTGATCAGGCCGACCTTGAAGTAGACGTCGTTCGGCATGTCCCGCATCAGCATCGCGAAGACCGCGCCGACCACGCCGGTCGGCACCACGAGCAGCACGGCGAGGGGGATCGACCAGCTCTCGTAGAGCGCGGCGAGGCAGAGGAAGACGCAGAACAGCGCCAGCGCCAGCAGATAGACAGCCTGGGAGCCCGACAGCTTCTCCTGCAGCGATTGCCCGGTCCAGGCGAAGTCGAAGCCCGGCGGCAACTGCCCCGCCAGGCGCTCCATCTCGGCCATGGCGTCGCCGCTGGCGTAGCCGGGGGCGGCGCTGCCGGAGATCTTGATGCTCGGGTAGCCGTTGAAGCCCACGACCTGCGACGGGCCCATCGTCCATTGCACCCGGGCGAAGGACTGGAACGGCACCATCTGCCCCTTGGCGTTGCGGACGTTCAGGTCGAGCAGATCCTCCGCCTTCATGCGCCGGGCCGCCTCGGCCTGGACGATCACCCGCTGCATCCGCGCCTGGTTCGGGAAGTCGTTGACGTAGGCCGAGCCGAGGCTCGTGGAGAGGGCGTCGTTGATGTCGGCGAAGGTGACACCCAGCGCGCTGGCCTTCTGCCGGTCGAGGACGAGCTCGATCTGCGGCGCGGTCGGCAGGCCCTCGACGTAGACGCCCTGCAGGATCGGGCTCTGGGACGCCGCCTTGACGAGCTGGTCGCGCGCGGCCGCCAGCGCCGCGTGGCCCTGCTGCGCCTTGTCCTGGAGGCGGAAGGCGAAGCCGCTCGAATTGCCGAGCGAGTCGATGGCCGGCGGCGAGAGCGACATGGCGATGGCGTCGGGCAGGCCGCCGAGGGCGGCGTTGGCGCGGGCCGTGATGGCGTCGGCGCTGTCCTGCGGCCCGCGCTCGCCCCAGGGCTTCAGCCCGACGAAGTTGATGGCCGCGTTCTGCCCCTGGCCCGAGAAGCCGAACCCGAGGAGCAGCGTCTGGCTGTCGATGCCGGGCTCCTTGGCGAAGTGCTCCTCGATGCGCTTGGCCACGTCGAGCGTGCGGCCGGTGGCGGATTCCGGCGGGGTCTGCGCGTCGACGATGACGTAGCCCTGGTCCTCGATGGGCAGGAAGCTCGACGGCATGCGCCAGTAGCCCCAGCCGAGCGCGGCCACGAGGAGGCCGTACACCAAGAGCGCCCGAACGGGCCGGCGCAGCAGGCCCGCCACGCCGGACCGGTAGGCCCCCGTGCCGGCGTGGAAGCGGCGGTTGAACCAGCCGAAGAAGCCGCCCTTGGCATGATGGTGGCCCTTCTCGACCGGCTTCAGCAGCGTGGCGCAGAGCGCGGGCGTCAGCGAGAGGGCCAGGAAAGCCGAGAAGGCGATCGAGGTCGCCATGCTGACGGCGAACTGCCGGTAGATCACCCCGACCGAGCCGGGGAAGAAGGCGAGCGGCACGAACACCGCGACCAGCACCGAGGTGATGCCGACGATGGCGCCGGTGATCTGGCCCATCGCCTTGGCGGTGGCCTCCCGCGGCGGGAGCCCCTCCTCTCCCATGATGCGCTCGACGTTCTCGACCACCACGATGGCGTCGTCGACGAGGATGCCGATGGCCAGCACCATGCCGAACATGGTCAGCACGTTGATCGAGAAGCCGGCGAGCAGCAACGCGCCGCAGGTGCCGAGCAGCGCCACCGGCACCACGATGGTCGGGATGAGGGTGTAGCGGACGTTCTGCAGGAACAGGAACATTACCGCGAAGACGAGCGCCATCGCCTCGGCGAGCGTCATCAGCACCTTCCGGATCGACACCTCGACGAAGGGCGTGGTGTCGTAGGGCACCGTCACCCGGATGTTGGCGGGCAGCGTGCGCTGGAGCTGGGCGAGCTTCGCCTTGACGCCGCCGGCGGCCGCGAGCGCGTTCGCGCCCGGGGCGAGCTGGATGCCGATGCCGGCGGCCGGGCGCCCGTCGAGGCGGGTCTGCATCGTGTAGGACTGGCCGCCCAGCTCGACCTCGGCCACGTCGCGCAGGCGCACGAGCGACCCGTCGGGGTTGGCGCGCAGCACGATCTCGGCGAACTCGGCGGGCGTGGTCAGCTGCCCCTTCACCAGCACGTTCGCGGCGATGCGCTGGCCCTCGGCCGCGGGCTGCGCGCCGACGGTCCCTGAAGCGACCTGCGCGTTCTGCGCCCCCACCGCGGCCGTAACGTCGCCCGGCGTCATCCCGAACCCGACGAGCTTGACCGGGTCGATCCAGATGCGCAGCGCCTTCTCGGAGGAGAACAGGGTGGCCCGGCCGACGCCCGGCACCCGCCGCAACTCGCCGAGGAGGCGGCGGGCGGCGATGTCGCCGAGGTCGGTCTCGCTGAGGGCGCCGTCCTTCGAGGAAACGGTGACGAACTGCAGGAAGCTGGTGCTGGCCTCCTCGACGATGACGCCCTGCTGCGTGACCGCCCGGGGTAGTCGCGCCTCGATGCGCTTGATCCGGTTCTGCACCGCCACCGTCGCCTTCGACGGGTCCGAGCCCGGCGCGAAGGACGCCATGATCTGCGCCATGCCGGACGTGTCGCTGGTGCTCTCGAAGTACATCAGCCCGGGGATGCCGTTCAGCTCCTCCTCGATGATGCGCGTGACCCCGTCGTAGAGCCGCTCGGGCGGAGAACCGGGATAGGTCGCGCTCACCTGGATCGTGACGGGCGCCACGTCCGGGTATTGCGAGACCGGCAGGAACGCGAGGGAGATCGCCCCCACCAGCACGATGAAGATGGAGATCGCCCAGGCGAAGATCGGGCGCGCGATGAAGAAGCGGGTCATGGTGCGGTCCCGGCGCGGTCAGGGCTTCGCGGAGGCGGAGGACGTCCGGGGGCCCTGCCAGGGCGCCGGGTTCACAGCCATGCCGGGCTGTATCCGCTGGAAACCCTCGACCACGACGGTCTCGCCGGCCTTGAGCCCGTCCTCGACGATCCAGCCCGCATCCGTCAGCGCCCCCGCCCGCACGGGGCGCAGCGCGACAATCCTGTCCTCCCCGACCACGAAGACCTGCGCGACGCCGGCGCTCGACCGCTGGATGGCCTGGGCCGGGACGACGACCGCGCCCGGCACCGTCCCCTGCGCGAGGCGGATACGGACATAGGTGCCCGGCAGCAGGACGACCTTCGGGTTCGGGAACGTGGCCCTGAGCGACACCTGCCCGGTGCCGGGGTCGACGCTCACATCCGTGAACAGCAGACGCCCGGCATCGGCGTGGAGCGCGCCGTCGGGCAGGACGAGGCGGACCGCCGTCTCCTTCTTGCCCGTGGCCCGCTCCGCCAGCCGGCCCGGATCGGCCGCGGGGGCGTTGAAATCGGCGAAGATCGGATCGACCTGCTGGATCAGCGCGAGCTTGGTCGCCTCGCCCTGGCCCACGAGGGCGCCCTCCGTGACGAGGGCCCGGCCGATGCGGCCGGCGATGGGCGCCCGCACGGTCGCGTAGTCGAGGTCGATCCGGGCGCGGGCGAGCTGCGCCTTCGCGCTCGCGACGTCGGCCTCAGCTTGGCGCAGGGCGGCGATCGTGAGGTCGTGCTGGGCGGTGCTGGCCGCCTGACGCTCCAGAAGGGTCTCGGTGCGCTCGGATTGCTTCAGCGCCTGCACCCGCGTGGCCTCGGCCCGGTCGAGGGCCGCGGACTTGGCATCGACCTCGGCCCGGTAGACGGCGGGGTCGATGCGGAAGAGGACATCCCCCTTCCGGACGAGGCTGCCTTCCTCGAAAGCGCGCTCCTGGATGATGCCGGCGACCTGGGCCCGGACCTCGGCGACCCGCGTGGAGGTGAGGCGACCCGGCAGGTCGAGGGTGCGGGGCACCGTCCCGGGCTCGGCCCGAGCGGTCGAGACGTCGGGCGGCGAACCCGCCGATCCGGGACCGCTCGGTGCCTGACCGTCCGCCCCGGGCTTGCAGCCCTGCAGGGCGAGCGCCGCGACGAGGCCGAGGGTGGCGAGGGTCGGCGACCGCCGGGCCGGTGCGTGTGAAGGCATGGAGATCCGTCCTGGAATCGTGGTCGTCAGGCCGCCTTGCGCACGAGGCGCGCGTAGGCGCCTCCGCGGGCGAGCAGGGCTTCGTGCGTGCCGCATTCGACCACGCGCCCCCGATCCAGCACGACGATCTGGTCGGCCCGGCGGACGGTCGAGAGGCGGTGGGCGACGGTGATGGTCGTGCGGGGCTTGCCCGGACGGGCAAGGGCCTCGACCATCGCCCGCTCCGTCGCCGTGTCGAGGGCGCTCGTCGCCTCGTCGAGCAGCAGCACGCGCGGGTCGCGCAGGATGGTCCGGGCCAGCGAGAGGCGCTGCCGCTCGCCGCCCGAGAAGCGGTGCCCGCGCTCGCCCACCAGCGTGTCGTACCCGTCCGGCAGGGCGGCGACCATGTCGTGCAACTGGGCCGTCCGGGCCGCCGCGACCATCTCCGCGACCGTCGCATCCGGCCGTGCGAAGAGCAGGTTCTCGGCCACGCTGGCATGGAGGAGGAACGGGTCCTGCGTCACGACCCCGAGCACCTCGGAGAGGGAGGCGAGACTCAGGTCGCGCACGTCGACGCCGTCGTAGAGCACGGCGCCGCCATCGACGTCGTAGAGCCGGGCCAGGAGATGGCCGAGGGTGGACTTGCCCGAGCCGGTCGCGCCGACGATGGCGGTGTGCGACCCGGCGGGGATATCGAGCGTGACGCCGGCGATCGTCGCGGGGCCGGCTCGGTCGTAGGAGAACGTCACGCCGTCGAGGCGCACGTGGCCGGCGACCTCGGCGGGGTCGAGGGTGACGGGATCGGGCCGCTCGGTGATGCCGACCGGCTTGTCGAGGTACTCGAAGATGCGCGCGAACAGGGCCCGCGTCTTCCGGGCCTCGACGCCCGTGCGCAGGACCTCCTCGAGCGGGAACAGCATCTGCTCCTGCAGCGCGATCATCGCGACGAGGGTGCCGATGGTCATGGTCGTCCCGGCGCCCGCCATCCAGCCGCCGAGGAACAGGGTCAGGGCCGGCAGGGATTGCAGCACGAGGTCGATGATCGACCACTGCCACTGCCCGGCCGTGTGGGACCGGACCTCCAGGTTCGCCACCGCGCGCGAGGCCCGCGCGAAGCGCTCCGCGAGATGGGGGACGCGGCCCATCGTGCGGGCGAGGACGATGCCGGAGACCGAGAGGGATTCCTGCACCGCGGACGTCATCTCGGCGATGCGCTCCTGCTGCGCGTAGGTTGTCTCCTCGCGCAACCGGCCGACGCGGACACTGATCCAGGTCGCCGGCGGCAGGACCAGGAACGAGAACAGGGCGAGCCGCCATTCCAGCAGCAGCATGGCCGCGGCGGTCATCACCACCGCGCTGGCGTTGCGCGTGGCCTCACCCGCCGTGTGGGTGACCAGCGCCTGGAGGGCGCCGATGTCGCTCGCGATGCGGGACTGGATGTCGCCGGAGCGGGTCGCCGTGAAGAACCCGAGCGGAAGCGACTGCAGGTGCGCGTACACGCGGACCCGGAGGTCGTGCATGAGGGCCTGCCCGACCTTCGCGGTGACGAGGGCTTGCAGCACGCCGATGCCCGCCCCGAGCGCGGCGAGGCCGACCATGCCGGCGGCGAGCCGGCCGAGCAGTCCGAGGTCGGTGCGCGGCAGCGCGACGTCGACGATCTCGCGGAGCAGGAACGGGGCGGCGAGCCCCGCGGCGGAGGCGAGCGCGATCAGCCCGATGACGAGCGCGATCCGGCCCGCGTAGGGGCGGAACAGGGTGAGGATCCGAGCGACGGAGACGTGCCGCGCGGCCAGGTCGCCGTATTCCGCGGCATCGCCCGGCCCGTCCGCGCCGCGGGCGGGGGCGAACCCATCCATCGAGGTCGATCCCATGGCTCAGTCCCGGTCGCCGCCCGGGTGCGCGGACGGTTCAGCCAATGTCATCGCGACGAGGCGGTCGCGGAGCGCGTCGAGGGCGGGGACCGGGTCGCTCGGCTTCTCGCGCACGAGGTAGGCGAGCCACGCGCCGTCGGCGGCGAGCCGGACGAACTCGAGGTCGGCGCTCCCGTCGGTGTCGCGGTGGCGGTGCAGGCGTTCCGCGAACCAGGCCGACACCATGCGGCGCAGGGGCGGCTCGGCGAGGATCGAGATGTGGAGAGCGGCCCACTGGCTGCCCTCGGTCATCATCGGGTCGTGCAGCGTGATGTCGACGTAGGCGCGGGTGTACCGGCCGTACGGCCGGGGATCCTTCGCCATCGCCGCGTCGATCTCGGCGTCGAGCTGCGCGATCAAGTCGGCGACGACGCCCTCGACCAGGGCCTGCTTGCTCGGGAAGTGGTGGAACAGGGCCCCTTTGGTCACCCCGGCGGCGTGGCAGACCGCCTGCACGGTGACGGCGGACAGGCCCTGTTCCAGGGCGAGCTTGGCTGCGCAATCGAGCAGCGCGCGCCGGACGAGCTCGGGCCGCTTCTTGCGATGATAGGCGGTCGCCATGGCCCCTTCCCAGGAGTGACGGGAATCGTCCCCGCCTCGAAGATACCTACCGTGCGGTATCTTTCAAGTGCCGTGATCGGATGACGTGTCCGAGACGCCGGCGCGCAGGTGCGCAGCTCCCCGCCGGCTTCAGCTTACCGTAGGGCGTCGGCCTGTTCCGGCCGGGCACGAGAGCAGGCCGGCGCAGATCCGAGCCGACAGCCAATGCGAAGGCGACCCGGGTCGGACGGCCGGACATGGCCGAACGCACCGGACCGTCGTCCCGTGCAGGGACTACGGCGCGCGGAAGCTCGCCCGCGCGACCAGTCCCGATCCGCCTGCGCGGGAACCGAGCGTGACCGCCCCGCCGATCCGGTCCGCGAGGGCTCGGACGATCGCGAGCCCGAGGCCGCTGCCGTCAGGACCGTCTCGCGTCGCGACACGGTAGAAGCGCTCGAAGACCTTCTCGCGCACCTCCGGCGGTATGCCCGGGCCCTCGTCCTCGACGTCCAGGCAGGCGCCGGTCTCCGTGCGCCGGACACGGACAACGGTGGTGCCTTCGGGACGGTTGTAGCGGATCGCGTTGTCCACGAGATTGGTGAGGATCTCGCCGACGATGAACGCATCGCCCACGACCGGCACCGCGCCGTCGGGGCGATCGAGCACGATCTCGCCCCCGCGCGCGAGGGCGTGGGGCACCTGCTCCGTGACCACGCGGGCCGCGATGTCGTTCAGGTCGGTGATCGCCGCGGCGGCGTCCGTGGCGGCCGCGCCCGCATCGGCGCGGGCGAGCGCGATCAGTTGCGCGAGCAAGCGTTCCAGGCGCCGCGCGGCTCCGTCGATATCGTCGATCGCCGCGGCGTGGGCCGGTTCCCCGGGCGTGATCCTGCGGAGCAGTTCCACGTGCATCCTGAGCACGGCGAGCGGCGTCCGCAGCTGGTGCGAGGCGTCCGACGTGAAGGTGCGCTCCCCCGCGATCGCCTGCTCCAGGCGCTCGAGCAGCGTGTTGAGGGCGAGCACCGGGGCCAGCGCCTCGCGGGGCACCCCGGCCACGTCGAGCGGCTGCAGGTTGATCGCGCCCGGGACCGCCCGCCGGTCGATCGCGTCGCTCAGCCGGGTCAGCGGCCTCAGGCTGCTGTCGATGCTGTACCACGACAGGGCCCCGATCAGGCCCATCAGCCCCAGCTCGGCCAGCGCGAGCCCGGCGAGCAGGCGTCGCTCCAGGCCCTGGCGGGACTCGCGCGTCTCGGCGACCTGGACGAGGACCGGGTCCGGCTTCCCGTAGACCCGCCGGGCCTGGGCGGCGATCCGCACGGCCGCCCCGCGGACGATGCCGTCGCGATGGGTCGTCACCCCGAGCGGGAGCGTCTCGACGTCCAGGCCCGGGAGGTCGCGATAGCCGGTCACCAGCGCCCCGCCGTAGGTGACGCTGTAGTAGATCCGGTCCTGCGCCTGGCTCTCCAGCATCCCGAGGGCGACGCGGGGCAGGTCGACCGACACCTCGCCGTCCTCCACGGTCAGCCGCTCGGCGATCGCCAGGACGGACCCGTCGAGCAGGCGGTCGTGCGTCGTCTCCACGACGTTCCGGATCACGAGCGCGCCGGCGAAGCCCAGCAGCAGCGCGAGCGCCAGGGCCGGGAGCAGCATGCGGACGAGCAGGCGCCGCCGGATCGAGGGCGCGCGCGGCGGGGTCACACCGGCATCAGCAGGTAGCCGAGGCCGCGGATCGTGCGGATCTCGGGCCCGTCCGGCTGCAGCTTCTTCCGCAGGCGGGCGACGTAGAGTTCGAGGGCGTTCGGCGCGACCGCCTCGTCGAAGCCGAAGATCTCGGCGCTGAGCCGTTCCTTCGGGACGGGTTTCCCGGCGCGCGTCATCAGGATGGTCAGGACGGCGAGTTCCCGGCGGCGCAGCGCGACGGGCGCCCCGCCGAGGGTCACGGTGCCCGCGGCCCGGTCGAGTTCCAGCGCGCCGCAGCGCAGGACCGGGTTCGGCACCGCCTGCCCGCGGCGGACGAGCGCCCGCACCCGCGCCTCGAACTCGGCGAGGTCGAACGGCTTGAGCAGGTAATCGTCCGCCCCGAGATCGAGCCCGCGGACGCGGTCGCTAATGGCGTCGCGCGCGGTCAGGATCATGACCGGAACGGTCGAGCCGGCCGCCCGGACGGCCTTGAGGACCTCGAAGCCCGGCAGGCCCGGCAGGCCGAGGTCCAGGACGATGAGGCTGTAGGGTTCGCTCAGCGCGAGCTGCACCGCGTCCGCTCCGTCCGCCTCGTGGTCGGCGGCGTATCCGCCGTGCCGGAGGGCGGCGACGAGGCCGCGCGCCAGGGCGGCATCGTCCTCGACGACCAGAACGCGCATGCTCCTCCCGTCATCGATCGTGTTGGCCGAAGCGGTCCTCCGAGTTTAGCATTCCCGCCCGGTCTCTGCACGGCGAAGCTGCGGGGACTCCCGCGGCTCTCGAAGGGCAGACCCTGGTGCGCGCTCCCGCTGTCGTCGGCCTCGTCCTGCTGCTGATGGCCGGTCCGGGCCCGGCCTCGGCACAGGTCGAACCATCTCCGGCGGCCGAGGGGACCGGGTCCGCCGCGGCCCGCGGCGAGACCGTCGTGGTCGTGCGGGCGACGACCGACGAGGCCGAGGTCGCCGACCTCCTCGCGGGCTTCCGCGAGGCCCATCCCGGCGTGGCGGTCTCCTACACCAAGATGAATTCCGCGACCCTGTACGACGGCTTCGTGGAGGAGGCCGCGGCCGGCGCGGTCAAGGCGGACATCGTGTGGAGTTCCGCCATGGATCGCCAGATCAAGCTGGTGAACGACGGCTACGCCGCCCACTACGCGTCCCCCGAGGCGGCCGCCCTGCCGGCCTGGGCCGTGTGGCGCAACGAGGCCTTCGGCGTCACGGCCGAGCCGATCGCCATCGCCTACAACAGGACGCTCCTCCCGCCGGACCAGGTTCCCCAGACCCGCGCCGACCTGATCCGAGCCCTGACGGACCACCCCGAGACGTGGCAGGGGAAGGTCGCCGCCTACGATCCGGAGCGGAGCGGCGTCGGCTCGCTCATCCTCGCGCAGGACGCGGACGTGACGCCCCGGACGTGGGACCTCGTCTCCGCCCTCGGGCAGGCCGGCGTGAAGCTCTACACCCGGACGGAGACCATGCTCGACCGCATCGCCGCGGGCGAGGCCGTCCTCGCCTACGGCGTGTTCGGCGCCTACGCCCTCGAGCGGGCCCGGCACGATCCGGCGATCGGCCTCGTGCTGCCCACGGACTACACGCTCCTCGTCTCGCGGATCGCCTTCATCGCGAAGGATGCGCCGCATCCCGCCGCAGCCCGCATGTTCCTCGACTACATGCTCTCCCGCGAGGGGCAGGCGCGGCTCGCCGCCCGGTCGCTCACGCCGGCCCGGACGGATGCCCGCCGGGCCGATGACCCGGTCGCGTCCGCCCCGGCCCTGCGGCCGGTCCCGGTCGGGCCGGAGCTGCTGGCCAACCTCGACCAGATCCGGCACGCCCGCATGCTGCGGCGCTGGCGGCGCGCCGTGGAAGGCCGCTGAGACCGGGTCCCGCGACAGCTTCGTGACAGGTTGACCGGCGTATAGCGGCTTCAAGCGCTGCGAAGTCGGCGCGAATACATGGGAGGATTGGTTTGCGGCTGCAGCCCGATCGCCACGAGCGATCGTCAGCCGTTCAGAACCGACGCTTCCCTCGTGCGGTTGCGACCGCTCCGGCGCCTGAGGGAGACAGCAATGATACAGGCCCATCCGTCGAGTTCCAAAGTCGCCACGGTCCTGCGCGTGACCAGCGGCAACTTCCTGGAGATGTTCGACTTCTTCCTGTTCGGCTTCTACGCCACCTACATCTCCAAGACCTTCTTCCCGGTCGGCAACGAGTTCGCCTCGCTGATGCTGACCTTCGTGACGTTCGGCGCCGGCTTTCTGATGCGGCCTCTCGGCGCCATCTTCCTCGGCGCCTACGTGGACAGTATCGGCCGCCGGAAGGGGCTGATCGTCACGCTCGGCATCATGGCGGCCGGCACGATCCTGATCGCCTTCGTCCCCGGCTACGGCACGATCGGCCTGTTCGCGCCCTTCCTGGTCCTCGTCGGGCGCCTGCTGCAGGGCTTCTCGGCCGGCGTCGAGCTCGGCGGCGTCTCCGTCTACCTGTCGGAGATGGCCACCCCCGGCAACAAGGGCTTCTACGTGTCCTGGCAGTCCGGCAGCCAGCAGGTCGCGGTCATGTTCGCCGCCGTGATCGGCTACATCCTCAACCACGCCCTCTCGCTCGCCGACATGAACGACTGGGGCTGGCGGATCCCGTTCTTCATCGGCTGCGCGATCGTACCGTTCCTGTTCTACATCCGGCGGTCGCTGGAGGAGACGGAGGAGTTCCTGAAGCGCAAGCACCGCCCCTCCATGAAGGAGGTGTTCGGCTCGCTCGCCAGCAACTGGCAGATCGTGCTGCTCGGCATGCTGCTCGTCGGCATGACCACGATCTCGTTCTACACGATCACCGTCTACACCCCGACCTTCGGCAAGGCCGTGCTCAAGCTGTCCGACACCGACAGCCTTCTGGTGACCTTCTGCACCGCCCTGTCGAACCTGTTCTGGCTGCCGGTCATGGGAGCCCTGTCCGACCGGATCGGGCGCAAGCCGCTCCTGCTCGTCTTCTCGGCGCTGACCCTGCTCACCGCCTACCCGGTGCTGGGCTGGCTCGTGGCCAACCCGAGCTTCGGGAACATGCTGATCGCCCTCCTGTGGCTGTCCTTCCTGTACGGCAGCTACAACGGCGCGATGGTGGTGGCGCTGACCGAGTTGATCCCGGCGAGCGTGCGCACGGCCGGCTTCTCCCTCGCCTACTCGCTGGCGACGGCGCTCCTCGGCGGCTTCACGCCCCTCGTCTCCACGTGGCTCATCGAGGCCACGGGCAACCGCGCGGCCCCCGGGCTGTGGATGGCCTTCGGCGGGGCGTGCGGCCTCGTCGCCACGCTCCTGATCTACCGCCGCGCGACCCAGCCGGTCGCTCTGGGAGCCCCCGCGTGACCGGCTCGCCGGGAGCACCCCGCCTCGGAGGCTCCGCGCGCGTCGCGTCGTAGGGGTCACGACAGAGGGGCGGCCGGGACCGGATCGCCGGCCGCCGCCCGCCCCTCCCCTGACTGACCGCCGCGCCGACCGCCCGACACGGGTCCCGTCGCGCGACCTCAGAGATCCAACGTCTTGCGGGCGAAGCTCTCGATGTAGTCGACGAGCCTGTCCGACGCGGCGCCGGCAGCCTCGACGTCGCGACGCGCGACCGCCTCGCAGACGTCCGCGTGGAGGTTGGCGGTCAGCGGCAGATCGGCCGCCTGCTTGTAGTGCTGGTACCAGAACCGCCGCGACAGGCCCGCCATGCTCTCCAGCGAGCGCACGGCGAACTCGTTGCGCGAGGCCGTCGCGATCAGCTCGTTGAACTGCCGGTCGAGGCGCATGAACGCCAGATCGTCCGAGGCCGCGGCCGCGTCGCGCATGTCCTGCGCGAGCCCCGCGAAGACCTCGCGCTCCTCGCGGGTGGATCGCTCCGCGGCGAGGCGGGCGATCAGGCGCTCCAGGACGCGCCGCGTCTCAAGGAGCCGCAGCTGCGAGCGCACGTTGATGTCCGACACCAGGATGCCGCGCCGCGGCATGACCACGACGAGCCCGTCGCGCGCGAGGCGCTGAAGGGCTTCCCGGATCGGGGTCCGCCCGATCCCGAGCCGTTGGACCAGGTTCTGCTCGCCGAGCACGAGGCCGGGCGGGAGCACCAGGGTCGTGATCATCTCTTCCAGCTGCTGGTAGGCCCGGTCGGTCAGCGTCAGGTCGGGCAGATCGTCGTTGCCGCCCGCGGCATGGGGTGCCTCTTGGGCGGCCTCCTGGGACACCTCTTGGGACGCCCCTTTCACGGCCTTCCGCGCCCGCTTGCGGCCCGGCTCGGCGGCGCGGACGGACGTCGTCTTCCCGGTCACGAAGTTCATGGACGACACCCCCGCCACGGCCGGGCCCGCACACCACGCCGCCATCCGCGTGCATGGGGCGGGCCCGCGAATCGCGCAAGGGCATACGTCTGATATATCTTGCGCATCTTAGTAATATCCTGCATGACGACTCGCCGCATATAACTGCGAGGGAGGTTGAGCCATGGCAGGGCCTGTAGCGATTTCCGCCGGCGACGTGCTGCCGGACCGGGTGACCGCGGACGCCACCGCTCGCGCCGCGGTCGGGTCGGGCGCACTGATCGCGGCGCGCCTCGAGCGGCTGCCGATGACCGCCTTCCAGCGCAACATCTTCCTCATCATCGCCACGGCGTGGTTCTTCGATTCGATCGATCTCGGCTCGCTCACCTTCCTCCTCGGGTCGATCAAGACCGAGTTCGGCCTGACGACCGCCCAGGCGGGACTGCTCTCGAGCATGAGCTTCATCGGCATGTTCGCGGGCGCGGCCCTGTCGGGCATGCTCGCCGACCGGTTCGGGCGGAAGGTGGTCTTCCAGATCAGCATGGTGTTCTGGGGGCTCGGCAGCCTCTGGTGCGCCTACGCCCCGGACGCGACGATGCTGGGCTATGCCCGCCTGCTGCTCGGCTTCGGCATGGGCATGGAGTTCCCGGTGGCGCTCGCCATCGTCTCGGAGTTCCTGCCGACCGCCAAGCGCGGCCGCTACCTCGCCATCATGGAAGGGTTCTGGCCGCTCGGCTTCATCGCGGCCGGCTGTCTCAGCTACGTGCTGCTCAGCTATTTCGACTGGCGCGCTGTCTTCCTCGCGCAGGCCGTGCCGGCGCTGTTCCTGTTCGTGATCCGCTTCCTCGTGCCGGAATCGCCCCGCTGGCTCGCCGACCGCGGCCGGCACGCGGAGGCGGACCGGGTGATGGCGCAGATCGAGCGGCAGGTCGCCCTGCGCCTCGACGGGCGTCCGCTTCCGGAGCCGACCGTCCTGCCCGAGCCGGCGCGGGGCGAGCGGCGTTTCTCGTTCCTCGAACTCTGGAGCCCCGGCTACGCCAGCCGCACGGTGATGATCTGGCTGACGTGGTTCTTCGCCCTCTTGGGCTTCTACGGCCTCACCACCTGGCTCGGCGCGCTCCTGCAGGAGGCCGGCTACAGCGTCGCCAAGTCGGTCACCTACACGATCCTGATCTCGCTCGCGGGCGTGCCGGGCTTCATCGCCTCGGCGATCCTCGTCGAGCGCTGGGGCCGCAAGCCCACCGCGGTCCTGATGCTCCTGGGCAGCGCCGTCGCCGCCTACCTGTACGGTCACTCGCCGTCGTTCGGCTGGCTCATCGCCTACGGGCTGATGATGCAGTTCTTCCTGTTCGGCATGTGGTCGGTGCTCTACGCCTACACGCCCGAACTCTACCCGACGCGGGCGCGCGCCACCGGGGCCGGCTGCGCCTCGGCCATCGGCCGCGTCGGCTCGCTCATCGGGCCCTTCGCGATCGGCCTGATCCTGCCGGTGCTCGGCCACGGCGGCGTCTTCGCCCTGGGCGCCGGCTCGTTCGTCATCGCCGCCGCGAGCGTCGGGTTCCTCGGCATCGAGACCAAGGGCAAGTCCCTGGAAGCCATCTCGCACTGACCGGACCGGCCCCGACCGGGCGGTGGCGACGTCGCCACCGCCCGGTCAGGTTGACAACTGATATATCAACAGTATCTCTAGAACGATAGATCCCGGTGGGGGCGCGTCGTCACCCCCATCCCAGCGAGGAGGCGCACCATGGAACCCGCCAACACCCGTATGAGCGAGCGGCAGCGGAACTACCGCGCCAATTACCGCCAGCGCGTGGCCGGCTGGTACAACGGCGTCCTGCACATCGCGATCATCTACACGATCGGCCTCACGGCCCTGTACATCTACGTCTCGAACATCCACGCACCGAGCTGGATCGAGCTCGCGACGGTCCCGGTCGTGTTCCTGTTCTGCAATTTCTTCGAGTGGTGGCTCCACCGCTACGTGATGCACCGGCCGCAGAGCAATCCGATCGGGCGGGCCGTCTACAATCGGCACACGCTGCAGCATCACCAGTTCTTCACCGACCACGAGATGCGCTTCGCCGACCACCGGGACTACCGGGTGACGTTCTTCCCGCCCTACGCGCTGGCTACGTTCACGCTGATGTCGATCCCCGGCGCCATCGTGCTCGGCAACATCTTCACGCCCAACGTCGGGTGGCTGTTCATCACCACGACGACCAGCATCTACATGATCTACGAGTTCATGCACTTCTGCTGCCACGTCGAGGAGAACTGGTTCGTCCGCACCATGCCGTTCATCAACACGAACCGGCGGCACCACACGGCCCATCACGACCAGTCGATCATGATGGAGCGGAACATGAACCTGACCTTCCCGATCATGGACTGGCTGTTCGGCACCTCGGACCTGAACCGCGGTCTCATCGGAACGCTCTTCAACGGCTACGACACGCGCCACGTGAAGACCGACATGCGCAAGACCGCGCGCACGCCCGGTGCCCCCGAGCCCCGCGCCATGCAGGCGGCCGAGTGACCCGCCGCGTAACCCGCCGCCTAGACTGACGAGCAGCCCGGAACGCCGCCATGGACATGATCGAACCGAACATCGCCGCGCTCGCGTGGTTCGCCCTCTTCGCCGGGGTCGCTTGCACCGGCTTCTACGTGCTGGCCGGGATGTTCCCGCTGGAGACCCGCCCCGACCTGAGGGCGCGCCCCCTCGGCCTCGCGCTGATCGCGGCCAACGTCCTCCTGCTCGCGGCGCTGACCGGCGGGATGCTCGCCTACGGGGCCGCCGAACTCCGCTGGTCGAGCCTCGTGATCGTGGGCGGCTTCGCCATCCTGTTCGCGCCCGGCCTGTTCAACGTCTGGCCCCAGCGCTGGCGCGACGGCGTCGCGGGCCTGGCGATCGTGCTCGCCGCCCTCTGCGGTACCCTCGGCCTGCTGCAGCAGGTCGGCGCCGTCTTCGTCCTCTGACCCGCGCGCGCGATCCGGGAGGGATCCCATGCCGTTTCCGATCAAGTTCGGCCTGTCGGTCGCCGTCGCGCTCGCGGCGCTCGCCGGCTGGTTCTACATGGGCCATCTCGGCCAGACCGGGCCGCGCTGGGCCGTGGCCTTCCTCGGCCCGTTCATGGTGGTCAGCCTCTGGATCTTCCCCGAGGTGATGCGCAACCGCTCCGACGGCCGCACCCCGCGCCACCGGATCCGGGAGGCGCGGTGATGGACAAGGTCTATGCCGGGGACCGGACGATCGACGGGATCGTCGTCACGGTGAACGGGGCGCCGCTGCCGGATCGGGCCGAGGCCAAGTGCTACTCCCGGAACGGCTTCGAGTGGAGCTACGAGGGTCCCGAGCCCTCGCAGCTCGCCTACGCGATCCTGGTGGATCATCTCGGCGACGCGGCGGAGGCGGAGCGCCTGCAATTGCGCTTCATGCGCGGCGTCGTGGCCAACTTCCAGAACGAGTGGGAGATGACGACGGCCGACGTCGCCCGCGTCCTGGAGCGCCTGGATTCGGGCGGCGCGGCGCGGTCCGGCTGAGACCCGAGGCCGCCCACCGCCGCGGCGCGTCGGGACCGCGGCGACGTTCCGTAGCGGCCCTGCCTGTGCCATGCTCCCGCGTCCGGAATCCCGGAGTCAGAGCGCAACCGGGCTGCCCAGACCCGGGCTGGGGGCCTGTCGGAGCGAGGCCAGCATGTCCGACGACCGCTACCACCGGAAGGCGCTCGGCGACCGCCCGCTCCGTCCCGAGACGCTGATGCTCGGCTACGGCTACGACCCGGCCCTGTCCGAGGGCGCGGTGAAGCCGCCGGTCTTCCTGACATCGACCTTCGTGTTCACCTCGGCCGAGCACGGCAAAGCCTTCTTCGACTACGTCTCCGGACGGCGCGAACCGCCGGTCGGCGAGGCGGCGGGGCTGGTCTACTCGCGCTTCAATCACCCGAACAGCGAGATCGTCGAGGACCGGCTGGCCGTCTTCGAGGAGGCCGAGGCCGCGCTGGTCTTCTCCTCCGGCATGTCGGCGATCGCCACCACGATCCTGGCCTTCGCGCGGCCCGGCGACGCGATCCTGCACTCGCAACCCCTGTACGGCGGCACCGAGACCCTGATCGCCAAGACCCTGGCCGGGTTCGGCATCGCGCCGTTCGGGTTCTCCGACGGCACCGATCCGGCGAGCGTGCGCGCCGCGGCCGACCGCGCGGCGGGCGCGGGACGCGTCAGCGTCGTCATGGTCGAGACCCCCTCGAACCCGCTCAACACCCTCGTCGACCTCGGCCTCGTCCGGGCGGTCGCCGAGGAGATCGGCGCCCGGCAGGGCGGCGAGACGCCGGTCGTCGTCTGCGACAACACCCTGCTCGGGCCCCTCTTCCAGCACCCGCTGCGCGAGGGCGCCGACATCTCGGTCTACTCCCTGACGAAGTATGTCGGCGGCCACTCCGACCTGATCGCCGGCGCCGCCCTCGGCTCGGCGGCGCGGATGAAGCCGGTGCGGCTTCTGCGCTCGGCAATCGGGACCGGTCTCGACCCGCATTCCTGCTGGATGCTCGGGCGCTCGCTCGAGACCCTGTCGCTGCGGATGAGCGCCGCCAACCGCAACGGCGACATCGTCGGCCGGATGCTGGCGGCGCACCCGAAGGTGGAGCGCCTCCACCACCTCGCGCATCTCGAGCCGGGATCGCGGCAGGCGCAGGTCTACGCCAAGCAGTGCGCGGCGCCGGGCTCGACGTTCTCGTTCGACATCGTCGGCGGCGAGGCCGAGGCGTTCCGGGTTCTCAACGGCCTCCAGCTGTTCAAGCTCGCCGTCAGCCTGGGCGGAACCGAGTCGCTCGCCAGCCACCCGGCCTCCACGACCCATTCCGGCGTGCCGAAGGCGGTGCGCGACCGGCTCGGGATCACGGACGCGACCATCCGGGTGTCGATCGGGATCGAGCACCCGGACGATCTGGTCGCCGACCTCGCGGCCGCTCTGTCGGTCCTGGGCTAGAGACGCGCCCAACGGCGGCCGGGCGCGGTGCGCACCCCGTCGAGGCGGCTCGGTCGCATCGCCCGGCAACGCGTGTCCGGCAACCGGAGACCGCGCGTTAACGACGCCCCGCATTTCGAGCGGTCGCTGCACGACATTGCGGGGACGGGACAGAATTGCGGCCGCGCAGAACTGGTCAGCGCAGGCCTTCCTTCCTAGTGTCTGGCCGCGAAACGCGACGGGACGATCGACGGATCCATGAATTTGGCAACCGGCACCCAGTTCGACACGCGGAGCGGCGCTCCGGGCACGCGCGTGGCCGCCGTAACCTTCGACCCGCGGGTCAAAGGTCTCACCTGGCTGGCGCTGAAGGGCTTTCTGCTCTCGATCGTGACCTTCGGCATCTACAGATTCTGGTACGTCACCAATCTGCGCCGCTTCTTCTGGGAGCGCACCGCGCTCGACGGCTCGCCCGCCGAGTATACCGGCACGGGCAAGGAACTGTTCCTCGGCTTCCTCGTCGCGCTCGCGATCCTCGTGCCGATCTACGTCGCGCTGTTCGCGCTCTCGCTCGTCGCGCCCGCGCTCGCCCCGTTCTCGGTGGTGATCTCCTTCGTGTTCCTGTTCCTGCTGGGACAATTCGCGATCTACCGCGGGCGCCGCTACCGCGCGATGCGGACGCTCTGGCGCGGCATCCGCCTCGGGCAGGACGGCTCGGGCCTTGCCTACGCGGCCCGCGCGGGCGGCTGGTGGCTGCTCACGCTCGTCACCTTCGGCCTGGCCTTCCCGTTCATGCGGGCGAGCCTGGAACGCTACCGCATCGACCACACCCTGGTCGGAACCAGCCGGATGCACTCGACGGCGCGGGGACGCAGCGTGCTCGGTCCCTGGCTCCTGCTGTACGGGGTCGGGCTGGGGCCGCTGATCGGGCTCGGGATCGCCCTCCTGGTCGCGGCGGATTTCTCGCTGCCCACGGACCTCCTGGTACCGAAGCCCGGCGGCAAGGCCGGCCAGACGATCCTCAACCCCGCCTACGCGGCCTCGAAGATCGGCATTCTCCTCCAGGCGATGGGCTTCGTGGCCGCCATCTGCGTGCCCGCGGCGCTGCTCCTGCTCCCGTACTACCGCGCCCGCGAGACGCGGGCGTTCATGGGCGCCGCCAGCCTCGGTCACGCCCGCCTCGCCTCGAGCCTGAAGGCGCGGCAGTTCTACTGGCCGTACATCGTCTACATGCTGTCGCTCCTGGGCTTCCTCGTCGTGCTGGGCCTCGTCGCGGCTCTGCTGATCTTCGCCGCACGGGCGGCGGGCGATCTCAGCATGCTCCACTGGCTCGTCGTCCTCATCTACCTGGTCGGCGCGCCGCTGTTCGCGGTGCTCTACGTGCGCGTGGTGCAGGCCCGCCTGTGGGCGGCGGTCGCGACGAGCACGAGCGTGACGGATCCCGAAGCCCTGGATGCCGTCCTCGCCTCGTCCCGCGGTGCCGGCAGCGGTCTGCAGGAGGGCCTCGCCGACGCGCTCGACGTCGGAGGCGCGCTCCAGATCGGCTTCTGACGCTTGACCCGCGCTTCCCAGGCGGTCGACGCGACGCCGATCGAGGTCGAGGGCCGCTACTTCGACGGCGTCAGCGCGCGGGCACATCCCGTCGCGCTGCGCCTCGACGACCGCTTCCGCGTCTCCGGGCCCGGGATCGCCCAGGACTGGAACCTGCTCGACCTGCGCGCCGCCGTCTACCTGCCGCCGCTGATGCGGATCGGTCCGGCCGGCGAGCCGGTCCGCGTGGAGTTCTCGGACGCGACGCTCGCCGCCGCGCTCGCGGCGCGCTGCCCGGACCTCCATCGCCGGGAGCGCTCGGGCGGCACGGTGCGGCTCGTGCTCTGGTCTCTCGCGGCCGGTCTCTCGGTCCTGCTCGTGGCGGTCTTCGGCGTCCCGCAGATCGCCGGGCTGCTGGCCCCGCTGGTGCCGGACGCGGCCGAGTCGCGGCTCGGGGCGGTGGCGGAACCGCAGGTCCTGCGCTTCCTCGGCGACCCGCCGGCCTGCGCGGAACCGGCGGGCCGCGCGGCGCTCGACACGCTCGTGGCCCGCCTCGTCGCGGCCGGTCGGGCGGAGGGCTCGCTGCCTCCCGAGGTGGCCGTCAGCGTGCGGCGGCACGGCACGGCCAACGCCTTCGCCCTGCCGGGCGCCCGCGTGATCGTGCTCTCGAGCCTCATCGCGCGGGCGCGGTCGGCCGACGAGGCCGCGGCGGTCCTGGCGCACGAGCTCGGCCACGTCCGCCGACGCGATCCGACCCGCTCCCTCATCCGGGCGTCGGGCACCTCGTTCCTGTTGAGCCTCGTCCTGGGGGACCTGACCGGCTCGACCATCATCATCGCGCTGGGCGACGCGGTGCTCTCGGCCGGCTACAGCCGCGACGCCGAGCGGGCGGCGGACGCCTACGCGGTCGACCTCATGACCCGCGCGGGCGGCAACGGCGCGGCGCTCGCCGACATCCTCGAGCGCATCGCCAAGGACAAGCACGACGGGAAGAGCGATGTGCTGGACCTGCTGCGCAGCCATCCCTTCACGCGCGAGCGCGCCGCCGCGATCCGTGCCCAGGCGGGCCCTGCGGCGGCCGAACGCCAGATCCTGTCCGGCGCCGCCTGGACGGCACTCAGGGGCATCTGCGGGCCCGAGACGAAGACGACCGAGCCGTAGGTCCGGATCACCGGACGGTCGCTGTCCGCGGGCAGCCGCGGCGGACGGCCCGGCTCCGGTCTCCGAGCCGGTCGGTGTCGCCACGGCCGGCGGCCTGACTGAGATTCTGAGCAACTAATTGCTGTCGGATCGCCCGCCCCTCGGCTTCTGTGACGCCGGCACAGAGGAGGAGCGGATGGCACACCACGCGACCGGGGTTCCGAACCCGCCCCCCTTCGATCCCGAGGCGATCCCGGAGGCCGCCACCCTCGCGCGCGGCGGGACCGGCCTCCGGTTGCAATGGCGCGACGGGCTGACCGCGACGCTGTCGGCGGAGCGGCTGCGGCTGCGCTGCCGCTGCGCGTGGTGCACCCGTGACCGGGTCGAGCGACGCTTTCCTCAGGCCGCCGCCGACATCGCGGTCGCGCGGGTCGAACCGATGGGCGGCTACGCCGTCCACATCGCGTTCTCCGACGGCCACGCCCGCGGGATCTTCCCCTGGTCCTACCTGCGCGCCCTCGTCGCCGAGGCCGTCGACGGCCCTTCCGACGCCGCGCAGGCCGCCTGACCGCACGATCCGATCCTCCGGCGATCCCACACGCCCCGCCCCTGACCTGACGCGAGATCTTGCCATGAACGCGTTCGAATCCGCGACGAAGACCGAGATTATCGAGACCGACATCCTGGTGATCGGCGGCGGCACCGGCGGTCCGATGGCCGCGATCAAGGCCAAGGAAGCCGATCCGAAGCTCCGGGTCGTCCTGATGGAGAAGGCCAACGTCAAGCGCTCGGGCGCGATCAGCATGGGCATGGACGGGCTGAACAACGCCGTCGTGCCGGGCTACGCCACCCCCGAGCAGTACGTGAAGGAAATCACCGTCGCCAACGACGGCATCGTCAATCAGAAGGCGGTGATGGCCTACGCGCAGGGGTCGTTCCCGATGATCCAGTACCTCGACAAGCTCGGGGTCAAATTCGAGAAGGACGGCTCGGGCGAGTACAACATGCGCAAGGTCCACCACATGGGGACCTACGTGCTGCCGATGCCGGAAGGGCACAACGTCAAGAAGGTCCTCTACCGGCAGCTCCGCCGCCTCCAGGTCGGCGTGACCAACCGGTACATGGCGACGCGCCTGCTGAAGGGCGCGGACGGGCGCATCGCCGGAGCGATCGGCGTCAACACCCGCACCTCCGAGTTCCTGGTGGTGAAGGCCAAGGCGGTGATCCTGGCCTGCGGGGCCGCCGGCCGCCTCGGCCTGCCGGCCTCCGGGTACCTGTTCGGGACCTACGAGAACGCGGCGAATTGCGGCGACGGCTACGCGATGGCCTACCACGCGGGCGCGCAGCTCGCGAACCTCGAGTGCTACCAGATCAACCCGCTGATCAAGGACTATAACGGCCCCTCCTGCGCCTACGTCACCGGCCCGTTCGGCGGATACACGGCCAACAATCGCGGCGAACGCTTCATCGAGTGCGATTACTGGTCCGGACAGATGATGCTCGAGTTCTGGCGCGAGCTGCAGGGCGGCAACGGCCCGGTCTTCCTCAAGATGGACCATCTGCGCGAGGAGACGATCTCCGAGATCGAGACGATCCTGCACTCGAACGAGCGCCCCTCCCGCGGACGCTTCCACGAGCGGCGCGGCACCAATTACCGCCAGCGTCCCGTGGAGATGCACATCTCCGAGATCGGCTTCTGCTCGGGCCACTCGGCCTCGGGCGTCTTCGTCGACGAGTTCGCGCGCACGACGGTCCCCGGCCTCTACGCGGTCGGCGACATGGCGAGCGTGCCGCACAACTACATGCTGGGCGCCTTCGTGAACGGCGGCATCGCCGGGGCCGACGCCGCCGCCTACTGCACGGCCAACGCCCTCGCCGACCATGACCCGGCGGACATCGCGGTCGAGCGCGAACGGGTCCTGGCACCGACCCGGCGCGTCGACGGGCTCACCCCGCACGAGATGGAGTTCAAGACCCGCCGCTTGGTGAACGACTATCTCGAGCCGCCGAAGGTGACGGCGAAGATGGAGCTCGGCCAGCGCCGCTTCGCCGAGATCCGCGAGGACCTCGACCTGCTCTGCGCCCGCGACCCGCACGAGCTGCACCGGGCGCTCGAGATGCAGACGATCCTCGACTGCGCCGACATGGCGGCGGCCGCCTCGCTCTACCGCACCGAGAGCCGTTGGGGCTTCTACCACCTGCGCGTCGACTATCCCGAGACGAACGACGCCGAGTGGGCCTGCCACACGGTCCTGTTCAAGGACGGCCAGGGCCGGATGGCCCACGCGAAGCGCGCCGTCGACCCGTTCATCGTGCCGGTCGCCGCCGAGGAGATGGGCGCCTACCACCAGCTCCGCATCAAGACGCCGGCCGCCGCCGAGTAATCCCGCACCGTACCGGAGATCGATCCATGCCGATCATCAATCAGGCCAGCAGCGCCGCGGTCGTCATCGACGACGCCAAGTGCATCGCCGAGAAGGGCTGCCGCGTCTGCGTCGACGTCTGCCCGCTCGACATCCTCGCGATCGATGAGACCCGGCAGAAGGCCTACATGAAGTACGACGAGTGCTGGTACTGCATGCCCTGCGAGGTCGACTGCCCGACGAACGCGGTAAAGGTCAATATTCCCTACCTGCTGCGCTGAGGCCGACCATGAGCCCCGTGTTCGATTCCTTCGACGACGATCTCGACGACGTGGCCGAGCGCTGCGCGAGTGCCGACTCCGGCGTCCGGCGCGTCGCGATGATGGAGCTCGCCGAGGCCGTCGGGCCCGCGGCGAAGGTCCTGCTCCTCAAGGGCCTCGGCGATCCGGACGCGGCCGTCCGCGCCGCGGCGGCCAAGGCGCTGGACGAGCACGACGGCGCGGACGTCGTCGAGGGCCTCGTGCGGTCCCTGGAGGACGACGACGAGGCCGTGCGCCGCACCGCCGCCGATACCCTGGCCGAGAAGAAGGAGCCGGCCTGCGGGCCGCTCCTGATCGAGCGCGCCGCGCACACCGACCCGTTCGTGCAGGCCTCCGCCCTGCGGGCCCTGCGCGAGCTCGTCCTGCCGGACGCCCTGTCGGCCGCGCTGAAGGCGCTCCAGAGCCCGTCCCCGGAGGTGCGCCGCGAAGGTCTCGGCGTCATCGGCTACCTCAAGGCCGAGGAGGCGCTGCCGGCGCTGATCGCCACCGCGGGTGATCCCGACCCGACGGTCCGGCGCGCCACGATGGCGGCGCTGGTCTTCCTGCGCCCCGGCGGTCCGGGCATCGGCACGTTGATCGCCGGCCTGTCCGACGAGCACTGGCAGGTTCGCGAGGAGGCGGCCGTCTCCTGCGCCAAGATCCGGCTGCCCGAGGCGACGGCGCCCCTGATCGCCGTGATGGACGATCCCGTCTGGCAGGTCCGCACCAAGGCGGCCAATGCCCTGGGCCGGATCGGGGCGCCGGCGGCCGTCGAGATCCTGGGACGGGCGCTGACCTCGGAGGTCAGCAACCTGCGCAAGGAGGCGGCCGCGGCCCTCGGCGAGATCGCCGACCCGCGGGGCCTCTCGGCCCTCGAGGCGGCCGCCAACGATCCCGATCCCGACGTGCGCAAGCTCATCCAGTGGGCGATCGGACGCTGTCAGGGACGCCCCTGATCGATCCGGCCGTCTCGGCCTCGTCGCGGCGCCGCATCCTCCGGGTGCGGCGCCGCTTCACGTCCGCTCGGCTCCGCGATATCCAGACGCTGCCGGTGCCGGCGGCCAGTTTAGAGCTGGTACAGGGTTTGCTGCGCCGCGGCAGGTAGGATGCTGGAGGCGGCAATGCAGACCACGGCGCCGATACGCCCGTCTCAGGCCCCGGCGGGGCTCCAGACCCAGGCGAGCGCCCTCCTGCTGTCCGAGGCCGCGCCCAAGGCCGGAACCGGGCAGCGCCCTCTCCTCGACGGGCTGACCGAGCGCGAAGTCGCCCTCGTGCTGGAAAAGGGCCGGCGCCGCGTGCTCTACCGCGGCGCGACCCTGTTCACCCAGGAGACGCCCAACGACGGGATCTGGATCGTCGAGAGCGGCCGCATCCGGGTCTTCTACGCCGCGCCGTCCGGTCGCGAGATCACGCTGGCCTACTGGTACCCCGGCAACTTCGTCGGCGGTCCCGACGTGTTCGGCGCCGGCCTCCACAAATGGTCGGGCATGGCGGCGAGCAATTCCAGCGTGCTGCACCTGCCGGCCAAGGCGCTCCGGCAGCTCGTGACGCAGATCCCGGCCCTCGCGATCGGGGTCATCGACGGCCTGACCTTCAAGGGCCGCTGCTACTCGACCCTGGCCCAGATGCTCGGGACCCGCTCGATCACCGAGCGCCTCGCCCACCTGCTCCTGCACCTGTGCGACCTCTACGGCGTCGCGGAGGAGGACGGGACGGTGATCGCGGCGACCTTCACGCACGCCGACCTCGCCCACATGGTCGGCGCCACACGGCAATGGGTGACGATCAGCCTGAAGCGGCTCTCGGAGCAGGGCGTCCTCGTCACGCGGCGCACGCAGATCGTCGTGCTGCGTCCCGACATCCTCGCGGCGATGCGCGGCGGCGAGGAATGCGCCTAAAACGCGAGCGTCCCGCACAAAACCGCAGCACATCCGGAGCCGCTCGACTTTTTTGCGCAACTAATCGACCCGCAGGCGTCCTCGGCATTTGATCGGACGCGCCGCAGCGCCCGATCATGCCGTCGATGTCTTCGCGACATCGGGCCGAAATGTTGGAGCGGGCGATGACTGGACGATTTCCCGGGCTCAGATCGGTCTCCGCTCTCGCGCTCCTCGCGCTGGCGGGCGCTGGGATCGGGGCACCGGCCCGCGCCGAGACCCTCACCGTCGGCATCGGCACGCAGGACACGACGACCAACACCGCGACGGTCGGCGTGGTGATCCGCCAGCTTAAGCTGCTGGAGAAGTACCTGCCCAAGACCGGCAAGTACGCCGGCACGACCATCCAGCTCGACTGGCAGAACTTCACGTCCGGGCCGCCGGTCACGAACGGCATGATGGCCGGGAAGCTGCAGTTCGGCGCGATGGGCGATTACCCGCTCGTCGTCAACGGCGCGACGTTCCAGAACAATCCCGAGAGCCAATCGCGGCTGATCGCGGTCGCCGCCTACAATCTCCACGGATCCGGCAACGGGATCGTGGTCAACAAAGCTTCCGAATACTTCTCTTTCGAGGATCTGAAAGGCAAGGTCGTCAGCGTGCCCTTCGGGTCGGCGGCCCACGGGATGGTCCTGAAGGCGCTGCAGGACAAGGGCTACCCGGCCACCTATTTCCGCCTGGTCAGCCAGAGCCCGGAGGTCGGCTCGACCAATCTCCAGGAACGGAAGATCGACGCGCACGCGGATTTCGTCCCCTTCGCCGAGCTTCTGCCGTTCCGCGGCTTCGCGCGCAAAGTGTTCGATGGCGTCGAGACCAACCTCCCGACCTGGCACGGCGTGGTCGTGCGCTCCGACTTCTCCGACCGCTACCCCGAGATCGTCGAGGCCTACCTGAAGGCCGTCCTCGACGCCGACGCCTGGGTCAAGGCCGATCCGAAGCGCGCCGCCGAGCAGATCGCGGCCTGGACCGGCACCGACAAGGAGGTAGTCTACATCTTCCTCGGGCCCGGCGGGATCATGACCGTCGATCCCACGATCAAGCCGCAGCTGGTCGAGGCCGCCCGCGAGGACGTCAAGGTCCTGCAGCGGCTCGACCGGATCAAGACGTTCGACGTCGGTCCGTGGGTCGACGACGGGCCGCTGCGCAAGGTCTTCGCCGAGCGCGGCCTGGACTACGCGCAGCAGCGCGCGAGCACCGCCAATTACGAGGTGCGCGGCGAGGACACGTACTGCAAGAGGCCCGTCACCGAGCCGCGCAAGGCCGGCGAGATCTGGGTGAAGGGCGGGGCGATCCAGCCCTACGCGAGCGCGGCCTGCACGCTCGGCGCGCTGAACGAGATGAAGTCCAAGGGGCAGGCCGTCGATGTCGCCTACGTCTTCGACACGGCCCGCGGCATCAAGCTGTTCGCCCGGGAGGCCTTCTACGTCGTCGACGGCAAGGGCGGCATCGCGCCGTTCCTGCTGAAGCAGGACGCCGAGGCCGCGGCGCGGGGCGGCGGCACGGTGATGCCCTACGACGAGGCCCTGAAGGCCGCTGTGACGGGAGGCTAGAACCGCATGGAAGCTGTCGCTCTCCGGCCCGCCGCCGAGTCGCGCCCGCCGCGGGCGGCGCCCCTCCCGCCGCCGGCCGCGTCCACCCGCCCCGCGACCGGCCGCGTCCGCCGCTGGCTGCGGCTGCATCACGGCGCCTTCCGAGCCGCGCTGATCGGGCTCACCTCCCTGATCCTGTTCGTCGCGCTCTGGCAGTATCTGACCGCGAACCGCGTGACCCTCTACGTGCGGTTCCTGAACATCCCGACGCCGATGGACGTCGTGGACCGCGCGGCGATCGCCCTGCGCAGCCCGAACTTCGGCGACCACGTGCTCATCTCCTGCCGCCGGATCCTCTTCGGATTTCTCCTGGCCGGCGGCGTCGCCGTGCCGCTCGGGCTCCTCATGGGGCGCTACCGCCTCCTGCGCGAGATCGCCTTCCCGATCTGCGAGGTGCTGCGGCCGATCCCGGCGATCGCCTGGGTGCCGATGGCGATCATGCTCTGGCCGACCAACGAGGGCTCGATCGTCTTCATCACCTTCCTGGGCTCGTTCTTCCCGATCCTGATCAACACCCTCCAGGGCATGGTCCAGGTCGACCCGGTCCTGGTGCGGGCCGCACGCTGCCTCGGCGCCCGCGAGGCGGCGGTGTTCCGCGAAGTCTACCTGCCGGCCTCGCTGCCGCAGATCTTCACCGGGCTGACGGTCGGAATGGGCGTGGCCTGGGTCTCGCTGATCGCCGCCGAGATGATCTCCGGCCAGTTCGGCATCGGCTACTTCACCTGGGAAGCCTACTCGCTGGTCCAGTACCCGGACATCGCCCTCGGCATGATCACGATCGGGCTGCTCGGCCTCGGCTCCAGCTTCGCGATCCGTCTCGTGGGCCGCCTCGTCATGCCCTGGGCCGCGGCCCGCTAGGCCTCGGCCAGCCGCCCGGCGCGGCCCTCGCCGGACCGGTCCTCCACGCGCGTCACCAATCGGGAGCTTGCCATGGCCGAATCGAGCCGGGGCCTGATCGAGGTCAGCGACTTCTGCCTGCGCTACGAGACGATGGAGGGGTCCGTCGAGGCCGTCTCGAACGCCTCGCTCACCGTCCATCCCGGCGAGTTCGTGTCGATCATCGGGCCCTCGGGCTGCGGGAAGTCGACGCTGCTCAACGCGCTGGCCGGCTTCCTCAAGCCGTCGTCCGGGCGGGTCACCGTCGACGGCGAGGCGATCGCGGGACCGAGCGCGGATCGCGGCATGATCTTCCAGCAATACTCACTGTTTCCCTGGAAGACGGTGCGCGAGAACGTCGAGTTCGGCCTGAAGATGAAGGGCGTCCGGCGCAGCGAGCGCGAGCGTCAGGCGCGGACGCTGCTCGGCCTCGCCGGCCTCACGGCGTTCGAGAACCACTATCCGGACCGATTGTCCGGCGGGATGAAGCAGCGTGTCGGCATCGTGCGCGCGCTCGCCACCGGCCCGCGCATCCTGCTGCTCGACGAGCCGTTCGGCGCCCTGGACGCGCAGACGCGGCTGATCATGCAGCAGATCCTCACCAACATGTGGCAGCGCCTGAAGATCTCGGTGCTGTTCGTGACCCACGACATCGACGAGGCGATCTTCCTCTCCGACCGCGTCTACGTGATGACCGCGCGTCCCGGGAGCATCAAGGCCGAAGTCGTGGTGCCCCTGCCCCGCCCGCGCCAGCCGGCCCTGACCCTGTCGTCCGAGTTCCTGGGCCTGCGCCGGGGGCTGATGTCGCTGATCCGCGAGGAGAGCCTCCGCGCGATGGGCGGCGAGGTCAGCGCCGAGGCGATGAAGGGACTGGCGATCGATCTCGAGGGCCAGGATCTCCCCGCGCTGCTCTGACCCCTGCGCCGAGGTGCGAAGTCATGACCTATGTCGTCACCGAGAACTGCATCCGCTGCAAGTACACCGACTGCGTCGAGGTCTGCCCGGTCGACTGCTTCTACGTCGGCGAGACCATGCTGGTGATCAAACCGGACGAGTGCATCGATTGCGGCGTCTGCGAGCCCGAATGCCCGGCCGATGCCATCAGGGCCGACACCGAACCGGAGATGGCGGGCTGGAAGACCTTCAACGCCAAGTACGCCGATCTCTGGCCCAACATCACCGAGAGGACCGAGCCGGCCGACGACGCCGCGGCGTGGGACGGCCGCGGCGGAAAGCTGCTCGACCTGTTCGGGACTGCCGACCCGGCGTCCGCCTGAGCGAGGACTGATCCGTCGATGAGCAAGTTCTACGAGGAGCGCGTTCTGTCGGTCCACCACTGGACCGACAACCTGTTCTCGTTCCGCACGACGCGGGATCCGGCGTTCCGGTTCCGCAACGGCGAGTTCACCATGATCGGCCTGGAGGTCGAGGGCCGGCCGCTGCTGCGCGCCTACTCGGTGGTCTCGGCCAACTACGAGGAGGAGCTGGAGTTCTTCTCGATCAAGGTCCAGGACGGCCCGCTGACCTCGAAGCTGCAGCACCTGAAGGTCGGCGACCCGATCATCGTCGGCAAGAAGCCCACCGGCACGCTGGTGCTCGACAACCTGCTGCCGGGCCGCAACCTGTACCTGCTGGGCACCGGCACCGGGCTGGCGCCGTTCCTGTCGATCATCAAGGATCCCGAGGCCTACGACCGGTTCGAGAAGGTCGTGCTGGTCCACGGCTGCCGGCAGGTGCAGGAACTCGCCTACGGCGAGACCATCACCGAGACGCTGCCGCGCCACGAGTTCCTGGGCGAGATGATCTCGAACCAGCTGGTCTACTACCCGACCGTGACCCGCGAGCCGTTCCGCAACCGCGGCCGGATCACCGACCTGATGGTCTCGGGCAAGCTGTTCGAGGATATC
>NZ_FOZY01000028.1:0-74458 GCF_900116245.1 Methylobacterium sp. yr668 | reverse complement strand
GGTCGAGGGCCGGCCGCTGCTGCGCGCCTACTCGGTGGTCTCGGCCAACTACGAGGAGGAGCTGGAGTTCTTCTCGATCAAGGTCCAGGACGGCCCGCTGACCTCGAAGCTGCAGCACCTGAAGGTCGGCGACCCGATCATCGTCGGCAAGAAGCCCACCGGCACGCTGGTGCTCGACAACCTGCTGCCGGGCCGCAACCTGTACCTGCTGGGCACCGGCACCGGGCTGGCGCCGTTCCTGTCGATCATCAAGGATCCCGAGGCCTACGACCGGTTCGAGAAGGTCGTGCTGGTCCACGGCTGCCGGCAGGTGCAGGAACTCGCCTACGGCGAGACCATCACCGAGACGCTGCCGCGCCACGAGTTCCTGGGCGAGATGATCTCGAACCAGCTGGTCTACTACCCGACCGTGACCCGCGAGCCGTTCCGCAACCGCGGCCGGATCACCGACCTGATGGTCTCGGGCAAGCTGTTCGAGGATATCGGCCTGCCGCCGATGGCGATCGAGAACGACCGCTTCATGCTCTGCGGCAGCCCCGACATGATCCGCGACACCCGCGAGCTCCTGACGTCGCGCGGCTACGAGGAGGGCAACCACGGCGAGGCTGCCCACTACGTCATCGAGAAGGCCTTCGTCGAGAAATAGCCCGCCCGCGCAGGCCGGTGCGGCCTCAGCCCGGTGCGGTCCGGAATTCAGGCCGCGCGGACCCAGACCGCGGTGTCGTGGAAGGCGGCGCCGTCGTTGGGCGCGGCCGGCGCGGACCCGATCAGCGCGTTGATCCCGCTGCCCCCGCCGATGAAGGCCGCGCTCGGCCACAGGCTCTCGACCACGACGACGCCCCGCTGCTGCCCCTCGGCGAGCCGCGCGTGCAGCCGAACCCGGCCGCGGGCGTTGCCGACCTCGACGGCGTCGCCCGTGCCGATCCCGAGCCGGTCACCGTCCGCGGGGTGGATCAGGCAGGTCGGCCGCCCCTCGCGGCGGAGCGACTCGGGCACGTTGGTGAAGGTCGCGTTGAGGAACTGGCGGGCCGGCGGGGCGATCATGCGGAACGGGTGCTCCGCGTCGGCGGGCTCGGCCTCCGGCCAGTGATCCGGCAGGGACGGCATCCCGGCCGCGCGCGGGCCCAGTGACGCCCAGTCGGGCGCGAAGCGGAAGCGCCCGTCGGGATGGCCGAACCCGTTCAGGAAGTGGCTCTCGGCAAAGTCCGGCTGCGCGTCGATCCAGCCCTCCGCCTCCAGCCTGTCGAGGCCGCCCCAGCCGGAGCGCGCCAGGGTCGCGTCGGCGAGGTCCCGGGCGCTCAGGCGGAAGCCCGTGTGCTCCGCGCCGAGCCGGGCGGCGAGCTCGGAGAGAAGCGCGTGGTTCGAGCGGCACGCGCCCGGCGGCTCCAGGATCGCGGGGCCGGCCTGGATGTGGCTGTGGCCGCCGGCCCCGTAGATGTCGTCGTGCTCCAGGAAGGTGGTGGCCGGCAGCACGAGGTCGGCGAGCGCGGCCGTCTCGGTCAGGAACTGCTCGTGCACGGCCACGAACACGTCCGGCCGCGCGAGCCCGGCGCGCACCCGGGCGCTGTCGGGCGCGGAGACCGCGGGATTGGCCGACTGGATCAGCATGGCGCGGACCGGGGGCCCGCCCTGCAGGGCGTCGGGATCGTCGGCGAGCACGGCGCCGATCCGGCTCATGTCGAGCTCGCGCACGCCCGGCGCCCTGGCGTCGAGACCCTCCGTCAGGGTCTTGTCCCAGTTGAAGATCGCGGCGTGCTGCCAGAGGGCGCCGCCGCCCGGGTGCTGCCACGCGCCGGTGACGGTCGGCAGGCAGGTCACCGCGTGCAGGTTCACCGCGCCGTTGCGGCTCCGGGTGAAGCCGAAACCGCAGCGGATGTAGCTGCGCGGCGTGTTGCCGTAGAGGGCCGCGAAGGCCTCGATCGCGGCGGGCTCCAGGCCGGTGATCGCCGCCGCCCATTCGGGCGTGCGCGACGCCAGATGCGCCTCCAGCGCGGCCGTGTCCTGCGCGTGCGCGGCGAGATAGGCCCGGTCCGCGTGGCCGTCGCGGAACAGGACGTGGAGCACCGCGCAGGCCAGCGCCCCGTCGGTCCCGGGCCGGGGCGCGAGGTGGAGGTCGGCCGCCGCCGCGGTCCCGGTGCGGTACGGATCGATCACCACCAGCTTGGCGCCGCGCGTCTTGCGGGCGCGGCTGATGTGGGTCATCGCGTTGACCTGCGTGCTGACCGGGTTGCCGCCCCAGACCACGATCAGGTCGGACAGCGCCATCTCGCGCGGATCCGGCCCGGCGATCCGGCCGACCCCGGCGCTCCAGCCCGCGATCGCCACCGCCGTGCAGATGGTGCGCTTGCGCCGCGAGTAGCCCATCACGTGGGTCAGCCGGTGGATGCCGTCGCGCTGGACGAGGCCCATGGTGCCGCCCGAGTTGTACGGCCAGACCGCCTCCGGCCCCCAACGGTCCGCCGTCTCGGAGAAGGCCGCGGCCAGCCGGTCGAGCGCCGTGTCCCAGGAGATCCGGCGCCACGCCCCGCCGCCCTTCGGCCCGACGCGCTCCATGGGGTGGAGGATCCGGTCCGGGTGGTGGACGCGCTCGCCGTAGCGGCTGACCTTCGCGCAGATCACCCCGGCCGTGTAGGGGTTGTCGCCGCCCCGGACCGAGACGACGCGCCCGTCCGCGACTTCAACGTCGAGGCTGCAGGCGGAGGGGCAATCGTGCGGGCAGACGGTCCGGACCAAGCGACGAACTCCCGTGGCGCCAGCATGGGGAAGCAAGGACCGTGCGGTTCTGGGCCTTCCGCCGGGGGACCGCAAGGCGTGTTGCCGCCGGTCGCTCGGCGCAGGGCGCTCGACATCGCCGACAGGGCATCGATCATCTGGACCGCCTCGGCCACGGGCGTCGCCGCGGAGGCGACATCGCCGCCCTCCCCCGCGCAGGGTCCGCGCGCTCAGCTCACCGCGTCGAGGGACGTCTGCGCGATGCGGAACGCGAGCTGCTTGAGGGCGACCGCGCACGCGTTGGTGACGTGGAGGCGGGCCAGCTGATCGGCCTTCGCGGCGTCCCGGGCCCGGAAGGCCGCGACGAGGGCGTCGATCTCGGCGAGGCTGTTCGGCAGCCGCTCGGGATGCATCAGCGATGTCGCGCGCAGCAGGTTGATCCGCGAGTAGAAGCCGCGAAGGGTCTCGCGGACCAGATCGTTCCCGCAATGGCTGAGCATCACGTCGTACAGGACGCCCTTGGCGCGCAGGACGCGGTCCGTGTCGCCGCTGCCGGCAGCCTCGCGCAGATCACCGGCAGCGCGTCCGAACTCGGCGATCGCCGCGTCCGTGGCCTGGGTGGCGAATTCGTGCGCCGCGTAGCCCTCCAGCACGGCCCGCAGCGCGTAGAGCTGACGCGCCTCCTCCACCGAGATCGAGGCCACGACCGGGCCGCGATGCGGCACCGTGTGGACGAGCTTCTCGGCCTCGAGCCGGCGCAGGGCCTCGCGCACGGAGGCGCGGCTGACGCCGAGCCCCTCGCACAACTCGCGCTCGATCAGCCGCTCGCCGGGGGCGTAGACGCCCGACGTGATCGCCTCGCGGACGGCGTCCTCGACCTTTTGCCGGAGCGTGTCCGGCTGGATGGCCCTGATCTTGTTCATCGCTGGGGATTCGGGGATCGCTGGCGAGCCGAAGCGGTGGCATGGCGCAGCCTCGGGTGGCAAGGCGTGCCTCGGCGCGCGTCGGTCAGCCCCGGCCCCGCACGGCCAGTTCGTCGCGCAGGATCGGCGCGGCCAGTTCCGCGCCGTGCATGCCGATCAGGCTGACGATCTCGAGGACTTCCATCAGCTCCTCCTTGGTCGCCCCGTAACCGAGGGCGTTCTTCATGTGCATCTTCAGGCCCGGCACGTAGAGGTGCGTCGCCGCCGCGTCGAAGGCGCAGTAGACGAACTCCTTCATCTTCGGCGTGAGCACGCCGTGGCGCCAGGGCCAGGCCGAGAAGTCGAGGTAGCCCTCGAACAGGTCGGGATCGAGTTCGAGGAGACCGTCCCAGAACGCGTGCCAGTAGCCCCGGTCGCGGGTGAAGTCGGATTTCAGCTGCTCCTGCCGCGGCGTCAGCGGCGCGGGGCCGCTCCGCTGACCGGCCTCCTCCAGCACCTCCAGCAGCAGCGGCACGCCGATGTTGCAGGCGTGGATGCCGAGGGTCGCCGTGAGCGCGAGCACCTCCGTGATCTCGTCGGCCGTCGCGCCCGCGTCGAGGGCGTTGCGGATCTGGCGGCGCGTCCCGGGCGCGTAGAGGTGGGTCGCGGCCGTCGCGGCCGAGAGCGCGATCAGGGCGCGGTCCTTGGCGCCGAGATGGTTCTTGCGCACCGGGACCATCGCCAGCCGGGCCCAGGCGTCGAGGAAGCCCGGGGCCAGTTCGGCGAGGGCCGCCTGCTCCGCGTCCCAGTAACCGAGCTCGCCCTGCACGGTGTGCCGGAGGCTCTCCGGGCTCGGCGCGGGCCCGGTCATGCCGTGGCTCCGGCATAATCGGCCTCGACCACCTCGTCCTGCCAGTCGGTCTTGCCGAGCGAGATGGCCGTGTGGAGCAGGTAGCTGTCGGCGGCCGCGCCGTGCCAGTGCCGCTCGTCCGCGGGGATCCAGACGGTGTCGCCCGCGCGGATCGGCTGCGCCTGCTGGCCCGCGACGCAGATCCAGCCCTTGCCGGCGGTGACCTGCAGGATCTGGCCCTGCGCGTGCGCGTGCCAGAAGGTCCGCGCGCCGGGCGTGAAGAAGACGTTGTTGATCATCACGCCGCCCGTCGACGGCATCACCGGATCGGCCCAGACCTGCCCGGTGAAGGTCGGCCCGCGGCTCTCGGACTTCGCGCTGTTCTCGCGGCCGTGGAAGATCTGCATCGTATCCTCTCAGTTCTCGTGTCGGTTGCCGTGGAGCCGGACACCGCCGGAGACGTCGCCGATGGCGTCGACGACGCGGTTGGAGATGACGTCGCCGTAGCCGAGCGCCGTGGCGAGGCCGAAGCTCGCCATCGGGCCGGACGCGTTGAGGGAGGCGACGCCGAGCTCGTGCAGGAGATCGGTGTAGAGCACGACGTCCTTGGTCATCAGCTTGCCGGTCAGGCCGCCTTCCAGGTAGTCGCCGTCAACGATCTTCGGGAAACGGTTCAGCGTCGCGAAGTTGACGCCGCTGGAGGCGTTCAGCACCTCCAGGAGCCGGTGCAGGTCGAGCCCGGCCTTCCGGCCCGCGACCATGACCTCCGCGGTGGCGGCGAGGCTGACCGCGTTCAGGAAGTTGTTGAGCAGCTTGGTCGTGTGGCCGGCCCCCGATCCGCCCATCACGACGACCTTCTGGGCGATCGGCGCGAACACCCAGCCCAGCCGGTCGATGACGGCGGGATCGCCGCCGACCATCAGGGTCAGCGTGCCTTTCTCGGCCGCGGCGGCGCCTCCGGAGATGCCCGCGTCGACGTAGGCGACGCCGCGCTCGGCCAGCGCCGCGGCGATGCGGCGCGTCGAGCTGGCCGAGGCCGTGCTGAGGTCGACGACGATCTGCCCGTCCCGGCAGCCCGCGAGGACCCCGCCCGCGCCGAGCACGACGCGCTCGACCACCTTGCTGTCGGGCAGGGACATCAGGACCACGTCCGTCTCACCGACGACCGCGGCGATCGAGCCCGCGTCCGTCGCGCCCCAGCGCGCGGCGGCCTCCCGGTCGGTGTCGTAGCCGACCACATCGATCCCCGCGCCGGTCAGGCGGCGCGTCATGCGGCCGCCCATGTTGCCGAGCCCGATGAAGCCGATCCGGTTCCCGTTCATGCTGCGTCCTCCGCGCGGCGTCCGGCTCAGTGGCCGGTGCCGAAATCGACGTCCTTGGTCTCCGGGCCGATGAGCGCGCCCACGGTGCCGATCAGGCCGCCGACGATCAGCAGGACCACGGGCGTCAGCGCGAGCGGCATCAGCGCGCTCAGCCAGTCCATGTAGAAGGCGTAGAAGGACGGGATCACCACCGAGAGGCTGAAGCCGATGCCGAAGCCGGTGGCGCGGACATCCGTGGCGAAGCGCTCGTTGATGTAGGTGACGATGACGCCCCAGGGCGAGGTCACGATCACCGCCAGGAGGCTGACCAGCAGCACGCGGGTGCCGAACGCCATCTCGGGCGTGACGGTCAGCGTGTAGAGGATGTACGCGCCCACCGTCGCGATCAGCGGGCCGACGATCACGAAGAACCGCCGGCGGCCGATGACCTGCCCGAGCAGGCCGGAGCCGATGTAGCTGAAGAACAGGATCGTGTAGCAGATCATCAGCGTCGCGGTCAGCGCGAAGCCGTTGAGGTGCAGGGTCTTCACCAGCAGACCGGTCGGCATGTAGATCGTGATGATGTTCTGCGTCGTCCAGAAGCCGGTCATCAGCAGCAGGACCTGCAGGAGGTCGCGCCCGCCCTTCCCGGTGAACAGGCCCGCCATGGGCGATGCCTCGGCCTGTTCGCCCCCGGCGGCGGCCTCCTTCTTCCAGACCTCCGATTCCGAGACCTTGTGGACGTAGTAGAGGGCGAGCAGGCCGGCCAGCGCCGCGCCGACGATGAAGGGGATGCGCCAGCCCCAGACCGTGTAGGGCGACCCGGGCCCGTCGAGCGGGAACAGGTAGAACATCAGCATCGTGATGAGGTTGATGCTGACATAGGCGGCCGGGAAGCCCGCGATGATCAGGCCGCCGACGAAGCCGCGCTTGTCCTTCTTGGAATACTCGATGGCGAGCGGCATCGCCCCGGTGTAGCCGCCCCCGAGGAAGATCCCGTCGAGGAAGCGCAGCAGCACCAGCAGGATGTACGAGGCGAGGCCGAGCGTCTCGTAGCCGGGCAGCAGGCCGATCAGCAGCGTGATCACCCCGAAGCCCGCCACCGAGTAGATCGAGGCGGCCCGACGCCCGACCTTGTCGGCGATCAGGCCGAAGATGAGGGCGCCGATCGGGCGGCCGAGCAGGGTTGTGATGAACACCAGCGAGGCCAGCACCGTCTCCATCTGGGGAGACAGGTTCTTCGGCTGGAACATGAACATCACTGGCGCCAGCGCGACCACCGGCAGATAGATGTCGAACATGTCGATGTATTCGGAGAAGAACGCGCCGCGAATGGCGCTCTTCCGCTTCTCCTCGATCGACTGGGACGCGGCCGAGCGCGCGCCCGCCGTGTCCGTTGCCAAGGCTGCCGACGTGACCGACATGGCGTCTCCCTCCCTGTTCGTCTGCCGCGCGAGTTTTCTGACTGCGTCGGACCTGGGCGCGGGTGCGGGCTCAGCGCCCGCTGGCGTGCTCTCTGTCCCAATCGGCGATCGCCGCGGAGGCGGTCCGGAAGGCCGCCAGGGCCGCCGGGGCGCCGCAATAGACGAGCGCCTGCATCAGCACCGCCTGGATCTCGTCCCGGGTCACGCCGTTGTTGAGCGCGCCTTTGACGTGGACGCCGAGCTCGTGGTGCTGGTTCATCGCGGTCAGCATCGCGATGTTGAGCATGCTGCGGGTCTTGAACGGCAGCGTCTCGTCGCCCCAGACCGCGCCCCAGCAGTACTCGGTCACGAGCCTCTGGACCGGACGGTTGAACGCGTCGGCATTGGCCCAGGACTTCTCGACATGGGCGGCGCCGAGGACGGTCTTGCGGTTCTCGAAACCCTGGCCGAACAGCTCGCTCTCGTCGGACATCTGGTTCTCCTGGTCGGGGCCGACGCGCGCGGGCGCCGGCCGCATCGCGCGGGACGGTTCAGTCGAGGCCGAAGCCGATCATCGCCTTGGTCTCGAGGTATTCCTGGAGACCGGCCTCGCCCCATTCCCGGCCGTTGCCGGACTGGCGGTAGCCGCCGAACGGCGCGTGGACGTCCGGGGGCGGGTAGTTGATGTGGACCTGCCCGCCGATGAGCCGCCGCGCCACGGCGCGCGCCCGGTCGCGGTCCCGTCCCTGCACGTAGGCGGCGAGCCCGTAGCGCGAGCCGTTGGCGATCGCGATCGCCTCGTCCTCGCTGTCGTAGGCGAGGATCGACAGGACCGGGCCGAAGATCTCCTCCCGCGCGATGGTCATGTCGGGGGTCACGTCGGCGAAGATTGTCGGGCGGACGTAGAAGCCGCGGTCGAGGTGGTCCGGCCGCTCCGGGCCGCCGGCGACGAGCCGCGCGCCCTCCGCGATGCCGGTGCGGATCAGCCCGACGACGCGCTCGTACTGGGTGCGGTTGACCACCGGGCCGAGATCCGTCTCGGGGTCCGCGGTCGGGCCGAGCCGGAAGCCCGCCGCCGCCTCGGCCGCGATGGCGGCCGCCTCGTCCATCCGGGCCCGGGGCACGAGCATCCGCGTCGGGATCGAACAGGACTGGCCCGAATTCGTGCAGCAGGCCGCGACACCACGCCGGACCGCCTGATCGAAGTCGACGTCCTCCAGCAGGATGTTGGCGGACTTGCCGCCGAGTTCCTGCGCGACGCGCTTGATGGTCGGGGCCGCCGCCCGGGCGATCTCGATCCCGGCGCGAGTCGACCCGGTGAACGAGACCATGTCGATCCCGGGATGCGCGGCGATCGCGGCGCCGACGCCGGGGCCGTCCCCGTTCACGAGGTTGAACACGCCCGGCGGCACGCCCGCGTCGTGCAGGACCTGCGCGAACAGCATCGCGCTGACCGCCGAGTACTCGCTGGGCTTCAGCACCATCGTGCAGCCGGCCGCGAGCGCCGGGGCGATCTTCACGACGATCTGGTTGATCGGCCAGTTCCAGGGGGTGATCAGGCCGCAGACGCCGATCGGCTCGCGCCGGATCCGGGTGGTGCCGCGATCCTCCTCGAACGCGAAGCGCTCCATCACCGCGATGAGCGCGTTGAGGTGCGCCGGGCCCCGCGCCGCCTGCCCCTTGCGCGCGAAGCCGATGGGCGAGCCCATCTCCTGCCGGATCGTCTCCGCGAAGATCTCGAACCGCTCCTCGAAGAGCGCGAGGATCCGGCGGAGGAGCGCGACGCGTTCGGCGGGCGCCGTCTCCGAGAAGGTCGGGAAGGCGGCGCGGGCCGCGCGCACGGCCCGGTCGACGTCCTCGGCATCGCCGAGCGCGAGCGTGCCGAACGCCGTCTCGGTGGCGGGGTCGATCAGCGGGAACGGCCGGGCCGCGACCGGCTCGACCCAGGCGCCGTCGATGTAGAAGCGTCTGAGATCCGGGAGCGCCATCGTCTCAGGCTCCCTCGGCCAGCAGGCGGTACATCTCGGTGTGGTCGGCCGCGGGCCCGACCTCGGCGGCGATGGCGTGCCAGGTCTCGATGCAGTGCCGGCCGAACCCGAGCGGGTAGTCGACCGATCGGGCCAGGGCCCCGGCGATGCCGAGATCCTTGTCCATCAGCTTCAGCGAGAAGCCCGAGGCGAAGCTGCCGCTGAGCATGAACTGCTTGACCTTGTTCTCGGAGGTGTTGCTGCGCCCGGACGAGGCGTTGAGCACGTCGGTCATGGCCTCCGGCGCGATGCCGAAGCGCTGCGCCACGTGGAGCGCCTCGACGGTGGCGAGCAGGCCCGCGGCGGAGACGAAGTTGTTCAGCGCCTTGGCGGCGTGGCCCGATCCCGCTTGGCCGATATGCAGGACGGATGAGCCCATCGCCTCCAGCACCGGCCGCCAGCGGGCGAGGAGATCCGCCTCGCCGCCGACGAGGATCGCGAGCGTGCCGTCCACGGCCCGCCGCACGCCGCCCGAGACCGGCGCGTCGAGATAGCCGAGCCCCTTCCCGGCGAGCGTCTCGCCGAGGGCGCGGGAGCGCACCGGCTCCGACGAGCTCATGTCGATCACGGTGGCCCCGGCCGGGAGCGCGTCGGCCCACCCCTCGTCGAGCAGCACCGCCTCGACGATGGCCGAGTTCGGCAGCATCGTGATCAGCAGGTCGAGTTCGGACGCGTTCTCCCGCGTGAGCGTCGCCGCGCCGAGGTCCCGGGCGAGCGCGTCGGCACGGCCGGCATCCGCGTCCAGCAGGCGGAGCGCGTGCCCCGCTCGGGCCAGGCACCGGCTCATGGGATCGCCCATCATGCCGAGGCCGATGACGCCGATGGTTCTCTGTTCCATGCCGTGAATATCCCTCTGAGCGACGGCCGGACTGGCCCGGCGCCGCGTGTCCCCGTCAGCGCAGGGCGGAGAAGTCCGTGGGGGTGAGGAAGGTGTTCTCGATCCGGGCGACGATCGGCCGGTCCTTCTCGGTCTCGGCGCGGGCGGCGATCCAGTCCGGATCGGCCTGGAAGGCGTTCCAGCGCGCCTCGCGCTGGGCCATGTCCTCCCACTTGAGCAGGTAGGTGAGCGCGTGGTTGTCGGGACCGACGAGCGTGGTCCAGAAGCCGACCTGCTCGATGCCGTATTTCTGGAAGAAGCCGAGCGTGGTGGAGCGGAACCGCTCCAGCAGGGCCGGCAATCGGGTCGGGGCGCAGTAGTAAACGCGCATCTCGACGATCATGGAATCCTCCGGTCAGTAGGTCGGTGAAGCGGTCGGAGGCAGGTCGACGCGCGCGATCCAGCCGGCGACATCCGCGGACGCCGGCGGGTAGATCGCGAGAACCTGCGGATCGTGGCCCGGGACGATGTGATCCTCGGACTCGGCCAGATGCCGGACCGTCCGGTAGCCCTCGAACATGTCGCCGACATTGTAGACGATGGGATAGGCGAGCCGGCGACCGATATTGGCGTAGAAGTGCGCGGCGTCGGAGGCCAGTACGACCCAGCCGCGCGCGGTCCGGACTCGGACGATCTGCAGGCCGTCCGAATGGCCGCCGACCCGGTGGAGGGTGATCCCCGGATACAGCGTGTCGGTCGTCTCGCGGAAGCGGACGCGGTCCTCGAACAGGCGGTCCACCATCGCTTTCACGTCCTCGGCGGCGAAGGGGTGGCGGACCTCCGGATGGCACATGCACCGGCCGGTGCAGAACGCCATCTCGCGTTCCTGGACGTGGAAGCGGGCCGTCGGGAACAGGTCGTGGTTGCCGGCGTGGTCGTAATGCAGGTGGGTCAGGACGACGTCCTGAACCCGCAGCGGGTCGACGCCGATCCGCGCCAGGCCCTCCTCGACCGGCCGCACGATGCTGCGGCCCCGCTTCGTCGCCATCGTGCGGTCGAAGCCGGTATCGACGACGATCGTCCTGCCACCGCCGACGACGACCCAGACGAAGTAGTCGATCGGCATCGGGCCGTCGTGAATGTCCCCGCCGATGAAGTTCTCGCGGGCCATACGGTGATGATGCGCGTACTTGATCGCGTAGAGCTCGTAGATCTCTGCGTCCATGCGGGCGTTTCCTTCGGGCGGCCGGTTGACCCGGCTCATCCTCGCCGATGCCTCTCATCCGCGGGCCGAATGGAGCACATCGTCCGACAATCTGTCAATCTGGCAAAATCTGATCCGCATCCGCCGGTCAGGCCGGCGCCCTCGGGCGACGCAACGCGAAGCCGAACACCCACAGCGACAGGCCGAGATTGATCGCCGCCACGGCCAGCATCACCTCCAGCAGGGGCAGCAGGCCGAGCCGTTCGGCGACGTAGCCGCAGGCCAGGGGCGTGATCGCCTGGCCGAGGAGCGGGAGGCGGGCGAGCCGGCCCATCGCCGCCGCGTACTGGCCCTGTCCGTAGAGCGCCAGCGGCAGCGTGCCCCGCACGACGGTGCGCATGCCGTTGCCGGCGCCGTAGAGCACCATCGCGAGCCACGCCAGGGACGGGATCGTCGCTAGCAGCAGGAGCCCCAGCCCGACGCTGGCGCTCGACAGGAGCAGGGACCAGGCCGGGTGGGCGCGGCGGCCGAGGGCCAGTTCGACGACGCGCACGCCGACCTGGGCGGGACCGATCAGGCCGGTCAGGGCCACCGCGGCGGTCGCGCCGACGCCCAGCGTCTGCAGCAGGTTGAGCAGTTGCACCGAAGTGGCGGTCATGATCATCGCCGCCATCGTGAAGGTCACGGCGAGCAGGCGCTCCGCCGGCAGGCGCGCCGCTTCGGTCGAGCCGGTCGGCTCGTAGGGCCGGGGCGCCGCGGCGGGCTCGACCGCGCCCCGGCTCCGGGCCGGCAGCGCCCAGGCGAAGAGTGGGACCACGAGGGCGACAGACAGGATCGCGTAGGTGAGGCAGGCCCCGCGCCAGCCGACATGATCGACCAGGAACCGCGTGGCGGGCCAGCAGAGCGAGACCGCGAAGCCCGACGAGATCGCGATCTGGGTCATCGCCCCGCGCGCGGCGGCGCCGTAGGCTTGGCCGATCGCCGCGAAGAGCGGGTCGTAGAGCGCGGCCGACATGCCGAGGCCGGCGACCATCCAGGCGAGCAGGAAGACCGGGAGGGACTGCGCGACCGCCATCAGCACGAGGCCCGCCGCGATGATCGTGGCGCCGGCTACGAGGACCGGCCGCCCGCCGTGACGCCGGATCATGCGGCCGACGAACGGCGCGGGCAGGCCCGACACGAAGATCGCGAGCGAGAGCGCGCCCACCACCATCGCCTGCGGCCAGTTGGTCTCGGCGACGATCGGGTCCGAGACGACGGCGGTGAGGAAGAACGTGCCGCCCCACAGGACGATCTGCGTGACGCCGAGGGCGACGTTGCCGGCGATGGTCGGACGCGGCAGCGTATCGGGCGGCTCTGAGCCGCGCGCGGTTGGGGCGCCGGGCACGATGATGATGTCTCCCAGTGGTCGTCTTCGAGGCTGCAGGGCCTCGAGCCTCACTAGCGCGCTACCGGGCCGATCAGCCCCGCAATCCTCGATCTGCAGCCGTGCGCGGCGTTCGGAGGTGACGGCGGGGTCGACGGCGACCGGCATCAGGGCCGCGACGGATCCTCCGGCAGGAACCGCGCCACCGCGTCGTGGATCGTCGCGGCGATCTCCGCTTCCCGACGCTCGAACTCGTCGAGCAGGCCGGACACGGCGACCGCCAGCGGGCGGCCCTTGCTGTCGATGCGCCGGGGCAGCGGGACCGCGATCGAGCCGGCGCCCGGCGTGACGAGCCCGCGGGAGAGGAAGTGCCCGTCCAGCCGCAGCCGCGCCAGGTTGGTCAGGACGGCCGCGACCGCGATCGGCGGCTGCTCGGCCGGCGCCTCCGCGTTCGTGCGGCGGACCAGCGGACCGATCTCGGCCTCCGGGCTGTCGGCGAGGAGCGCGGTGCCAGTCGCCGACCAGACGACGAGGCGGCGCGTCCCGGGCGGAACGTGGAAGCGCATGGCGGTGCGCGCCTGCAGGACGTGGACGTACTGCGAGAAGATCGCGTTGCGCGCGGCGAGGATCACCGTCCCGCCCGTGCGCTCCGACAGGTGCTCGAGCATGCGCACGAGGCTGCCGTCGCGCACCGGTCCCTTGTCGAGCCACGCGCCGAGGAGCGCCACCCGGGGCGACGGCAGGAAGCTGCGGCTCGCCGGGTCGTAGTCGAGATAGCCGAGCCGGACGAGGCTCTTCAGGAGCACCGACGTCGAGGATTGCGGGACGCTCAGCCGCTCGGCGATCTCGGAGACCCTGGCTTCCCGCTGGATCTCGTCGAACAGCTCCAGGATCTGAAGCACCCGTCCGGCGGACTTCACCAGGGCCACATCCGAACCGGCGGGATCAGCCCCCACCGTCAGGTCGGTGGACGCGGTGCCCCGCGGAGCGATGCGCTCAACCATGACGCGACGCGCGAAACGACAGTCCCGGAAGCCGCACAGCTCGAAACGGCCCAGGTCGCCCACGCGCGAATCCGTGGTGATCGCGGCGCATCGCAGGCACGTTCCCTTCTCCGCCGCGCCAACAGCCCGCGCCGCTCTCCGGCACTATAGATCCGGCATGCCCGGCGACTCCCATCATATATGTGATATTCTTTAGCATATGGGCGATGGCGGTTGATGCCGGGTGCGGGCTCTGCCCTACTCGTGCGTGGTGTCGGACCCGCCTGACTGACCGGCACCGGGAGACCGCGCGGCAAGCGCGGCCCTGCTCGGGAGGAATGCCGATGTCGCTCCGCCACGCGGCCGTCGCCGCGCGCCTCCTCGCCGCCGCGCTGATGCTCCCGTCCCTCGGCGGGGCGGCGCGGGCCGAGACGGCCTCCGTCCGCATCGGCCTGCAATACGGCCTCGTCTACCTGCCGGTGATGATCGCGCAGAGCGAGGGGCTGTTCGACAAACGCGCCAAGGCGGCGGGGCTCGACGGATTGTCGGTCACGCTGACCCGCTTCAGCGGCTCGACGGCGATGAACGACGCGCTGCTCTCCGACAGCGTCGAACTCGGCACCCTCGGCTCAGCCGGTGCCCTGATCGCCTGGGACAAGACCCGCGGGAGCCAGCAGATCAAGAGCCTCACCGCCCTGAGCTCGGTCGTCTACACGCTATTCACCGGCAAGCCCGGCGTGACCGCACTGAAGGACTTCACCTTCGGCGACAAGATCGCGGTCCCGGCCTTCAACTCGCCTCAGGCGATCCTGCTACGGGTCGCGGCGGCCCAGCAGCTCGGCGGATCGGCCAAGGCCGACGCGCTGATGGTAAGCCTGCCCCATCCGGACGCCACCGCGGCGATGCGCGCCGGACAGGGCATCGCCGGCTACTTCGCGACGCCGCCCTTCACCCAGGTGCTGCAGGCGGATCCGAAGATCCGGACGGTCATGACCTCGACCGGCCTGATCGGCAGCGGCGACATCACCGCCGCGACCCTGAACGCGAAGCAGGGGTTCGTCGACGCGAACCCGAAGGTCGCGCAGGCGATCCGCGCCGGGATGGAGGATGCGGTGGCGCTGATCCGCAGCGACCCCAAGCGCGCGGCGTCGATCTATCTCGCCTCGGAGCAGGTTCAGATCGACCGCGCGCAAGTTGAGGCGATCCTGACCGACGGTTCCATCGTATACGACGTGGCCCCGAAGGGAATGGTCGCCCTCGCCAAGGCGATGGCGACGCAGGGCTTCCTGCGGAAGGTGCCGGGCGACTGGCAGGAGATCTTCTTCCCCGGCCTCGAGGGCCGCGACGGCAGCTGAGCGCCGCGGATTCGGCGCCGCCAGCCCGTCCCGCCGCTCAGGGAGCCCCGATGCACAGTTTCCGCTTCAGCGCCGAGCCGCTCCCGCCCGAGGCCGAGGCCGCCCGCGCGTCCGTCCGCGCCTTCCTCGACGCGGAACGGGCGGCCGGGCATTTCGTCCCGCACCGGACCTCGTGGACGACCTTCGACGCCGCCTTCAGCCGGCGCGCGGGGGCCGCGGGCCTCATCGGCCTGACCCTGCCGGAGGCCTATGGCGGCCACGGCCGCTCCGGCCTCGTCCGCTTCGTCGTCACCGAGGAGATGCTGGCGGCCGGCGCCCCCTGCGGCGCGCACTGGATCGCCGACCGCCAGTCGGGCCCGCAGATCCTGCGGCACGGCACCGAGGCGGCCAAGCGGGCGATCCTGCCGCGGATCTGCCGGGGCGAGTGCGCCTTCGGCATCGGCATGAGCGAGCCGAATTCCGGCTCGGACCTCGCCGCCGTCCGGACCCGCGCGGTCCGCGACGGCGACGATTGGGTGATCAACGGCTCCAAGATCTGGACGACGAACGCCCATCAGGTCGACTACCTGCTGGCCCTGGTCCGGACCGGCGAGCCGGGGCCGGACCGGCACGGCGGGCTGACCCAGTTCATCGTCGACATGGCGGCCCCCGGGGTGACGGTGCGGCCGATCCTCGACCTGTCGGGCCACCACGAGTTCAACGAGGTGTTCTTCACCGATCACCGCGTCGCCGACGCGATGCGGGTCGGCGCCGAGGGCGCGGGCTGGGGCCTCGTCACCGAAGAGCTCGCCTTCGAGCGCTCGGGGCCCGACCGCTTCCTGTCGGATTACCGGCTGCTCGTCGAACTCGTCGACCGGATCGGGCCGGAGCCGGACCGGTTCCAGGCGGTCGAGACCGGGCGTATGGTGGCGCAGCTCACCGCGCTCCTCGGGATGTCGGCCTCGGTTGCGCGCCTCCTCGACCAGGGCGTCGTGCCGGGCGTCGAGGCGGCGCTCGTCAAGGATGTCGGCAACAGCTTCGAGCGCGCGGTGCCGGAGATCGCCCGGCGGCTGGTGCCGGTCGAGCCGAGCCTCACCGCGCAGGGCGACGCCTTCCGCGAGGCTCTGGGCGGCGTGACCCTGCGGGCACCGTCCTTCACGCTGCGCGGCGGCACCCGCGAGGTCCTGCGCGGCGTCATCGCCCGGGGGCTGGGGCTGCGATGAGCCGGATGGAGCACGCCGAGGCCGGCGACGCGGTCGACGGGATCGTCCTCGATCAGGTCGAGCGGCTGCTCGCCCAGCACCTCACGCCGGCGCTGCAGGCCGCCTGCGACGGGGCCGCGGGCGCGGCCGCAAGGGCGGCGGATCTCTGGCCGGCGGATCTCTGGACGGCGCTCGCCGAGAACGGCCTGCCGCTGGCGCTGGTGCCCGAGGCGGAGGGCGGGATCGGCCTCGCCGCCACCACCGCCGCCCGGCTGATCCGACGCTGCGGCCGGGCCGCCCTCCCCCTGCCCCTGCCGGAGACCGTCGCGGGCGCGGCGCTCTGGGTCGCCGCGGGGGGACAGGCGGGCGACGGCGCCCTGTCGCTGGCCCCGGGCGGTGGCCCCGTGCGGATCGCGCCGCACGCGGAGGGCTTCGTCCTGGACGGACGGGTCGCGCAGGTGCCCTGGGGCGGTTCGGTCGCGGCCCTGCTCCTCGACGCCGTCGACGCGGCCGGCGTCCCGCACCTCGTGAGGATCGCCGCCCCCGAGACGATCCGTGACACGCACCACAATCTCGCGGGCGAGCCGCGCGACACGCTCGATCTGACCGGCCACACCGTCCCGGCCGAGGATGTCCGCGCTGCGCCGGGCTGGGCGACCGGCGCGGGCGTGCCGTCCGTCGAGGCCGTCGGCGCCTGGGTCCGGGCGCAGCAGATGGTGGGCGCCCTGGAGACCTGCCTCGGCTCCGCCCTCGCTCACGCCCAGGAGCGGCAGCAATTCGGCCGGCCGCTCGCCAAGTTCCAGGCGATCCAGCACATGCTGGCCGAGGCCGCGGGCCACGTCGCGGCCGCGACTGCGGCCGCCGACCTTGCCGCCGCCTGCTGGGGCGACCCGCGCTTCGTCCTCGCCACCGCCATCGCCAAGGCGCGCTGCGGCGAGGCGGCGGGCCACGTCGCGGCGATCGGCCACCAGATCCACGGGGCCATGGGCTTCACCCAGGAGCACCCGCTCCACCGCGCGACGCGGCGGTTGTGGTCCTGGCGCGACGAGTTCGGATCCGACGCCCTCTGGCAGGAGCGGATCGGGCGCGCGGTCTGCGAGGGTGGCGGCGCGGCCCTCTGGCCGATGCTGGTCCGGCTCCGGGGCGGCGCCGGCTGAGATGGGAGACCTGTGCGTGCCGGATCACTCCGCCGAGACTCAGCCCCCTGAGACGAACACGGCCGGCCCGCTCGCGGGCGTGCGGGTCGTCGACCTGACCAGCGTGATCATGGGGCCCTCGGCGACCCATATGCTGGCCGATCTCGGCGCCGACGTGATCAAGATCGAGACGCCGGAGGGCGATTCCTTCCGGCATTACCGGCCTGCCCGCGGCGCCGGGATGGGCGGCAACTTCCTGCACCTCAACCGCAACAAGCGCAGCGTCCGCCTCGACCTGAAGCGGCCGGCGGCGCGGGCCGCCCTCGACCGGCTGATCGCCACGGCCGACGTCTTCGTCCACTCCATGCGGCCCGACGCGATCCTGCGACTGGGCTACGGCTACGAGCGGGTGCGCGCACTCAGGCCCGACATCGTCTTCTGCGGCGCCTACGGGTTCGGGGCCGACGGCCCCTACGCCCACAAGGCGGCCTACGACGACCTGATCCAGGCGGGCTCGGGCCTCGCGGCACTCCAGACCGCCGCCTATGGCCAGCCCGGCTACCTGCCCACGGTGCTGTGCGACAAGATCGCCGGACAGGCCATCGCCTGCGCGATCCTCGCCGCCCTCTACGAGCGCCGGGCCGGCGGCGGCGGGCAGGCGGTCGAGGTGCCGATGTTCGAGACCATGGTGGAGTTCAACTTCGTCGAGCACATGGTCGGCTACGCCTTCGAGCCGCCGCTCGGTCCGCCGGGCTTCAACCGGGTCCTGAGCCCGCGGCGCAAGCCCTACCGGACCCGGGACGGCCACGCCTGCATCCTGCCCTATTCCGACCGGAACTGGCGCGACTTCTTCATCCACACCGGCCGGCTCGAGTTCGTGGACGATCCCCGCTTCGCGCCGCTCGCCGTGCGGGTGGAGAACATCGAGATCCTCTACGCCCTGATCGAGGTGGAGGCGCCGCGCCGGACCACCGCCGAGTGGGTGGCGTTCTGCGATTCGGTGAGCATCCCGTGCATGCCGGTCCTCGGCCTGGAGGACCTGCCGGAGGACGCGCACCTGAAGGCGGTGGGCTTCTTCGGCAGCGCCGAGCACCCGAGCGAGGGGCGCTACCGCACCATGCGCCGGCCGGTCTCGTTCAGCGGCAGCCGCTTCGCGATCCGCCGCCACGCCCCCCGGCACGGCGAGCACACCGCCGAGGTCCTGGCCGAGGCCGGGCTCGACCCGGCCGAGATCGCCGCCCTGACCCTTGAGGAGACCGTCCAATGAGCAGCGCGGGCGAGACAGGCGGCGCGGGGGAGGACCTGCTGTTCTCCGTCGCCGACGGGGTGGCGACCATCACGCTGAACCGGCCCGAGCGGAAGAACGCCTTCACCTTCCCGATGATCGAGGCCTGGACGGAGGCCCTGCGGCGCTGCCGCACCGACGCGGCGATCCGCGTCGTGGTGGTGACCGGCGCGGGCTCGGCCTTCTGCAGCGGCGGCGACATCGTCGAGATGGGCGAGCGCCTCGACCAGCCGCCGGCACGACGCAAGGAGGAGCTTTACGGGCGGATCCAGCGCATCCCGCTGACGCTGGAGGATCTCGACAAGCCGGTGATCGCCGCCCTGAACGGCGTGGCCACCGGCGCCGGCCTCGACCTCGCCCTGATGTGCGACCTGCGCTTCGCCGCCAGGAGCGCCCGCTTCGCCGAGACCTACGTGCGGGTCGGCCTCGTCCCGGGCGCGGGCGGCGCCCATTTCCTGCCCCGCCTTGTCGGGACCGCGAAGGCGCTGGAGCTGTTCTTCACCGGCGATTTCGTCGATGTCGACGAGGCCCTGCGGATCGGCCTCGTCAACGGCGTCCACGCCGACGCGGACCTGATGCCGGCCGTGGCAGCGCTGGCGCGGAAAATCGCCAAGGCGCCGCCGCTGACGCTGAGCCTGATCAAGCGCGCGGTCTACCAAGGCATGCGCAACGACCTGCGCACCAACCTAGACCTGATCTCCTCGCACTACGCCGTCGTCACCGCGACGCCCGAGCATCGGGAGGCCGTGCAGGCTTTCATCGGGGGGCGCGACAGGACCTGACGCGTCGGGGCCCGGTCCCATTGCCGCCCGCATCAAGACCGAAACGTTTGTGCGGGCGACATCTTCCCCCCGGCGTCGCACTTTCGCGCTTGTCGCCACCGCGCTCACCTGCAAGTCTATCCAAAATTCAATCCGCGCAACGACGCGGGCTCAGGTCTGGGAGGACGCGATGACGGCTCGGATACTCGGTGCGCTCGTGTGTGCGCTCGCCTTCGTCACGCCGGCCGCGGCGCAGAGCCCCATCGTCATCAAGTTCAGCCACGTCACCACCACCGACACGCCCAAGGGCCAGGGCGCCGAGCGGTTCAAGCAGCTCGCCGAGGAGCGCACCAAGGGCGCGGTCAAGGTCGAGATCTACCCCAACAGCACGCTCTACAAGGACAAGGAGGAGGTGGAGATGCTCCAGCTCGGCGCCGTGCAGATGCTGGCGCCGTCCACGAGCAAGTTCGGGCCCCTCGGCGTGAAGGAGTTCGAGGCCTTCGACCTGCCCTACATCTTCCCCAATGAGCAGGTGCTGCGGCGCGTCCAGGACGGGCCGATCGGCCAGGGCCTGTTCAAGAAGCTCGAGACCAAGGGGATCAAGGGCCTCGGCTACTGGGACAACGGCTTCAAGATCCTCACCGCCAACAAGCCGATGCACGCCCCCGAGGACGTGAAGGGCCTGAAGTTCCGGATCCAGTCCTCGAAGGTTCTGGAGGCGCAGTTCAAGCAGCTCGGGGCGCTGCCGCAGGTGCTCGCCTTCTCCGAACTCTACCAGGCGCTGCAGACCGGCGTGGTCGACGGCCAGGAGAACCCGCCGTCGAACGTGACGACCCAGAAGCTCAACGAGGTGCAGAAGCACGCCACGCTGACCTACCACGGCTACATCGGCTACGCGGTCATCGTGAACAAGGGCTTCTGGGACGGGCTGCCGGCCGACATCCGCACCACCCTCGAGGGCGCCATCAAGGACGCGACCGCCTACGAGCACGAGATCGCCGACAAGCAGAATGAGAAGGCGCTCGCCGACATCCGCGCCACCGGCAAGACCGAGGTCTACACTCCGACCGATGCCGAGAACGCCGCGTGGCGCAAGGCCCTGGCGCCGGTCCAGCGCGAGATGGCCTCCCGCGTCGGCAAGGATCTGGTCGCGGCGCTGAACAAGGAAGCCGAGGCGGCGCCGAACAACTGATCCCGCCGCAGCAGCGCCCGGACCGACCATGTTGCTGAAACTGCTCGATCGGCTCGAAGAGGTGCTGATCGGAACCCTGATGGCGGCCGCGACCGTCATCACCTTCGCCACGGTGGTGCACCGGTTCCTCTCCGGCATCCCGGCGCTGCAGGACTACACCGACCGGATCGACTTCGGCTGGTCGCAGGAACTGTGCATCTACATGTTCATCTGGGTGGCGAAGTTCGGCGCGGCCTACGGCGTGCGCACCGGCATCCACGTCGGCGTCGACGTGCTGGTCAACCGCCTGCCGCCGGGCGCGCGCCGGGTGATGGTCCTGGTCAGCCTCGCGGCGGGCGCGCTGTTCACCGGAATCGTCGGCACGCTCGGCACGAACTTCGTCTGGCGCATCGGCCACACCGACCAGACGACGCCCGACATGGAGATCCCGGTCTGGATCGTCTACCTTGCGATCCCGCTCGGCTCCTACCTGATGTGCTTCCGCTTCCTGCAGGTCGCGTGGAGCTACTGGAAGACCGGGCATCTGCCCGCCCGCGATCACGCCCATGTCGACGGCGTCCCGACCGTCGAGGGTGTCGACCCGATCCAGCTCGGCCGCGAGGGAGGCCCCGCATGAGCGGCCTGATCATCTTCGGGCTGCTCATCGCCCTCATGCTCACCGGCATGCCGATCTCGATCGCGCTCGGCCTGACGGTGCTGACCTTCCTGTTCACCCTCACGCAGGTGCCGATCGAGAGCGTCGCGCTCAAGCTGTTCACCGGGATCGAGAACTTCTCGATCATGGCGATCCCGTTCTTCATCCTCGCCGGCAACTTCCTGGCCCATGGCGGCGTGGCGCGGCGGATGATCGCCTTCACGACCTCCCTCGTCGGGCACTGGCCGGGCGGCCTCGGCCTCGCCGGCGTGGTCGCCTGCGCGCTGTTCGCCGCCGTGTCGGGGTCGAGCGTGGCGACCGTGGTGGCGATCGGCTCGATCATCCTGCCCGCCATGGTGGCGGAGGGCTACCCACGGCGCTTCGGCGCCGGGGTGATCACCACCTCGGGGGCGCTCGGCATCCTCGTGCCGCCCTCGATCATCCTCGTGCTCTACGGGGTGTCGACGAATTCCTCGATCGGCAACCTGTTCCTCGCCGGTGTGATGCCCGGAATCGTCCTGTCGGCGATGCTGGCGAGCGTCACCTTCGTCATCGCCAAGCGCCGCGGCTATCCGCGCATGCCGAAGGCGTCCTGGGCCGAGCGCCTGCGCGCCTTCCGCGAGAGCGCCTGGGGCCTGTTCCTCGTGGTGATGGTGATCGGCGGCATCTACGCCGGCATCTTCACCCCGACCGAGGCGGCCGCGACGGCGGCCGTCTACGCCTTCGTCATCGCGGTGTTCGTCTACCGGGACCTGAAGCTGTCGGACGTGCCCCGCGTGCTCCTCGCGTCCGCCAACATGAGCGCGATGCTGCTCTACATCATCACCAACGCGGTGCTGTTCTCGTTCCTGATGACGTCGGAGAACATCCCGCAGACGATGGCGGCGTGGCTGATCGCCATGAACTTCAGCCCGCTGGTCTTCCTGCTCGTCGTCAACATCATCCTGCTGATCGCCGGCAACGTGATGGAGCCGTCCTCGATCCTGCTGATCATGGCGCCGATCCTGTTCCCGATCGCGGTCAAGCTCGGGATCGACCCGATCCATTTCGGGATCATCATGGCGGTCAACATGGAGGTCGGCCTGTGCCACCCGCCGGTCGGGCTCAACCTCTACGTGGCGAGCGGGATCGCCCATATGGGCATCTCCGAGCTGACCGTCGCCGTACTGCCCTGGTTGCTGACGATGCTGGCCTTCCTGGTCCTGGTGACCTACTGGCCCGCCCTGTCCCTGTGGCTCCCGCGGGCGCTCGGGGCGATGTGACGGCCTGACGACCGGCGGAAGGATCCGATCGTCACGCTCGGCGCCGGGACGGCCGCTCCGGGCGCCCGTCCCGATCGCACCGGCACGGGCCGGCAGGAAGCCTGAGCATCCCTGCCGTGCCCGGAAACCGCCGCTCAGGCAGGCTGCGCGACCGCGGTGCTGCTGTGCCGCAGGGTCAGCGACAGGCAGACGATCGCGAGGACGCAGGCCGCCAGCAGGAGAATGAAGCAGCCGTTCCAGCCGTAATGGTCGGTCGTGTAGCCGACCAGCGCGCTCGCCGCGACGGAGCCGCCGAGATACCCGAACAGGCCCGTGAAGCCCGCCGCCGTTCCGGCCGCCTTCTTCGGCACGAGCTCGAGGGCCTGAAGGCCGATCAGCATCACCGGCCCGTAGATCAGGAAGCCGATGCAGATCAGGGCCGCGAGATCGACGCCCGGATTGCCCTCGGGATTGAGCCAGTAGACCAGCGTCGCCGCCATGACGCCGAACATGAACACCACGCCCGTCGCGCCCCGGTTGCCGCGAAACAGCTTGTCGGACAGCCAGCCGCAGAGAAGGGTACCGGGAATGCCGGCCCACTCGTAGAGGAAGTAGGCCCAGGAGGTCTTGTCGACCGAGAAGTGCTTGGCCTCCTTCAGGTAGGTCGGCGCCCAGTCCAGCACGCCGTAGCGGAGCAGGTAGACGAAGACGTTGGCGAAGGCGATGTACCAGAGCATCCGGTTCTTCAACACGTGCTCGACGAAGATCTCGCGCGTGGAGAACTCGCGCTCGTGGTTCGCGTCGTAGCCGTCCGGATAATCGTCCTTCCAGGCCTCCACGGAGGGCAGCCCGCAGGATTGCGGCGTGTCGCGCATGGTGATGAAGGCGAAGACCGCGACGCCGAGCGCCACGGCGGCGGGCACGTAGAACGCCGCGTGCCAGTCGTTGAACCAGGCCAAGCCGAGCAGGAAGAGCGGGCCGATCAGGCCACCGCCGACGTTGTGCGCCACGTTCCAGACCGAGACGACGCCGCCGCGCTCCTTCTGGGACCACCAGTGCACCATCGTGCGGCCGCTCGGCGGCCAACCCATGCCCTGGAACCAGCCGTTGAGGAACAGCAGCACGAACATGATGCCGACGCTGGAGGTCGCCCAGGGCACGAAGCCGAACAGGAACATCACCAGCGCCGAGAGCACGAGGCCGATCGGCAGGAAGTAGCGCGGGTTGGAGCGGTCCGAGACCATGCCCATCAGGAACTTGGACAGACCGTACGCGATCGCGACGGCGGAGAGCGCGGTGCCGAGCTCACCGCGGCTGTAGCCCTGCTCGACGAGGTAGGGCATCGCCAGCGAGAAGTTCTTGCGCAGAAGGTAATAGCCCGCATAGCCGAGAAAGATGCCCGCGAAGATCTGCCAGCGCAGCTTGCGGTAGGTCGGATCGACGCGATCCGTCTGAATGGGTGGCCTGTGGGCCGCGGGAGCGAGAAAGCCGATCATGGCGCGCCTTGGTGCTTGAGACCGCGGATGGACCCGGGCTCATCCCGGGCGCATCTCGGATTGGACGGGGTGCTGAGGTGCAGCGCTCAGCGTCGTGCCGTATCGGCGCGCCGACGCGCGATCCGCGCGTCCGGTCTCGACCTGTGGCGATGGTAAACGGCATGGTCCGGTCGCGGCATCGTTTCCTCCTGTGATGCGGCGCTTCTCCGGCCGGGCCGGGTCGCCGTCTCTCGGTCTCGCTGCGTCCTTGCCGGAATCAGACGGCGGCGGCCATCGCGCCGTCGGTGCGGCCGGTCATGGCCGCGATCCGCGCTCGGAGCGCCTCGACCTCGTCGGGCGAGAAGGCGAGACCGAGCTTCGACCGGCGCCAGAGAACGTCCTCGGCGGTGCGGGCCCATTCCCGGTCCATCATCCAGCGCAGCTCGCCCTCGTGGAGGCCGTGTCCCAGATCGGGTCCCAGATTCGAGGCGATGCGCAGCGCGTCCGTCCCGTAGGCGGCCACCATGCGCTGGACCGTGGCGGCGCCGAGCCGGGGCGCGGTGCGGGCGAGGCGCGCCTCGAGCTCGGCCACCCCGTCCACCGCGAAGTCGCCGCCCGGCAGCGCGGCGCCTCCGGTCCACGAGCGGCCGCGCGCCCCGAGGCGCTGACCGATCTCCTTCAGGGCATCCTCGGCTAGCTTGCGGTAGGTGGTGATCTTGCCGCCGAAGATGTTCAGCACCGCCGCCTCGCCGGCCGCGCCGTCCGTCTTCAGCACGTAGTCGCGCGTCGCCTCCTGCGCCGCGGAGGCGTGATCGTCGTAGAGGGGGCGCACACCCGAGAAGGACCAGACGATGTCCTCCCGGCGAAGCGGCGTCGCGAAGTACTCGCTGGCGGCGCTCAGGAGATAGGCGATCTCCTCCTCGGTGATCGCCGCGTCGGCGGGATCGCCGGAGAAGTCGCGGTCCGTCGTGCCGACGAGCGTCGTGTCGTTCGCGTAGGGGATCGCGAAGATGATCCGTCCATCCGCGTTCTGGAAGATGAAGGCCCGGTCGTGGTCGTAGAGCTTGCGCGTCACGATGTGCGAGCCCTGCACGAGGCGCACGTGCTTCGCCTCTCTCCGGCCGAGCGGGCCCTGGATCACCCGGTCGACCCAGGGGCCGGCCGCGTTGACGAGGAAGCGCGCGGCGATCTCCTCCTCGCGGCCGGTCCGAAGCTCGCGCCGGACGATGCGCCAGAGATCGCCCTCGCGCCGGACCGAGACGACGCGGGTCCCCACCGCGATCTCGGCGCCCCGCGCCTCGGCGTCGCGCGCGTTGAGCACCACCAGGCGCGTGTCGTCGACGCGCGCGTCCGAGTACTCGAAGCCGCGCCGGAACTCGGATTTGAGCGGGGCGCCGATGGGGCCGGAGAGGTCCACGGGGCGCGTGCCGGGCAGGCGCTTGCGGCCACCGAGATGGTCGTAGAGGAACAGGCCGATCCGCAGCAGCCAGGCCGGACGCAGGCCCGCGTGGAGCGGCAGGACGAAGCGCAGCGGGCGCACGATGTGGGGCGCGATCCGCCAGAGCACCTCGCGCTCGGCCAGCGCCTCCCGCACGAGGCGGAACTCGTAGTGCTCCAAGTAGCGCAGACCGCCGTGGATCAGCTTGGTCGACCATGACGAGGTGCCGCTGCCCAGGTCATTCTGCTCGGTCAGCGACACCGAGTATCCCCGGCCGGCCGCGTCCCGCGCGATGCCGCAGCCGTTGATCCCTCCGCCGATGACGGCAACGTCGAACGTCCGCATGATCCTCCCCCTCTCGTGCCGCGGCGTCGGACGCGCGGCTGCGAAAGCAGAGGAATTGAATACGAAACCAAAGGAAAGTCAATCGAAACCGATACGCTCAGCGACCGGTTTCGACGAGCCGCACTCCGGACGCGCGGCACAGGTCGCGCAGCGTGTCGCTGGGGCAGCGATCGGTCACGAAGGTGCCGACCTGGCTGAGCTGGGCGAGCCGGACCGGCGCGCTGCGCTCGAACTTGGTGGAATCGGCGACCAGCACGACGTGGCGGGCGTTGGCGATGATCGCCTGCGCGACCCGGACCTCGCGATAGTCGAAGTCGAGGAGGGCCCCGTCCTCGTCGATCGCCGAGGCCCCGATCACCGCGAAATCGACCTTGAACTGGCGGATGAAATCCACCGCCGCCTCCCCGACGATCCCACCGTCCGAGCGGCGGATCAGGCCACCCGCCACGATGCACTCGATCTCCGGGCTGGGCCGCAGGGCGAGCGCGACGTTGAGGTTGTTGGTGATGACCATGAGGCCGGAATGGCTCAGCAGCGCCCGGGCGACGGCCTCGGTGGTGGTGCCGATATTGATGAACAGCGAGGAGCGGTCCGGGATCAGGTCGGCGGCCGCGCGCGCGATCGCCGCCTTCTCGGGCGCCGCGATCGCGTTGCGTGCCTCGTAGTCGAGGTTCTCGGCGCCCGCGCCGAGCACCGCCCCGCCGTGGATGCGCGAGAGGAGGCGCGCGTCGCAGAGGTCATTCAGGTCCTTCCGGATGGTCTGCACGCTGACCGCGAACCGGCCGGACAGGGCATCGACCGAGACGCGCCCCTCGGTCCGGGCGACGTCCATGATCGCGTTCTGACGCTCCGAGAGCATGCCTTCAGACCTCCGCGCGGCGAAAACGAAACCGGTTTCGGTGCGAACGCGCGAACGATGCCGAAAAGCGAAGGCGCGCTCTGAACCGGCCTTCACGCCTAGCGGATTCACCTCCGGGAGGAAACGTCCGGACCCCGCGGCCCGGCCCGGCGGATGTTGACGATGCGCGCCCGCGCGTCGACAAGCGCCGCGATGGAACGGTTTCGGTATTCGCATCGATGACGCGCGCGGCCGTCCCGCAGAACTGGTCTCCGGTCGGAGGCGGGGATCTCGGCGACCTGATCCGCGGTCATGACTGGGCGGCGACGCCGCTCGGGGCCATCGCCTCCTGGCCCGCGCCCGTCCGGACCATCGTCCAGACCCTGCTGCTCTCGCCGGTCCCGACGGTGGCGATCTGGGGAAGCGACGGGATCCTGGTCTACAACCGGGGCTACGCGGAGGTCTGCGGCCCGCGCCATCCGGAGGCCCTCGGCGGGCGTCTCCTGGAACTCTGGCCGGAAGCCCGCGCCTTCAACGCGCACGTGATCGCCAGCGGCCTGGCCGGTCGCCCGCTCAGCTTCCGCGCCCAGGAACTGGAGCTCTGGCGACACGGGCGTCCGGAGACGGTCTGGATGGACCTCGACTACACGCCCATCCTGGACGACGACGGGACGCCGATCGGCACGCTCGCCACGGTGCGCGACATCACCGAGCGCGTCCTCAGCGAGCGTCGGATCGCCGAGAACGAGAGCCGCCTCGGCTTCCTCGACCAGCTGGGCCAGGCAACCGCGAACGCCCGCGACGCCGGCACGATCTTACAGATCACCACGCGCTGCGTCGGCGCACACCTGAACCTGTCGAATTGCGCCTACGCCGACATGGATCCGGACGGCGACGGCTTCACCATCCGCGGCAACTGGCACGTGCCGACGGCGCCCTCGATCCTCGGGCATTACAGCCTCGCCGATTTCGGCGCCCTGGCCGTCCAGGAACTCAATGCCGGCCGGCCGCTCATCATCAACGACAACGCCGCCGAGCTCGCCCCGCACGAGGCCGAGGCCTTCCGGGCGATCGGGATCGCGGCCACCATTTGCATGCCGCTGGTGAAGGACGGACGGCTCGCCGCCCTGATGGCCGTCCACCACGCGCGGCCTCACCGCTGGTCGCGCGCCGAGCTCGCGCTCATCCGCGAAGCGACCGAGCGCTGCTGGGCGCATATCGAGCGTGTCGGCGCGGAGGCGAGCCTGCGGCTCAGCGAGGCGCGGCTCCGCGCCCTGGTCCACGCGACCTCCGACGTGGTCTACCGCATGAGCCCGGACTGGCAGGAGATGCGCCAGCTCCACGGCCGCGGCTTCCTGTCCGACATGGCGGAGCCGAGCGTGCGCTGGCTCGACCGCTACGTCGATCCGGCCGACAGGTCCGAGGTCATGGCCGCCGTCAACGATGCGGTCAGCCGCAAGGGCCTGTTCGAACTCGAGCACCGGGTCCGGCGCGCCGACGGCGGCGTCGGCTGGACGCTGTCGCGCGCGGTGCCGCTGATCGATCGGCACGGGACCGTCACCGAGTGGTTCGGGATGGCCAGCGACGTCACGTTCCGCCACGAGGCCGACGCGCGGCTCAGGGAGAGCGAGGCCCGCTTCCGCGCCATGGCGGACGACGCGCCGGTGATGACCTGGATCACCGACGAGACCGGGGCGTGCATCTACCTCAACCGGCGCTGGTACGAGTTCACCGGGCAGGCGGAGGCCGAGGCGCTCGGCCTCGGCTGGCTGGACGCGATCCATCCCGACGACCGCGCCCACTCCGAGCAGGTGTTCCTGGCGGCGAACGCCGACCGGGCGTCGTTCCGCCTCGAATACCGCCTCCGGGACGGGGACGGCCGGTACCGCTGGGCGCTCGACGCCGCGTCGCCGCGGTTCGCCTCCGACGGCGCGTTCCTCGGCTATTTCGGCTCGGTCATCGACATCGACGAGCGCCGCGAGGCCGAGGCGCGGCTGCGCACGCTGACCGACGTCGTGCCGGCCTTCGTCTGGTTCGCCTCGCCGGACGGCCGCCTGCATTACCTGAACGACCGCTGGTGCGCGTATACCGGCCTCGACACGCAGGCGTCGCTGCCCGATGGCTGGATCGAGGCGGTGCATCCGGACGATCGCGCGCGGACGGCGGCGGTCTGGGCGGACGCGCGCGAGCGGGGCGTCACCTACGAGATCGAGGTGCGCTATCGACGGCACGACGGCGCGTATCGCTGGTACATGGCCCGGGCCGAACCGCTGCGCGATCCCGGGGGGACCATCACCGCCTGGTTCGGGACATCGACCGACATCCACGACCGCAAGCTGGCGGAAGACGGCCTGCGCGAGTTGAACGAGACCCTGGAGAGCCGTGTCGCCGAGCGCACCGGAGAGCTGCTCAAGACCGAGGAGGCGCTGCGCCAGTCGCAGAAGATGGAGGCCGTGGGCCAGCTCACCGGCGGCGTGGCGCACGACTTCAACAACCTGCTCACCATCATCCGCTCGTCCGTCGACTTCCTGCGCCGGCCCGAGCTGCCCGAGGCGCGCAAGGCCCGCTACCTCGACGCGGTGTCCGACACGGTCGATCGCGCCGCCAAGCTGACCGGCCAGCTTCTCGCCTTCGCCCGCCGCCAGACCCTGGACCCGCAGGTCTTCGACCTCGGCGACCGGTTGCGGGCCGTGGCCGAGCTGCTCGACACGGTGACGGGCGCGCGGATCCGGATCGTCACCGCGATCCCGGAAGTCTCCTGCGCCGTGCGTGCCGACCTGAGCCAGTTCGAGACGGCGCTGGTGAACATCGCCGTCAACGCGCGCGACGCGATGGACGGCGAGGGCACCCTCACGCTGCGATTGACCTGCACCTGTCCTCTGCCGGCGATCCGCGGGCACGCGGCGAGCGCGCGGCCGTTCGCGGCGATCGCGCTCACCGATACCGGCTCCGGCATCGCCCCGAACGTGCTGGACCGGATCTTCGAGCCGTTCTTCACCACCAAGGAGGTCGGCAAGGGGACGGGCCTGGGCCTGAGCCAGGTATTCGGCTTCGCGAAGCAGTCCGGCGGCGATGTCGCGGTCGAGAGCGTGCTCGGCGCGGGGACGACCTTCACGCTCTACCTGCCCGAAGTCGCGGCCGAGTCCGCGCCGTACGCCGTCGTCGCCCCCGCGGAGCCGGCCTCCCCCATCGGTTCCGGCCAGCGCGTTCTGGTGGTGGAGGACAACGTCGAGGTCGGCACCTTCGCCACGCAGATTCTGGAAGATCTCGGTTACGAGACCACCTGGGCCGCGAATGCCGAGGAAGCCTTGGACCGGCTCGGACCCGAGGGAACGGAGTTCGACGTCGTGTTCTCGGACGTAGTGATGCCGGGGATGGGCGGGCTGGCCCTCGCGCAGGAACTGAGGCGCCGGATGCCGCGGCTTCCGGTGCTCCTGGCCTCAGGCTACAGCCACGTCCTCGCGCAGGACGGCGCGCACGGATTCTCGGTCCTGCACAAACCCTACTCGGCCGAGCAGCTCGGACGCCTGCTTCGGCAAGTCACCGCGCGGAAGCAGGGCGCGACGGCGACGCCGTGAGCTGCTGCGGCGCGCACGCGCGCCCCCCGGCTGTTTGCTGATGCAACCGGCGGTGTAAGACGGGCGCCGACGACCCGGACGGATGACGGTGCCGTCCCCCCGCGCGCGACTGACATGACGACGCCTGAACACCCATACGCGCCCGCCACCGGCGACGGCGGCCCGTTCGACGCCGACGGCCTGCGGCTGACGCTGGACGAGGCCGGCATCTGCGGCTGGGCCCTCGACATCCCGACCGGGCGCGTCACGATCCTCCCGTCCTGCATCCGCCTGTTCGGCGTGCCGCCGGACCGTCTCACCACCCTGGACGAGATCCAAGCGCGCGTTCACCCGGACGACCGCGCCGCCCGGGCGGCGGCGATCGGGCGCGCGCTGACGGACGGCGGAAGCTACGAGATCGACTTCCGCGCCGTGCATCCTGATGGACGCGTTCACTGGTTGCGCTCGCGCGGGCGCGTGCAGGTCGATGCCGGCGGCCGGCCGTGCCGGCACCGGGGCGTGGTCTTCAGCATCCACGCGCAGAAGCAGGCCGACGAGGAGTTGCGGGCGCGCGAGGCGCACCTGCGCTCGATCCTCGACACGGTCCCCGATGCGATGATCGTCATCGACGAGCAGGCGCAGATCAAGTCGTTCAGCGCGGCCGCCGTGCGCCAGTTCGGCTACGGCTCGGACGAGATGGTCGGGCGGAACGTCAGCGTGCTGATGCCGGAGCCGTACCGCAGCCAGCACGACGCCTACATGGCCCGCTACCTCCGGACGGGCGAGCGCCGGATCATCGGCATCGGCCGCGTCGTGGTCGGCCAGCGCAAGGACGGCTCCACCTTCCCCATGGAGCTGTCGGTCGGGGAGATGCGCTCGGGCGGCGAGCGCTACTTCACCGGCTTCATCCGGGACCTCACCGAGCGGAACGAGACCGAGACGCGCCTGCAGGAGCTGCAGTCCGAGCTGGTGCACATGTCGCGCTTCACCGCCCTCGGCGAGATGGCCTCGACCCTGGCCCACGAGATCAACCAGCCCCTGACGGCGATCGCGAGCTACCTGAAGGGCTGCCGCCGCCTCCTCGGGCGCATGGAGGGTCCCGAGGTGCCCCTGCTCGCCGACGCGGTGAACCAGGCGGCCGACCAAGCCCTGAGAGCCGGGCAGGTGATCCGGCACCTGCGGGATTTCGTGTCGCGCGGCGAGAGCGAGCGGCACATCGAGGGATTGCCGAAGCTGATCGAGGAAGCGAGCGCCCTCGCCCTCGTCGGCGCCAAGGAGAAGGGTGTGCGCGTCCGCTTCGATCTCGACCCGGACGCGCCCCTCGTGATGGCGGTCCGGATCCAGGTGCAGCAGGTCCTGCTCAACCTCATCCGCAACGCGATCGAGGCCATGCAGGACGTCGCCCGGCGCGACCTGACCGTCGCCACGCGGGCGCTGCCCGCCGAGGGCCTGGTCGAGGTGCGCGTGTCGGATACCGGGACCGGCATCGCGCCCGAGATCGCCGAGCAGCTCTTCCAGCCCTTCGTGACGACGAAGGCGAACGGCATGGGCGTCGGCCTGTCGATCTGCCGGACCATCGTCGAGGCCCACGGCGGCAAGATCCAGGCCGGACCCGGTCCGGACGGCGGGACGACCTTCCGCTTCACCCTGCGCACCTTCGACCGCGAGGAGATGGCTCATGTCGAGTGACGCGCCCGTGCACATCGTGGACGACGATCTCGCGGTGCGTCAGGCGCTGGCCTTCCTGCTGGCGACCGACGGGCTGACCGTCCGCGTCCACGATTCCGCGACCGCCTTCCTGGCGGCGGAGCCCGAGCGCGTCCGCTGCGTCGTCACCGACGTGCGCATGCCCGGCATCGACGGCGTCGAGCTCCTGCACCGCCTCCGTCAGCGGGGTAGCCTGCCGCCGGTGATCGTCATGACGGGCCACGCGGACGTCGCCCTCGCGGTCGCGGCCATGAAGGCCGGCGCGGTCGACTTCATCGAGAAGCCGTTCGACGACGAGGTGCTCCTCGCCAGCATCCGCTCGGCACTGGCGCGCTCGGACCGGACGGCCAAGCGCGCGTCCGAGCGCGACGCGGTGCGGGCGCGCCTGGCCGAACTGACCGAGCGCGAGCGGCAGGTGCTGGAGGGACTGATCGCCGGCAAGGCCAACAAGGTGATCGGCCTCGATCTCGGCATCAGCCCGCGGACGGTGGAGATCTACCGGGCAAACGTCATGTCCAAGCTTCAGGCCGGCAGCCTCTCCGAACTCGTCCGCATGGCCCTGATCGCGGGGCAGACGGACGGCGACTGAGTGCGGGAGCGGTCCCGCAGCCGGCCGGTCCCTCGGGCGCCCCGGGGGCAGCATCCGGGGGCGGTGGTCCGAGCCGGGATCCGCGTCGACGCCGTCTAGGTCGTGGCCAGCATTCCTTCCCCGAGGAAGGAGCCGGGCCCCGGCACGCCGGGCAGAGCGAAGAAATAGCCGCCGCCGATCGGGCGGATGTACTCTTCGAGCCCCTCGCCGGACAGACGGTTCTGCACGGTGACGAATCCGGCGGCGAGGTCGGCCTGGTAGCAGACGAACAGCAGGCCCATGTCGAGCTGGCCGGCGGCGGTCAGCCCGCGGGAATAGTTGTAGCTGCGGCGCAGGATCAAACTGCCCTCGGTGCCCGGCAGGCGCGGATTGGCGAGACGGATATGGGCCGCGAGCGAGATCGCCTCGCCGTCCGGGTCGGCGGCGTAGTCGGGGACGTCGCGCTCGTGTCCCTGCCGGAGCGGCGCGCCGCTGCCCTTGTGCCGCCCGATGATGGCCTCCTGCTCGCCGAGCGGCGTGCGGTCCCAGCGCTCGACGAGGGTGCGGATGATCCGCACCACCTGGTAGCTTCCGCCCGTCGTCCAGGCCGGCTCGTCCTGCCCCGCTCCGACCCAGACGTAACGGTCCATCATCCGGAGGTCCCGCACGTCGAGGTTGGCGGTGCCGTCCTTGAAGCCGAGCATGTTGCGCACGGTGTCGGCCCCCATGGTCTTCACAACGTGGGGCGGGAGGAAGCCCTCCATCTTCCAGCGCGGCGTGAGGAGGCCGGGCGTCGCCTTGATGACGTCGCGCAGGGCGTGGATGTTGGTCTCGGCGGTGTTCGAGCAGAACTGGATCAGCAGGTCGCCGTGGCACTGCGCCGGGTCGAGGGCGTCGTTGGGGAAGCGCTCCATCGGCCCGAGATGGCGCGGGCGGGCGCGACCCAGGCCGAACCGGTAATCGAACAGGCTCGCGCCGACCGACACGGTGGCGGTGAGATTGTCCGGGAGGATGGTCGGCCCGAGGATGCCGGAATTGCGCGGCGGGAGCTGCGGGTGAAGATCAGGCACGGCACCGCCGCGCGTCAGGAAGGCGAGGCGCTCGGTGAGCGTCCGGAACAGGTGGGGCAGCTCGCCGCGCCGCTCGGCCAGCACGTCGAAGGCCACGTACAGGGCCGCGGCCGGCTGCGGGGTGACGATCCCGGCCTGATGGGGGCCGTAGAAGGGCTGGGCGACGAGCGTCCCCTCGGTGGCGGTGGTCGGCGTCGCGTCCTCGGCCCGGGCGGGCCCGAGGAGCGCGGCGGCGCCGAGGCCGCCGAGAAACCGGCGGCGGGTGGGAACCGGTGAAAGGAAACGCATCGTCGCTCGGCAAAATCTGGTCGCGCTGCCGCCTTTAGCCACGAAGAGAGGCCACAGCGCGGCACCTCGGCAATGATATCAGTCTAGACCGAGCCGGCCACGCAGCGTCGACAGATCTTCAGCCAGAAGGGTGATGGGCCCCTTCAGGGCGTTGCGGTCCCGGGCGGTGAGGTTGTCGTAGCTCTGGAAGCCGCCGTCCGGACTGCGGTAGCGCGCGAGCAGGTCCTCGACTCGCTTGTAGCTGCGCTCGACCCGGGCCACGAAGTCCCGGTCCGTCAGCAGCGGCCGCAGGAGCGTGAACACCACCTTCGAGCCCTCGATATTGGCCTGGAAGTCCCACAGGTCGGTGCGGCTGTAGCGCTCCTCCTCGCCGCTGATCTTGGTGGCGGCGATCCCCTCGATCAGGGCCGAGGCTGCCCCGACCGCCCGGGCGGGCGGGATGGCGAGCGCCGCGAGTCGGGCGCGCAGGGTCACGGTCTCGGCGGTGAGCCGCTCCGCGACCTCGCCGAGCCCCTCCGTGGTGCCGAGGGTGAACAGCGCCATCTCCAGCCGATGGAAGCCGACGAAGGCGGGATCGCGCTCGCGCAGCTCGAACTCGTCGCTGCGCACGTCGAGACGCTTGATCAGCTCGGGAAACAGGGCCGCCACCGGCTCGATACGCTCGTAGGGCGCGCGCGCCGGGGCGTAGAGCCGGCGCGCCTCCGCGAGCTGCCCGGCCTGGATCGCCGCGACGAAGCGCGCGGTCTCGCGCACGAAGGCGTCGGCCTGGGCCACGACGTAGGTCCTGTACGCCGCGAGGGCCGCAGCCAGCTCCGGCGGCACCGGCCGGGACGGCCGGGCGGGACGCGGGCTGTCCGGCATGTCGAGGGACCAGCCCGGGCGGGGATCGCCGACGCCGATCAGCGCCGCCAGAGCGAGGGCCGCGATGCGGGATCGGTCCCGGGCGAGGCTTGGAGACGCGGGCATGGGCGGCGGCGCATCGTGACACGGGGCGCGGCCCGAGCCGGCCGCATCGACCGGCTAATCGAGGCCTCACCGGCGGGCAACTGCCGACCGCGGCGGCGGTTCGCGGCGGGCCGTGGTCGACCAGCCTTCCGACGGCCTCGCGGAGCATGATCGCGGTGCGCTCAGACGAGGAGCGGAATCACGATCGCGAGCAGGACATTCCCGCCGACGAGCAGGATCAGAGGAAGCGTCTCCATACCGGTCAGCCCAGGCAGGACCGGGCGCGGATCCCGGCCATCGCGGGCTTCGCCGGACAGGCGGGCGCGTCCGCGGCGTAGCTCCGGGTGCCGGCCTGCTGCCCGGTGACCGCCTGCGAGAGCGCCGGCAGGTAGGTCGTGCCGACCATGATGCCGGCCGAGAGCAGGAGGCGGGCGATGACGTCGAGCATGGTGTTTCCCCTCATTCGGCCTTCGAGGACCGTTGTGCGGGGCGGTATCTACGCAAGCGGTGCTGCGGGAATATTGCGTCCCGTGTTGCTTCAGCGCTCTCGGGAAGTCATCGCGCCGATGGCACAATAACGGAGTGTGTCGTCGCGGAATCAGCGACGGATCGGGGAGCGGGACGGGTGACGGGGCGCGGGACACGGTGCGCGGCGCGATGATCCGCGGGTTGGGGAGGTCCGGGATCGCGCGCCGCGTCCTCGTGGTCGGCGCGATTCCGATTCTCGTCGCGGCCGCCATCGCGCTGGGCGCCTGGATCCTGCTCTACGAGGCCGAGCGGGCCCGGACCGGCGCCGTGGTGGCGACGGAGACCGCACAGACGCTGACGTCGATGAACCGGGCGCGGGCGGATGCCGTCAGCGGCGGCACCGAGCGGCGGGACGAGGCCGAGCGACGCTTCGACGAGCGGGCCGCCACGGCGGCCGGGCAGCTCGAACGCCTGGAGGGTCTCGCGCGCACGCGTGGCCAGTCGGCTCTCGTGGCGACCGTCACGGGCGATCTGAACTCGCAGGTGACGCGCATGCGCTCGCTCCTGCTCTCCGAGCGGACGGCGAACGCGACGATCGCCGATATGGCCCGGCGGGCGGACGCCCTGGTGGCGCTGACCGACGTCGCGCGCCGGCGCCAGCAGCAGGACAACGCCCAGTTGATCGCCGTCCTGGCCGTCAAGGATGCCGAGCTGGAGCGGAACCAGGGCGTCGTCACGGCCCTCCGGGAGCTCCGGGAGGCGATCAGCACCGCGGAGCTAAACCGGGCGCGCATCGGCCGCCCGGTCTTCCCGATCGAGTTCGATGAGCTCGCCGCCGACCTGCGGCAGCTCGATGCGGTGGGCGACCGGCTGCGCCGCGTCCTGCGGGTCGACGGCGAGGCGGGGGCGGCGGACCGGGCGACGGAGCTCCTGAAGGCGTACCGCGACCGGAGCCGGACCGAGGACGGCCTCAACAGGGTGCTCTCCGAGGGCTTCGAGCTGACCCGCGCGACCCAGGCCGGCCGCGTCCTGGTCGAGTGGTGCGACCAGCTCGTCCAAGTGAACGTCACCCGGCAGAACCGGCTGTATGAGGAGGTCGCGCTCCTGATCCGTCACTCGGTCCTCTCGAACGAGGCCGAGCTCTCCGCCCAGGACATCGCCCTCACGGCCCTGCGCCTGGCCCGGCGGACGGATGCGGCCCTGGCGCGCCGGGATACTGCGGAAGCGTCGCGGGTGCTGGAGGCGGGCGCGGAGCTGTCGGGCACGTCCCGGACGCTGCTCATCCCGGTGAGCATCCGGGACGAGATGGCGGAGGCGATCGACGGGTGGCGCACGCAGCTCGCCGCGACGATCGGGAAGATCGGCGAGCAGAACGAGACCATCGCCGACATGGACAGCCGCGCCGCCACGATGAGCGCCAACGCGCAGACCCTGAGCCGGGCCTTCATCGACGATGCCGACCAGTTCGGCAGCGTGATCCGGCAGTTGCTGGTCGTGGGGGCGGTCGGCGCCCTGTGCCTGGGGATCGGCGCCGCCGCCGCGGTGGCGCGCTCGATCACCCGGCCGCTGCACGCGCTCCAGCACAGCATCGTCACCGCCGCCGCCGCGCCCGCCCCCGAGGATATCGGCCGCGACAGTCACCTGCTCACCCGACGCGACGAGCTCGGCGACATCGCCAGGGCGACCAACGCGTTCCTGGAGCAGATCCGCCGCCGCGAGGCGGACCGGCGCAACGCCTCCCAGCGCGCCGACGACGCGCTCACGACCCTGCGGCAGGCCCAGGAGGACCTGATCCGCGCCGAGCGGCTCGCCTCGCTCGGGCAGCTCGTGGCGGGCGTCTCGCACGAGATCAGCACCCCGCTCGGCATCGCCCTGACCACGGCGACGCAGGTCCAGTCCGACTCGGCCGCGTTCGCGCGCATGGTCGGGGACAACCAGCTCTCCCGGTCGCGGCTGACCCAGTATGCCGGGCGGATGCGGGAGGGCGCGCAGCTCCTGACCAGCAACCTGATGCGCGCGGCCGATCTCCTCTACAGCTTCAAGCAGGTGGCGGCCGATCAGGCCATCGAGGACCGCCGCCCGCTGAACCTCGCGGACTGGATCGACGAGCTCCTGAAGAGCCTGCGCGCCCTGGCGCGGCCGGGCCGCCACGTCTTCGAGGTCGACTGCCCGCCCGATCTCGTCGTCGACACCCTGCCGGGGATCCTGGCGCAGGTCGTCTCGAACGCCGTCAAGAACGCGATCGAGCACGGCTTCCAGGATCGGGAGGGCGGCCGCATCACCATCACGGGGATCCGGTCCGGGGACGGCATCGGCCTCTCCATCGCCGATGACGGGCGCGGCATCGACGGGGCCGACCTCGGCCGCGTGTTCGACCCGTTCTTCACGACGGCCCGCGCCCGCGGCGGCACGGGCCTGGGCCTGCACATCGTCCACAACCTCGTGGTGAACCGCCTCCAGGGGCGGGTCGAACTGCAGAGCAGCGCGGGTGCCGGCACGGTGCTGCGGCTGTGGCTACCGGAGCGGCTGGCATGAGCGGCGCGACGCAACCCATCCGGCGCGGCGTCGGCCGCTCGAGGCTGCCGAGCGCCGGCCTGCTCATGACGCTGCTCGTCGGGCTACTCGTCGGGCTGCCCGCCGCGCTGCGCCCGCTGCCCGCCGCGGCCCTCACCGAGATCCAGTTCTGGCACGCCCTGGACGGGCCGAACGGCGAGCTGGTGACCCGCCTCGCCGAGACCTTCAACGCCTCCCAGCCGGACTACCGGGTCGTGCCGGTCTACAAGGGCTCCTACGCCGAGACGATCAGCAGCGGCATCACGGCCTACCGCACCGGCGCGGCGCCGCACCTGCTGCAGGTCTTCGAGGTCGGCAACGGCACCATGGCGGCCGCCGTCGGCGCCGTCAGGTCCGTCGCCACCGTGATGCGGGAGGCCGGGCTCTCGGTGACGCCCGAGGACTTCCTGCCGGTCGTCGCCACGAATTATCGGGATGCCGAGGGCGGGATGCTGTCACTCCCCTTCAACGTCTCCTCGACGGTGATGTGGATCAACCGCGACCGGTTCCGTCTGGCGGGACTCGACGCCAAGCAGCCCCCGGCGACCTGGCCCGAGGTCTTCGAGGCCGCGCGGCGGCTCAAGGCGGCGGACGGCAAGCGGTGCGCCCTGTCCTCCGCCTGGCCGACCTGGGTGCATCTCGAGCAGCTGTCCGTCTGGCACGACCGGCCGCTCGCGACCCGCTCCAACGGCCTGGACGGCTACGATGCCGAACTCGTCTTCAACGGCCCGCTCCAGGTCCGCCACCTGCAGAACCTCGTCGACCTGAAGCGCGCGGGCGTGTTCGAGTACAACGACCGCGTCAATCGCGGCGAGAACCGGTTCGTCTCGGGCGACTGCGCGATCTTCCTCACCTCGTCCAGCCTGTACGGCAAGGTCGCCACCGCGGCCCGGTTCGACTGGACGGTCGTGCCCATGCCCTTCTATCCCGACGTCGTGCCGGAGCCGCAGAACGCGATCCTGGGCGGCGGCTCGCTCTACGTGATGCAGGGCAAGACGCCGGACGAGTACCGCGGCGTCGCCCGGTTCCTGGCCTTCCTGATGGACGGGCGGCAGCAGGCCGCGATGTACCGGAACACCGGCTACATCCCCACCACGCGCGCCGCCTACGCCGACGCGGTGGCGGAGGGCTTCTTCGAGCGGCACCCGCAGCTCCACGTCGCCGTGCAGGAACTCACCCGGCGGCCGCCGACGCGCAACACCGCCGGTCTGCGCCTGGGCAACATGCTGCAGATCCGGGACATCTGGGCCGAGGAACTGGAGGCGGCGCTCGACGGCGCGAAGGCGCCGCAGCGGGCCCTCGACGACGCCGTGGCGCGGGGCAATCAGGTGCTGCGGGTCTTCCAGCAGCGGACCAAGAAGTGAGCGTGGCCGGTCGGTCGGCCCACCCCGTCATCGCGAGCGCCGCGAAGTGTCCCAGGGATGCGCGCCGTTAGTGGACGTGGCGCTGCTGGATTGCTTCGCTCCGCTCGCACGGACGGCGCTGTCGTTGCCGTCAGCGCGGGTCGCGGAACCGCACCGTCTCGAACAGGTGGCGGCCGAGGGGATCCATTGTCAGGCCGAGCACGTCGTCGCGGAGCGCCAGATGCACCTTGGTGTGGGCCAGGGGCACCCAGGGCATCGCACGCCGGGCGATGGCCTGAGCCTGCCGGTACAGAGCCTGGCGCGCCTCCCGGTCGCCGGTGCGGCGGGCGGCCTCGACCAGCCGGTCGTAGGCCGGGTCGCACCAGCGGGCGAGGTTGGCGCCGCCGGTCTGGGCGGCCTTGCAGCCGAGCAGAACGTTCAGGAAGTTGTCCGGGTCGCCGTTGTCGCTCGTCCAGCCGTAGAGCATCAGCGTGGGCTCTCCGCCGTATAGGGCGGCGCGGTACGCGTTCCAGGGACGCGTGACCGGGCGCGCGCGGATGCCAACTTGCGCGAGGTCGGCCTGGATCATGTCGGCGACGCGCCGGCCGTTCGGGTTGTAGGGTCGGCTGACTGGCGGATACCACAGGTCAACGTCGAAGCCGTCGGCGAGCCCGGCCTCGGCCAGCAGGCGCAGCGCCTCGCCGCGGTCGAAGGGGGTGTCCGGCAGGTCCGCGTCGTGGGCCCAGATCCCGGGCGGCAGCGGCCCCTGCGCCAGGATCCCCGCGTCGCCGTAGACGCCCGCCACGATCGCCCGCCGGTCGATGGCGAGGTTGACCGCGCGCCGCACCCGGACGTCGCCGAAGGGCGCACGGGTCGTGTTGAGGGCGAGATAGGCGACGTTCAGCTCGGCCAGCGCGAGCAGCGTCAGGCCCGGCTCCGCCCGGATCGCGTCGAGGTCGCCGGTCGCCGGGAACGCCATAGCGTGGCACTCGCCGGCCCGCAGCTTGTTCAGCCGGACCGCCGCGTTCGGCGTGATCGCGAAGACGAGACCGTCGGGGCGTTCGCCCGGCTCGTTCCCGTCCGCGGCGCGGCGCCAGTAATCCGGGAAGGCGCGGTAGCGGAGGACCTGATCCGGCCGGTACCCCTCGAAGACGAACGGGCCCGTCCCGATGGGCGCCCGGGCGAGGTCGTCCGACGCGTTGCCGGCCGCGAGGGCGGCCGCGTACTCGGCGGACAGGATGGCGCCGAAGGCCTGCGCGATGTTGGCGAGGAAGGTGGTGTCGGCCTCGCGCAACCGGAAGCGGACGTGGCGCGGATCCTGGGCGTCGACGGTCTCGATCAGGTCGGCGAGGCCGAGATCGTGGAAGTAGGTGAAGCCCTGCGCGGCGCCGTCGGGCCCGGAGCGCCGCTGCCGGGTGAACGAGAACACCACGTCGTCGGCGTTCAGGGCGCGCGTGGGGGTGAAGCGCGCGTTGGTGTGGAAGCGGACGCCGTCCCGCAGAGCGAAGACGTAGGTCCGGCCGTCCTCCGAGACCGTCCAGGATTCGGCGAGGGCCGGGCGGATCGTCGTGGTGCCGGGCACGAACTCCACGAGCGCATTGTAGACCTGCCACGCGGCGTTCATCGTGGTGGTGGTCGTGGCGCGGGCGGGATCGAAGGATTCCGGGCTGCCTTCCGAGCAGAACACGAAGGTGCGCGCCGACGCCGGGCCGTGACCCAGGATCAGCGCCGAGATGAAGGCGACCGCCAGGGCGCGCTGGCCGGCGCGGTATGCCGCGGCCGGCCTCACGGCGTCTGGATCGCGCCGGTCCGCGGCCGGGCGGCCGCTCCGGCACCCTGGGCGGGAAAGTCGACCTGCACGACGGTCCCCTGGCCGGGCTCGCTGCTGACCGCGATGCGGCCGCCGAGCTTGGCGGTCACGAGATTGTGGACGATGTGCATGCCGAGCCCCGTGCTGCCGGCGCTGCGGGCCGTCGTGAAGAACGGGTCGAAGATCCGGTCGAGGTGCTCCGGCGGGATGCCCTGACCGGTGTCGCGGACCTCCATCCGCACGAGGCCGCCCTCCCGTTCCGACACGTGCACGGTGATCCGTCCCGGCTCGCCCGCCCGGAACCCGTGCACGACCGCGTTCGCGATGAGGTTGGTCACGATCTGCGCGAGCACGCCGGGATTGGTGTCGATGACGAGGTCCGCGGGGCAGGCGCGCTCCACCGTATGGCCGCCCTTGCGCAGCATCGGCCTGAGGCTCGCCAGCAGGTCGTCAAGCCAGGTCGCCAGCACGACGCTGCGGCTCTCGTCGCTGACGCGGTCCACCGCGACCTGCTTGAAGCCCTGGACGAGGTCGGCGGCCCGGGTAAGATTCGTGCAGAGCAGGGTGGCGCCCTCCTCGACCCGGTCGACGAAGTGGTTCAGCCGGGACCGCGACAGCGTGCCGGCGGACAGGCCTGTGCGGAAGGTCCGCGCCTCGTCGCTCATGAGCGTCCCGGTGGTGAGCGCGATGCCCAGCGGCGTGTTGATCTCGTGGGCGACCCCGGCCACGAGCTGCCCGAGGGAGGCGAGCTTCTCGGCCCGGACGAGGTTGTCCTGGGTCCGGCGCAGCTCGACCAGGGCGACGTCCGCCTGATCCTTGGCCCGTCGCAGCGCGCCTTCCCGGCGGGTGATCTCGGAGACGAAGACCGCGGTGGCGCGGGCGATGTCGCCGAGCTCGTCGCGGCGTGCCGTGCCTCGCACGGCCGCCCTCGCCGGGTTACCGGTCAGCATGACCATGTCGCCCTGGAGGGCGCGCAACGGCACCAGGATCGAGCGGGCGACGAGGATCACGACCAGCGCGCCGAACAGCAGGAGCCCGGCCGCGCCGGCGAGCAGGATCCGCTGGATGACGATGCCGGACCGGTCGGCATCCTCCACGAAGGCGTCGTTGAGCGCCTTGGCGCTGTCGATCATCGTCGCGGCGAGCCCGTCCATCGCGACGATCATGGCGTTCTGCTGCCGCAGGCCCCCGATGGTGGTGGTGAGGCGCCCGCGCCACCCGTCGAGGGCCTGGACCATCTCGGCCTGGATCAGCGGCGAGATCGGCAGCGAGGCGGCGCTCCGGGCGAGGCGCTCGCCCTCGTCGCGCATCTGCTCGGCGAGGGCCGCGTCCCGGTGCAGGAGGGCGCCCGCGGTGCGCGGCCCCAGCTTGAGGGTGCCGATCGCGACGTTCTGGGTGGCGCGCTCGATCTCGTTGGCCTCCACGGAATAGGCCAGCAGCTGCGCCACCTCGTCGTGCAGGCTCTCCTGGCCGGACGTCTCGATCTTCAAGGTGCGCTCGATCCAGGCGTCGAGCTTCGCGCGGAGGTCCGGCTTCCACCCCGCCGTCTCGGCGGTGAGCGCGTCGAGGGCCTCCGCCTCGGCGTCCCGGCCGTCGGCCCGCAGCGCCGCCGCGAGGTCGCGGCTGGCGGCGCGGAAGAGGCCCTGCGCGCGCGGGCCGTCGCCCTCCGAGACCGCCGCTCCGGCGGGGCCGGCCGCGGGGGCATCGCTCCGGGCCGCGGCCTGGGCGGCGATCTGAGCAGCGATCACGGCGCTCTCCGCGCTGCGGGCTCTCAGGGCGTTGAGGCGGGCGACGAGTCCCCGGGCGACCCGCAGCGCCTCGACCTTCTCGGCCGTCGAGCGCGCGAGGTCGGCGTTCGAGGCCTGCTGGCGCAGGCGCGCCCGGTCGGCGAGGTCGATCAGGGTGTCGGCCCGCTGCGTCATCTCGCGGATCAGGCCGTCATTCTCCCGGGTCCGGCGGACGAAGGCGTCCATCTCGCCCCGGTAGCCGGCCAGCGCCCGCTCCACCGAGGCGGTCCGCGCGCGCTGCTCGTCGATGCGGGCGAAGCCGGCGAGCCGGCCGAGGCCGGCCTCGGCCCGTGCCGTCAGGCTGGCGAAGCGCTCGGCGTAGGCGGGCCGGTCCTGCGCGTCCGCGGCGGCGTACTGGTCGCGGACCAGGCGGGCGGTGGCGATGTCGTGGTACACGTCGGCGGCCAGGACCGCGCCGCGCCGGGCGCGCTCCTCCTGCGCCAGGAGGAGCCAGCCGGCCATGGCGATCGCGCCGGCGGCGAGGATCGGCACGCCACCGACCAGGGCGATCTTGGGTCCAACCCGCATCCGCGTCCCGACATAGGGGTCCGGCAGCAACTTAAGGCCGTGCCGGAGAGCGGTGCAATCGGGCGGCGTTCCGGCGACCGGATCACCCGGTGTCCGCGCGCAGTCTTCGGTCGCTGCCGCCCGCCCCGTCATCGCGCGCGCAGCGAAGCGACCCAGGGCTGCGCGCGTCCGGCCGATACGGCGCCGCCGGGTCGCTTCGCTGCGCGCGCAGAGACGGCGTCGAAGCCATCCGCCACGGGCGGTCTCAGCGATGTCGGGATCGGGGCGGCCGCGGGTCCGGGCCGGCCAGCACGGCATCCTGCGCGTCACGCGCGCGATCGCGCGGCGCCGGCACGCCGAACCGCTCGGCGCAGGTCGGCAGGCGCCGCGGAGCGCGTTCTCCGGCGCGCAGCATGCGGCGCAGCGCACCGAGCAGGTCGGGATCTTCGTCGGCACCGGGGTCGTCGCGGAAGTGCGGCATGGCGGTTCGCGCCCCTCACCGACGGCCGGGCGCGGCGTCGACCGCGATGAGCCGGACGCGACGGCCCGCCGGGTCGCCGACCGGGCCGGCGCCCGCGCAGGCGCCGGGCGGGTACGGCCAGGCCGCCCCGCCACAGGCGGCGCCGTCACGGGCCGCCGCGGAGGCTTTTGCGCCCCCGCTGGCCTGCATCGGCACCGTGCTGGCCGCTTGGGTCCAGCCGACGAGCGCCAGGACGCAGAGCGTGCCGAAAGCCGCGGCCGACGAGGTACCGATCACGTGTCGCATGGCCCGTCCTCCGGGCACCTCCGGCCCTCGGTCCTGCCACGCTGATAGGGACGCTCCGTACCGCGGATATTGCTTCCAGCCAGATCTGGAGCGTGAATTGTTGCGTCACCCCATCACGACGCAACATTGATCCGGGTCGCATCAGTCTCCCTCGGGGCGGAATATGTATCCGAGGCCCCGCACGGTGCGGATGTAGCGCGGATTGCCGGGGTCCGGCTCGACCTTTTTGCGGATGCGGTTGATCCGTACGTCGATGGCGCGGTCGAACGCGTCCGGGTCGCGGGCGTCCGCGAGGTCGAGCAGGCGCTCGCGCGAGAGCGCCCGCCGCGGATTGTCGGCGAACGCCTTCAGCAGGTCGAATTCCGAGCGGGTGAGCGCCTGCTCCAGACCGGCATCGTCGCTGAGGCGCAGGGCGTCGAGCTCCAGCCATTTCGTGCCGAACCGGATGCGGCGCCCGCTCACGGGAACCGGGGCCGGCGCGGCGGTCGGCGTCTGCACGCGGCGCAGGACCGAGCGCACGCGGGCGACCAGCTCGCGCAACTCGCAGGGCTTGGGCAAGTAATCGTCGGCCCCGAGCTCCAGCCCGACCACGCGGTCGATCGCGCTCGCCGTGGCGGTGAGCATGATGATCGGGATCGCGGTCCGGGCCTTGAGGTCGCGCACGATGGAGAGCCCGTCCTCCTCGGGCATGTTCAGGTCGAGCACGATCAGGTCCGGGCTGTGGCCGGCGAGGTGCTCCCGCAAGGAGCGCCCGCCGTCGCACAGGACCACCGAGAACCCGTGGAGCTTCAGGTAATCCCCGACCATCTCGCGGGTCGCCGCCTCGTCGTCCACCACGGCGATCGACGGGATCGCCGCACCGCCGCGGGCGGCGCCGGGGGCGGGGCTGTCTGGTATGGTCATCGCAGCGGTGCGCACTTTCCGGGTTCGCTCTTGAACGAATGCAGGAATCGTATCGGCTCACGGTAGCGTGACAAGTTTTCAACACGATTTCTAGCGTAGTCGTCCGATTGCGAGCAGCATTTCAGGTCATAGCCATGGACGATGACACCCTCACGCTGATCCCTGACGACCTCGACGAGGCGCAGCCGACCGCGGGAGCCTGGGTGATCGCCGTGATCGACGACGATCCGGCCGTGCATGACGGCACGCGCTACGCGCTGGCGAGCTACACCCTCGACGGGCGCGGCCTGGAGATCCTCACCGCCCGTTCGGCCGCGGAGGCGCGGGTGCTGCTCGCCGAGCGCCGCGACGTGGCGGTGGTGCTGCTCGACGTGGTGATGGAGACCGACAATGCCGGGCTGGAGCTGGTGGACTACATCCGGCGCGAGCTCCGGCAGGAGACCGTGCGCATCATCCTGAGGACCGGCCAGCCCGGGCAGGCGCCGGAGCGGCGGATCATCGTCGACTACGACATCAACGACTACAAGGCGAAGACCGAGCTGACCGCCGACAAGCTGTTCACCAGCCTCACCGCGGCCCTGCGCGCCCATCAGCAGCTCAAGCGCCTCGACGAGACCCGGCGCGGGCTCGAGATCATCATCGACGCCGCGCCGATGCTCCTCGATCACAAGTCGATGCAGCGCCTGGCGGAGGGCGTCCTCACCCAGGTCGCCTCGCTCCTGAACGTCGCCTGCGCCGGCATCCTGGTCCTGCGCGAGACCGCCGCCCCGCAGGAGCGCTTCTGCGTCCTGGCCGGATCCGGCTGCTACGGCCACTACGCCGGGCGCGAGCCGTGCTGGCCGCTGGAGGAGCGGGTGCAACCGCTCGTCGAACGGGCCTTCGCCGAGCGCCGGCACAGCTTCGGCGAGCACTGGTCGACCCTGTATCTGCACACGGCGAGCGGCAGCGAGATCGTCGCGCTGATCGAGGCCGACCGCCAGTTGTCCGAGACCGACCGGTCGCTCATCGCCCTGTTTACGAGCCGGCTGTCGATCGCCTTCGACAACGTCATCCTCTACGAGCGGCTGCAGCTGACCAACGCCGACCTCGAGCGGCGGGTCGTCGAGCGGACCGCCGAGCTGATCCGGGCGAATCGCCGGCTGGACCTGCAGCGCTCGGACCTGCGGCGCGCCAACAGCCTGAAGACCGAGATCCTCGGCACGATCGCGCACGATCTGAAGAACCCGCTGGCAGTCATCCTCGGCCGCGCCGAGATGCTGTCCGACCTGATCGACATGCAGGGCGACCGGGAGCAGATGCGGGCGCAGGTGCAGCACGTGCGCACCAGCGCCAAAGGGCTGACGACCATGATCGACAGCCTCATGGCCGACGCGATGAACGACGCCCTCGACATCAGCCTGCGCCGGGAACCGGTCGACCTCGCGGGCCTCGCCCGGGAGGTCTGCGAGGCCGACCGGCCACTCGCCGACGCGAAGGACCAGACCCTGGTCTGCGAAGGCCCGGACGAGCTGTTCCTCTGCGGCGACGCCGAGCGCCTGCGCGAGGCCCTCGACAACCTCGTCTCGAACGCCATCAAGTACAGCCCGGTGGGCGGGGCGATCACGGTCCGGGTCAGCCGCGAGCCGGGCCCGCGCGGCGCGGAACTGATCTGCGCCGTCGCCGACCACGGGCCCGGCCTCTCGCCGGAGGATTCGGCCCGCGTGTTCGGGCGGTTCCAGCGCCTGTCGGCCAAGCCCACCGGCGGCGAGAACTCGACCGGTCTCGGGCTCTCGATCGTCCGTCGGATCGCCGAGCTTCACGGCGGCCGCGCCACGGCGGAGAGCGCCGGTCCGGGGCTGGGGGCGGTCTTCGCGATCCGCTTCCCGGAAGAATCCGTCGGGCTGATCTGAGGGATCGCCGGGTCAGTCCGTGCCGCCACGCGAGACGTCGCGCAATCCGGCGGCAGAGGAGCTTGACCACAACGCCGCTCCGAGGCGGCCGATCACCGGCCGCGACCGCGAGGAGACGGCCGATGGCGACGCGCAGGATGACGAAACCGCGTCCGGATCCGACCGGCTCGTCGCTTGGTCGATGATCGCGCGTCTCGCACCGGCTCTGATCCAGTACGCGCAGGGCGTCGCCCTGCCCGCGCGCTTCGTCTGACCGGCAGGACGATCCCGGCTCCGATCGCGTCGCGAGGGACGCGCGATGCCGCCGGGGTGCCGCTCAAGGCCGCGACGGGTGCGCCTCTGCGTCACCGTCCCCCGGTGACCGGGTCCGGAGATAGGCGATGAGATCCCCCCGATCGAGGGGATCGGGAAGGCCGCGGAAGGTCATGCGCGTGCCGGGCGCCAGCTTCGCCGGGGCGGCGAGCCAGAGGTCCATCCGCTCCGGTGTCCAGACGCCGCCCAGCGCCTGGAGCGCCCCGGTATAGCCGTAGCGCCGGCTGTTGCTGGCGACCGGCTTGCCGAGCACGCCGTAGAGTTCGGGTCCGTTCCGATCGCCCGCCCCCGGGCTGATCGTGTGGCAGGCGGCGCACTGACCGAACAGCCGCCCGCCGCGCTCCGCGTCGGCCACCCGCATGACGTCGTCGAACGTCGGGGTCTCGCCCAGGGCGCGGCGGCGCTCCCGTCCGTCGTCCGAGCAGGCTGACGCGAGCAGTGCCAGCGCCAGTGCCGAGACGCGCGAGGGACGACGCGGGATCCGCGGGCACGTCCGCCTGAGACACCGGAGCATCGCGTTCCCTTCGCGGTCAGAGGGGTCGGACCGGCACGCGCCGCCTCGGCCGGCTCAGACAACGGTGGAGATCGCGCCGGGCGGGTGCGCCAGCAGCGTCGCGAGCAGGCTGAGGCCGTACCGGAGCGTCTCGGCGTCCGGCGCCGCACCCAGGGAGACGCGGATCGCTTCCGGGGCGGCCCCGACCGCGAAGGCGTCGCTCGGGACGACCGACACGCCGAGCTGGCGCGCGTGGGCGCCGAACTCGCCGCGACGCCAGGGATCGGGCAGCCGGAGCCACAGATGGTGCCCGCACGGATGCGCCCAGACGTCCAGGTCCCGGAGCGTCTCGCGCGCGACCGCCTGCCTGAGCTCGTTCTCCTGCCGGATCGCCGCGACGATGCCGTCGAGTTCGCCCTCGGCGATCCAGTGCGAGGCGAGCGCGGCCGTGAGGGGCGAGGCCATCATGTTGATGGCGCGCAGTTCGGCCGCCAGCCGCACCGCCTCGTTCGTTCCCGGGACCGCGACGTAGGCGATGCGCAGGCCGGGACTCGCGCATTTGGACAGCGTCGCGATGTGCCACGTGATGTCGCTCGCCTGGGACGCGATGGGAGCCGGCGCATCGTGGGGCAAGGCGCCGTACGCGTCGTCCTCGATGATGGCGACGCCGTGCGTGCGGGCGATCTCGGCGATCCGCCGACGCCGGATTGCCGGCAGGGTCGCGGTGGTCGGGTTGTCGAGGGTCGGCACGAGGTACAGGGCCCGCGGCCGATCGGATCGGCACCGCTCGAGCAGGGCGTCCGGGTCGAGCCCCTCCGCGTCGCCGGCCACAGGCAGGAGGCGGACGCCGCGGCGCTCCGCGGCCACGCGCAGCCCGGGATAGGTGAGCGCCGGGACGCAGAGGGCGTCGCCCGGCTTCAGGACGGCAGCGAGCACGGCGGCGAGCACGACCTGGGCACCGCCGGCCACGAGGACGCGCTGCATCGGGAGCGCCCCGAGCCGTTGACCGAGCCAGTGCGCCGCCGCCGCCCGGTCGGCGAGGTTCCCGGCACTGTCCTGGTACTGCATCCGGGCTAGGAAGGTGGACGAACCGGCCAACCGCGACAGACCCGCCTCCAGGCGCTCCGCCAGCCGCGCCGCCTCCGGCTGGGGCGGCATGTTCATGCTGAAATCGACGCTTCCGGACGGATCGGGCCTGCGCATCTCCCCGGCCGGCGATCGGGACGCCCGGACGAAGCTGCCCCGCCCCGCGGTCGCGTCGATCAGGCCCGTTCGGCGCGCCTCGTTGAAGGCGCGCGTGACCGTCGTGAGATCGACGTTGAGGTGCTTCGCCAGGGCGCGCTGCGGCGGAAGGCGCTCTCCCGGCGAGAGCCGGCCGGCCCGGATGTCCTCGGCCAACGCCCGGACGATGGCGAGGTACTTGGGCCCCGTGCCGCCGGCGATTGTCGGGCTCCAGGATTCCATCATTGACCCCTGTAATCCCACCACTGTATGCATACATTGAGCGTGCGGCCAGGTCGCTCAGTGCTCGTAACCGGCCGCGATCCGCCAGAAACCTGTCGAATTGCTCAGTCTCAACCGCGATTGTATGGCTCAATATGCCATACAATCGGCAGGCGCAAGGCCGGTCGATCAGGGATCGGCGCCGGCCTGTTGCTCAGGACCGTCGATGATGCAGAGGACCACCGACCAATCGCTCATGTCCGTCGGCCTGCGCTGCCGCTGCCCGCGCTGCGGGACAGGACGCCTGTTCGACGGCTTCATCACCCTGCGGCCGCGCTGCGAGGCGTGCGGGCTGGACTACGGCTTCGCCGATCCGGCGGACGGGCCCGCCTTCTTCATCATGATGACGATGGCGTTCCCCGTCACCGCTTTCGGGATCTGGCTGGAACTCACCTACGATCCGCCGCTCTGGGTCCACGCCGTGGTGACGCTGCCGCTGCTCCTCCTGGCCTGCGTGCCGATCATCCGGCCGCTGAAGGGGCTCTTCATCGCCAGTCAGTACATCAACAAGGCCGAGGAGGGACGCCTCGCGGTCCCGAAGGCGCCGGTCTCCGGTCCGACGTCGCGGGACTGACCGCGTCGCCGGTGCGTGCGCGCCGCCGCGATGGTCAGGCGGCGGTCGCGGCACGTTGACCGGAAGTCGACCGCCGGGCTAGCCTCGCGGAATCAGAGTATTCTGGGAGATCTCGTGGGCAGAATGTTTCGCCTGATCGTCCCGGCGCCGGGGCTGCGCGACGATAGTGGGAAGCGTACACGGGCAGATTTGGCATCTCGGCGGATGCCGGTGATCGGGACGCGCGGCCGCGCAGGAAAGTCTTCGGTCCGGCCGCGCCTCACGTCACGGGACGGGCTCCGCGAGGCGCCCGCCGCCGGCTCGACGGCGCGGCGCGGGACGGCACCGCGACCCATCGCCCTGTCGCGGCGAGCGGGCCGAACCTGACGGGAGGGGGGTTATCGATACCGCGATCGAACGCCTGGAGCGCGCCATCGGCCGCGCGGCCCGCGGCCTGGTCGGGCGTCGCCACGTGGTGGAGCTGGTGCACCTCGCGCTGGTGGCGCGCGAGCATCTCCTGCTGATCGGACCGCCCGGCACCGGCAAGTCGGCGGCGGTGCGGGCCTGCGCCGCCGGGACCGGGGCGCGCTGCTTCGAGTACCTGATCGGGCGCTTCACGGAACCGGCCGAACTGTTCGGCCCGCTGGACCTCGAAGCCCTGCGCGCGGGCAAGCTGCGGCCGGACATCTCCGGCATGCTGCCGGAGGCCGAGTTCGCCTTCCTCGATGAGGTCTTCCTCGGCTCGACCGCGATCCTGAACGCGCTTCTCGGCGTGCTGAACGAGCGCCGCTACCGCCGGGGGCATTTCGACACCGCCGTCCCGCTGCGCTGCTGCGTCGGCGCCAGCAACGCCCTGCCGGAGGATCCCGGTCTCGCGGCCTTCGCCGACCGCTTCCTCGTCACGGCCTTCGTTGATCCCCTGGCCGACACCGACCTGGAGGCCCTGCTCGCCGGCGACCCGGTCGCGTCCGTCGAACCCGGCGACGGGGAGGCGCCGCTGACGCTCGCGGAGATCGACGCCCTCGCCGAGGCCGCCGCGCGGATCGACCTCGCGCCGGTCCGGCCCGCCTACGCGCAGGTGGTGCGCAAGCTGCGCGCCCGCGGCGTGCGGCTGAGCGACCGGCGCGTGGTGCGGGGCCAGTCGCTCGTCGCGGCGGCGGCGCTCATCGCGGGCCGCATGGCCGCGGAGGAGGCCGACCTGTGGCCGGTGATCCACCTCGTCCAGGACCGGATCGCGCAGGACGAGGCCCGCGACCTGCTGCGCGTCGAGCTCGGCGCCGCGGCGAGCCCCGTCCTGCCCGCGGCCGCCAAGGCGGCGGGCTACGGTCCGGCCGCACGGGCCGCGGACCTCGCCAGGGAAGGGGAGGCTCTGGCCGCCTCCGCCCCGGACGACCGCACCGCCCCCGCCTTCGAGGCCTGGCTGGTCCGCGCCGAATCCTTCCTCGTGCAGATCGACGCCGCCTTCGGGGCGGAGGAGCGCCCGCCGGCCCTCGCCGCGGCGCGGGACGCGCTGCTGACGCGCTGCCGGGCACCGGTCGCGGGCGCGACTCCGGCGTGATCCCGGATCCGGCGCGTCTTCCCCTGCGGTTGATGCCGGCGGCCGGCGGCTCGCCGGTGGGTCTGCGCCTCACCCGCAGCGACGCGGCCGGTCTCTTGGCGCGGATCGCCCCGCGGATCGGCCGCTACGCCACCCTGCGCCTGGCGCTGGCGGGCGGCGAGGCCGTCCTGTTCGCCCCCGACACGGGCTCGGGCCGGCCGGCGCTGCCCTGGTGCGCGACGCCACTCGGGTGGCTGGCGGCCGACGGGCCGCTGCTCCTGCCCTTCGGGTGCCGCCTCGCCGTGCCGGCGCCCTGGCGCGCCGAGGTCGCGCGCCGCCTGCTCGACTGGCACGGTATGGGCGGTCCGGCCCTGCTCGTTCCCGAGGGCGAAACCCTGCGCCTGCTCGACCTCGCCGGGTCGCGCGCCGTGCCGGACATCGATACCGGCCGCCTGGGAGAGGCGGCGTGAGCGCCGCGTCGACCGGTCCGCGGACGACCCTTCCGCCGGCGCTCGCACCGTGGACGGCGCTCTTCTCCGACATGGCGGAACCGGATCTGCGGATCCTCGCGGCGCTGGTCGAGGCGCTGCGGCCCCTCGTCGAGCGGGCCGACGGCGCGGGCGGGCAACCGCAGGGCGAGATCGACGGGCTGGGGGGCCTCGGAACTCGCGGCGGGATCGAGCGCCTCGTCGCCTCGGAGTGGCTCTGGCGCGACCTCGATCCGGACGCCTTCCTGCAGCGCGCGGCCGAGCGCGACCTGCTGACCCTGGAGCCGGTCTACCGTCAGGCGGCGGATGCGGGCGCCGTGCTGGTCGTGGTCGATGCCGGGCCGGAACTCCTCGGCGCCCCCCGCCTCGTGGCCTTCGCGGCGCTGCTCTGCCTGGCCAGCCTCGCCCGGCGGCGCGGCGCGCGCCTGCTCTGGGCCTCGACCGCCACGCCGGAGCGGCGCTGGCTCGGCGCGTTGAAGCGGTCCGACGCCGCGATCCTTCTCCGCGAGAGCGCCGCCACATCCCTCGACGCGGTCGAACTCGAACGGGTCCTGGCCGAGGCGGTCGCGACCCGCGCGGCCGGGCGGCCCGGCGCCTGCCTCTGGCTCATCGGCGGATCCGACCTGCCCGAAGCGGCGCGACCGTGCCGGCGGATCACCATCGTGGAGCGGCCGCGTCTCGGGCCGGACGGCCTCGCCGTGGCCGCCGACGTCACCGTGCTGGACGCCACCGGCCCTGTCGCCGCCGCGCGCCTCGACCTCCCGCCGGAGCGCGAGGCGGTGGCGCTGTTGCGCGACCCGTTCCGGCCCCGTCCGGCTCCCGGACGCCCGCCGTCCCGGCGGTCCGCGCCCGACCGGAGCGCGGCGCCTCCGGACTGGGCGCCCCGCGGGCTGGCCTTCGCGCCCTGCGGCGAGCACCTCTTGGTGGCGCGGCCCGACGGCATCCTTATCGTCCCCGTCACCGGCACCTCCGGCGCGCTGCGCCTGCCGGTCGCACCCCACGAGCGCCTCGTGGGGCTCGCCGTCGGCCGGTCGCGGATCCGGGCCGCGTGCCTCAACGTCTACGCCGACGACGCGCGCCTGACGCTCCGCAGCTGGACCTTCGACCGCTCGGGCGCCGCTGCGACGCTCGACCGGCGGATCCCGCGGGACCATCCCCTGGTGTGCCGGCGCCTGCCGAAGGCGGTTCTGCCGCCCCTCGGGACGCTGAAACGCCGCAACCGGTCCTGGCTCCTGGCGGCCGACGGCACGGCCTTCCTGGTCTCGGAGACGCGGCTGATCGACTACGCGCCGCTCGCGGGCGAACTTCCCCTCGCGGTCACGCCCGCCGGTCTGCTGATGCGCGATCGCGCGGACGGAGTGATCGCGCGGCGGCCGTCCGACGGGAAGGTCGTGGCGCGGTTCCCCGGCCGGGCCGGATCGCTGCGGCCGGGCGGCGGCCTCGCCCTCTGCGCGGTGCGCGGGCAGCCCACCCTGGGGATCGAGCAGGCGGGCGGGCACTGGCACGTGGTGAACGCCGCGGACGGAGTGGTCGCGCACCTCGGGCCGCAGGGCCGGATCATCGGCATCGTGCCCCCGTACGACGGCGTGCGCGCCCAGGCCGTCGGAAGCCTCCTCGCCCTCCATCTCGACCGCGACGAGGCGGCCTCGGCGCGCCTGACGTTCCGGACCCCGGACGGCGCGGCGGCGGGCGATCCCCTGACGCTTCCGGACGCGACCCTCGAGGCGGTGCGCGTCGCCGTCGATGCCGATGCCGTCCCGTGCATCGCGGCCGCGCGGTGCGACGCAGGGGGCTTCGTCGACGCGCTCGCCTTCGGCCAGCTCGACCGCGGATGGTCCCACCTGAGAGATCTCGGCGCGTTCACGGAAGCCGTCCCGTGCCTGGGCGCCTGAGGCCGCCGCCGGTCCCCGATGCCCGGGAGCCGCTCGCGGCCCTGCGCCCGCGCGGCTGGTTGCATGCCGGCACGATCCCCCTCGACGGGATCCTGATGGCGCGCGGCTCCGCGGGGCCGGACTGGCGCGCCCGGCTCCTTCCCTGGCTCGAGCACGCCGCGGAGGTGCGGGCACGCGGCGATCGCGTGCTCGTGCTGTTCGCCGCGCCCGTCACGCGGGACTGCGCGGCCCTCGGACCGGTCCTGCCGGTCGTGCGCAGTGCCGGGATCCTGACCGCCGTACCCCTCGCCGAGCCGGAGCCGCCCGTCGCCGCGGCCCTGCGGGACCATGTCGTCCACATGACGGGGGGACGCCTCGCCGCAGAGCCGCTGGCGGCCTTCGCCAGTCTCGACATCGCCGGTTGGTGGGATCTCGACGCGATCGCGGTACATCCGGCCGAACGCCTGCCGGTCCTGCGACCGGCGCCGCCAGCGCGCCGCCTCGTCAGCGCCCCCGCCCTCGTCGCCGACGCGGACCCCCTCGCGCCGGTCCGCGACGCCGCGACCCGGCGGCCGCGGCGCCGGACGAAGCACGTCCTCGGCGATCTCGTCACCCGCTTCCGGCGCCTGATCGGCGGCGCTTTGGGGCTCCTCTGGACCGCCTACGTCGTCCTGCTGGCCTCCATCATGGTCGGCGCCATGGTGCTCGGCTTCGCCGAGAACGTCCGGACGACGGCGGAGCACGGGGCCGCCGCGGCCCACTGGGGCAGCCTCGCGCTGCCGGTGCTGGTCCTTCTCGTCCTCGCGTGGTTCGCGTTCCGGCGCCGCGGAGCGCGGGCCGCGCGTGAGGGCGCCACGCCCTCGGCCAGCCCGCCCGCCGGAACCGGCAGCGGGCGCACCCCCATCTGGCGCCGGGCGGCGGCGTGGCTCGCGTGGCGCTCGCCCTACGCGGCCCATCTTCGCCGCCTCTATGCCCGGCGGCTCACCGAGGTCGAGCGGCTGTTCGCGGCGGGGCGCGTCGACGAGGCCCTGTACCGGGCGATCGGTCTCGGCGGCGCGGCGCGGCGCGGGAGCGCCTTCGCCGACCTGCCCCTGACCGGGCCCGGGCTGCGCAGGAGCCTCGACCTCGATCTCGGGCCGCAGCGGGCGAACGGACTGAGCCTCGCGCCCGCGGACGAGATCCGGCTCGCGGCGCTCTACCGCGCGCAGGCCGTGGCGATGGCCGGACGCGGCGACACGGAACGCGCGGCCTTCGTGCTCGACAGCCTGGTCGGGAACCCGCACGAGGCGGTGCGCCTCCTCGCGGAATCCGGGCGCCTGGAGACCGCCGCCCGTCTGGCCGAGGCGCGCCGCCTCCCGCCCGCGACGACCGTCCCGCTCTGGTTCCGGGCGGGGCAGACCGAGCGGGCCCTGGCACTCGCCGCCCGCCACGAGGCCCACGCGGAGCTCTGGAAGGAACTCGGGGCCAACGATCCGTTCCGACCGGTCCTGGCCGAGGCCTGGGCCGCGCGCCTCGTCGGGATCGGCGCCCTGGATCGCGCCGCCGCGGTCACCTTCGGCCTGCCGGCTCTGGCCGAGCGGCGACTGGCCTGGATCCGGCAAGCCCTCGACGCCGAGACGCCGGTGCCGGCCGCGCCGCTCGCCCGGGCCCTGCGCGCCCTGTCCTGGGCGGGACGGGACGGCGACCGCCTGCACGCCGCCTTCGCGGACCTGGTGAGTGGGACCGGGGCCGAGGCGGCGGCGCGCCGGAGCGCGGTGGCCGCGCTCCTGCTCGACGCGCAGTTCGAGGGCGGTCCGGAGCGGCCGCCGACGCCCGCCTTCGCGCTCCTCTGCCGCGGCCTCGCGCGCCGCCTCGCCGCGGATGACGGCATCCTCGGCCACGATGCGGAGCGCGCCCGGCTCGCCGGGCGCCTCGCGGAAGCCGGCGGACAGGTCGCCCTGCGCCAGCATCTCCGGCAGCTCAGGACGCGCACCGCACCGTCCGCCTCCCGCTTGGCGGGCTCGCTCGTCGTCCCGGACGGCCCGGCGCTGGCCGAGATCGCCGATGCCGCGCTCCTGTCGGGCGGGCGGCTGCTCCTGGGCTACCGTTCCGGGCTCGTGCGCCTCCTCGGCCGCGCCGGCCGCGAGCGCTGGCGGGGACAGGTGGATGGCCTGACGGGCTTCGCGCGTCTCGGCGCGGGCGACCGGGCCCTCGTTCTGCGCGAGACGCTCGACGGCCCCGACGTCCAGCTCTTCGACGCCGGCACCGGACGGCTCCTGCCGCTCGGTCCCCTGCCGATCACGCACTGGCATGGTCAGGCGGACGAGACCGGCTGGCTCGTCTTCGACGGGGAGGCGCTCGTCCGGCTGGACACCGCCTCGCTCCTCGGTCGCGCGGGGGGCGCGCCCGGCTCCGACGGCGCCCTGGCGCACCATTGGCGCCTGCCCATGACCGAACCGGGCCGGCCGCTGCTGCTCGCCGCCTTCGCGGACGCGAGCGCCCTGATCTACGCCCGGCACGACGGCACGATCGAGTGGTGGAGCCTGTCCTCCCGCACCCTGGCGGTGACGTGCCGGTTCTGGACGCCGCCTGATCGCGGCGTCGGCGTGCTCGGCCTGACCGAGGCCGTCGCGTGGTCCCTCGAGGGGACCGGCGCGCATCCGCACCTGCGGGCGCATCCCCACGCTTTCACGACGGCCTCCCGGGAGCAGGAGCGCGCGTTGATCGAGGCCGCCGCGCGCGCGGAGCCCACGGATCCGCCGCGCCTAGTCGCGGCGGAGAACGGCCGCCTCTGGGCCGCGACCGCCACCGAGGAGGGGACGCTCTGGGCCGGCGTGCCCGGCGCGAACCGGATCCGCGGACCGGCCGTCCTGTGGCAGGGCAGCGGGAGCCTGCGCGTGCGCTTCGCTCCGGAGGGCGACGCCGCGGCCGTCTTCGACGAGCGCGGTCGCCTGATCGTGTTCGAGACCGTCACCGGACAGGTGATCCTGCGCCTGATCTGACCGGCCGGGCGCGCGCACCGCCTTGGGCACGCGACACCATCCGGGCTAGCTTCCCCGTCGGACGACGACGTCGCTGCCCCGGCGACCGGCAGGCTCACCCCGACGATCCCATGCGGCCCCGCACGCCTCCCCTCTCCACGCTCAGGCTCTTCGAAGCGGCCGGCCGCCATCTCAGCTTCGCCCGCGCGGCGTCCGAACTGAACCTGACGCCGAGCGCCGTGAGCCACGGGATCGTCGGCCTCGAGAAGGCGCTGGGCGTCAAGCTGTTCGTCCGGGAGCCGGGCCGGCTGGCGCTGACGCGCGAGGGGGCCGAGTACCTGACCTACGTGTCCGAGGCGCTGTCCCTCATCCTGATCGGCACGCGCCGCCTGCCCACACCGCGGTCCGGCAGGACCCTGGCCATCAGTTGCGCACCGACCCTGGCGACGCGGTGGCTGCTGCCCCGGCTCCCGGCCTTTCGCAGCCGCCACCCGCAGATCGCGATCCGGATCGACACCTCCCACCGGCAGGTCGGCTTCCCGATCGACGGCTTCGACTTCGCCCTCCGTCTCGGCCGGATTCCGACTCCGCGCCACCGCAGCGTCCACCTGTTCGAGGATTGGCTGCTCCACGTCTGCAGCCCGGCCCAGCGCGGGGCTGTCATCGGTCCGGACGGCGCCCTCGACCTTCGGCGCGCGACGACGATCCACGTCACCTCCGCGACCGAGGACTGGCAGGCCTGGAGCGACGCGTCGGGGGCGGTGGAGCTGGCCTCGGCCGACACCCTGCACGTCGACACGTTCGCGATGGCGCTCCAGGCCGCGGCCGCGGGCCTCGGCATCGCCCTCGGCCGGGGGGCGCTCATGGACCGGGAGCTGCGCGAGGGTACGCTCGTCGGGGTCGGCCCCGCCGTCCCGGCGGCGACCTCCCACTGGCTCGTGAGCGCCGAGGGCGACGACGACCGGCAGGAGCCCGACCTGTTCCGGACCTGGCTGCTGGCAGAGGCGCGCCGGTTCGCGGCCGAGCAGAAGCGGCGCTTCCCGGCCGGCGCCGCCTGAGGGCCCGACGGGACCGGGACGGCGCGCCCCGCCCGTGAGCGGCGTTCACTGCCCGTGGAAATCTTCTCGTTTGTCGCGCCGGCCGCCGGCTGCGAGCGTCTCCGCGAAGGCGACAGCCAACGGAGACCGCGATGGCAACGATCGGGCGCGCGGGCGCAGGGCGATGGGGCGGGTTGCCGGTGGTGGCAGTGGCGGTCGCGGCCGGCCTGGTTCTGAGCGGCGCGATGGGCATCCGGCAGACCTTCGGGCTGTTCCTCGGGCCCTTCTCCCTCGAGACCGGCATCCCGGTGGCGACGACCGCCCTCGCCATCGCCCTGCACAACCTCGTCTGGGGCTTCGCGCAGCCCTTCGCGGGCGCGGCGGCGGACCGCTACGGGGCCGCGCCGGTCGTCGCCCTCGGCGCACTGGTCTACGCGGGCGGCCTCGTCCTGACGGCGCTCGCGCCGACGGCGCCGACGCTGCTGCTCGGCCTGGGGCTGCTGGTCGGGATCGGGATCAGCTGTACCAGCTTCGGCGTCGTCCTGACCGCGGTCGGTCGCGCCTCGGCACCGGAGCGTCGCAGCGCGGCTCTGGGCCTCGCGAGCGCCGGCGGCTCGCTCGGCCAGGTGCTGCTCGTCCCGTTCGCGCAGTCCGTCACCGCGGTCGCGGGCGTGAGCGCGGGGCTCCTCGCGCTCGCGGCGATCATCGTCGCGCTCGCGCCGCTCGGTGTCGCGCTCGACCGCGCGCCCCGCGCCGGCGTGCCCGACGGCTCTTCGGCGGCCGGCAGCCTGTCCGAGGCGCTCCTGCGGGCGTGGCGGCACCCGGGCTACCGGCTGCTGACGCTCGGCTTCTTCACCTGCGGCTTCCAGCTCGCCTTCATCGCGACCCACCTTCCGGGGTACCTCGCCCTCTGCCACATGCCGGCGGGCCTGGGCGCGACCGCGCTGGCGCTGATCGGCCTGTTCAACATGGCCGGGAGCTGGGGGTGCGGCTGGCTCGGAGGCCGGTACCGGCCGCAGCACGTCCTAGTCTGGCTCTACCTCATCCGCGCCGCCGCGATCGGCACCTTCCTCGTCGCGCCGAAATCCGAGGCTGTCGTCCTCGCATTCGCGGCCGTGATGGGCCTGACCTGGCTGGGCACGGTCCCGCTGACGAGCGGCCTGGTGGCGCGGGTCTTCGGGATCCGTCACCTCGGGACGCTGTTCGGGATCGTCTTCCTCAGCCACCAGATCGGCTCGTTCCTCGGGGCGTGGCTGGGGGGCGTGGTTCTGGAGGTCTCCGGATCCTACGATGGGGTCTGGCTCGCCACGGCCCTCGCGGGCCTGATCGCCGCGCTCCTCCACCTCCCGATCGACGATCGTCCGGTCCCGGCGGCCACCGCCGAGGGGGTCCGATGACGCCCGTCCGCCACGCGCCCGCCGCGACCGCGGGTCTCGACGCGCGACCCGTGACGATCGCCTGCCGCGACGGCTACCGGCTCCGCGGTCATCTCTGGCGGCCCGAGGCGAGCCGACCGCCGGGCCGGGGCACGATCGTCGTCAATCCCGCGACCGGCGTCCGCGCGCGCTACTAGCACGCCTACGCGCGGTTCCTGGCCGAGCGGGGCTTCGTCGTGCTCACCTACGATTACCGCGGCATCGGCGAATCGCGGCCCGCGCGCCTGAGGGGATCCGGCATCCGCTGGCGGGACTGGGGCGAGCTCGACTTCGACGCCGCCGCCCAATGGATTCGGCAGCGCGAGGCGGGGCCGCTCACGGTCGTCGGTCACAGCATCGGCGGCTTCCTCCCCGGCTTCGCCGAGGCCGCGGGCGCGGTGGACCGCATCCTCACCGTCGGCGCGCAATTCGCCTATCGCCGCGATGATCGCGCCCGCGAGAGGCTCAGCATGATCGCGAAGTGGCACCTGCTGATGCCGTGCGTGACCGCCGCCGTCGGCTACTTTCCCGGCCGTCGGCTCGGATGGCTCGAGGATCTGCCGGCCGGCGTGGCCTACGAGTGAGCATTCCGCGGGCGGCGCATGGAGGCGAGCTACCCGGCCGCCGAGCGCCCCGCCCTCCTCGCCCGCTTCGCCGCCGTCCGCGCCCCGATCCTGGCGGTCGGTACGCCGGACGGCCCGTTCGGCACGCCGGCGGCGATCCGCCGGGGCCTCGGCTACTACGTGTCGAGCCCGCGCATCCAGGTACAGCTGACCCCGTCCGCGATCGGCGCGGAGGCGCCCGGCCATTTCGGCCTGTTCCACGCGCGCAGGAGCGGCGGATTCTGGGCCGACACGCTGCGCTGGCTGAGCGACGGGCAGAATCCCTGGCCGGACTCCGTGATCGATCCGGGTCGCCCGATCCCCGCCTGACCGCGCGTATCGCGGCGAACCGCTTCGGACGCGATTGAGAGGGCCTAGCCCGCCCTGTGTCGCAGCTGCAGCGATCGCGCGATCTCCGAGCGCTTGGCGGCGTAACCCGGAGCCACCATCGGATAGTCGCGCGGCAGTCCGTACTTGGCGCGATACTCTTCCGGTGTCAGCCCGTAAGCCGTCAGGTGACGCTTGAGCGTCTTGTAGGACCTGCCGTCGATGAAGCTGATCAGGCCCTCGGCCTGGATGGACGCGCGGATCTCCCGCGCGGTGGCGGCCTCGGGCGTCGCGACCGCGCGCGCCGGTCCCGCGCTGATCTGGCTAAGCATTTCGTACGTACTGGCTAAAATCTCACAGAGTTGGACAGGGGATACCGGATTCCGGATCACGTAGGCGCAGACGATCTTGATTGAATTTCTCAAGGACGAGTCAGAAATTTCTCCCGCACCGACACCAACCTCAGGTAGCATACCTGCCATTCTCCCTCTAAACGCACCTCATGAGAGTTGTATATCAATTTTCGCATGTCAATCCTTCATCTTGATTGAGCTTCAAAAAAGAACATCGTGACCACTATTCTACTTATAGAAACAGTGGCTACAAAATTTCTCAACCAGAAAGTGGCTCCATCCTCCCCGCTGATCTGGGTACCGAACAGGTTGCTGGACTGGATCTGCGACACGTCCGTGGCGGCGACTTTGTCGGAAGCGGTCGCGCCAGTCCCGCACGGGACGCCCACGGACGCGGATGGAAGCGCGATCGGCGGAGTTCGCGCACGGCGGACGGTCGCCAACCACGCTGGCGCGACCGTTGCACCTCGGGTCCCAGGTCTGCGAAGAGCCCAGCCGGCACGGGACCGGATGCGGGGCGCCGGATCGCGTCGAGAGAGGATCATGACGGATCAATCCGCACGGACACGGGCGACAGAGTCCGGACGCCGTCCATGAAGGCGGGAGACGAGGGCGATCGCGTCGGAGCGATCTGCCAGGCCCTGAGGCGGGCCATCGTGGAACGGGCGCTCGCCCCCGGCGACCGATTGCCGGAGGACGCCCTCGGCGAGCGGTTCGGGGTGAGCCGCACCATCGCCCGGCAGGCCCTGCTGCGGCTGGCCGGGGAAGGCTTGGTCGATCTGCGCCGCAACCGCATCGCCGTCGTAGCGACGCCGAGCTGGGAGGAGGCGCGCGACACCTTCGACGTGCGCCTCGGCCTGGAGCGGCTCGTGGTCCGCCGCCTCGCCGGGCGGCTCAGCGCGGAGCAGCGTCAGGTCCTGCTGGACCAGATCGCGCGCGAGGAGGCCGCACGGGGCGGCCCCGAGGCGCTGTCGATCCGGCTCGCGACGGAGTTTCACCTGATGCTCGCCGAGATGACCGGCAGCGCCGTGCTGATCCGGTACGTCGCGGAACTCGGCTATCGCTGCGCCCTGATCCTGTCCCTCTACAGCCGGCCGCATTCCTCGGACTGCGCCGTGAGCGAACACCGCGACATCGTCGCCGCCCTGGTCTCGGGCGATGCCGAGCGCGCCGCCGCGCTCATGGACCACCACCTCGACGCCGTCGCCGACCGGGCGCGGATCGTGCCCCCGGCCCCGCGCGAGCGCGATCTGGCACGCCTGCTGGCGCCCTACGTCGCGGGCGGCGGGGCCTGAGCCCGCCGCGTCAGGCCGTCAGGCCGTGCTTCGTCAGCAGGCGCTCGGCGCTGTCGTTCCAGACCTCCATGCCGACGATCAGCCCGTCGCGCACGGTGAAGCGGTCGACGTAGCGGTTGCCCTCGAAGGGCGTGCCGTCCGGCCACGCGCCGTACAGGGTCCCGAGGCTGTAGACCGTGGTGACGCCGTCGCCCGGCACCACGTCCAGCCGCTCCATCCGCTTCTTCACCCAGGCGTAGCGGCCGGCATTGAAGGCCGTGACCTCGGACGGATGATTGAAGACCCGCGCCCCGGTGAACACGATCCGGGTGCCCGGCGCCATGTAGCGCGCGGCCGTCTCGGGATCGGGCACCATCGAGGCCTCGAGATAGGCGGTCACGTTGCCGGCGTCGCGCGCGGTCGCCGCGCTGTGGGTCACGTCAGTCATGCAGGCCTCCTGTCGGCCCAACGTGCCGCAAAAGGCCGGCCCGTGCATGCAGGAAGTGTATGCACTTTGACGCCAGATTGAGCACAGATTGCCTCCGACGATACAGGCACCGGTCTGTGCAGCGGCCGAAGCGGCCAATTCCTGGTGGCATGGAGGTTGCGCAAAGCAGGCTGCGCCCCGCTCCCGGAGACACGCCATGGCCTCCTTCCTGCCCCCGACCCTGCGCCGCTTCGCGGTGACGACGAGCGCCCTGCTCGGCCTCGCCGTCTCGACCGCGCAGGCGGCCGACACCGTCAAGATCGGCCTCGTGACCGCCCTGAGCGGCCAGTCCGCGAAATCCGGCGAGGCGATCTCCCGCGGGATCGGGCTCGCCATCGACGAGATCAACGCCAAGGGCGGCGTCCTCGGGCGTCCCCTCGAGCTCGTGGCCCGCGACGACGAGGCCAACCCGTCCAAGGGCGTGCTGGCGACCCGCGAGTTGATCCAGCGGGTCGGCGTCGTCGCGGTGGTCGGCGGCCTCGACACGCCGGTCTCGATGGCGATCGTGCCGATCGCCAACCAGATGAAGGTGCCGTTCATCGGCCCCTGGGCGGCCGGCACCGGCATCACCCGCAACGGCGCCGCCGACAACTACGCCTTCCGCGTCTCCGCGGTCGACGCCCTCGTCGACGAGGCGCTGGTCGCCTACGCGGTGAAGACCTACGGGGCGAAGAAGCCCGGGATGATCCTCGTCAACAACGCCTGGGGCGAGTCGAACCAGAAGGGACTCAAGGACGCCCTGCAGGCGGCCAACCTCCCGGCGGCGGGCATCGAGAAGTACGAGGCCAACGACGTCGACATGGTGCCCCAGCTGTCCCGGCTGAAGGAGGCCGGGGCCGACGCGCTGTTCCTCGTCGGCAATGTCGGCCCCTCGGCCCAGGTGGTGAAGTCCCTCGACCGGATGGGCTGGTCGGTGCCGGTCGTCTCGCACTGGGGTCCGGCGGGCGGCCGTTTCGACGAGCTCGCGGGCCCGAGCGCCGGGAAGGTCCACTTCATCCAGACCTTCACCTTCGCGGGCAACACGTCGCCGAAGGCGAGCGCGGTCCTCGACGCGCTCAAGGCCAAGTACCCGGCGATCAAGTCGATGGCCGACGTCACCCCCGCCGTCGGCATCGCCAACGCCTACGACGCGACGCACCTGCTGGCGCTCGCCATCCAGGCCGCCGGCTCCACCGAGGGCCCGAAGGTCCGCGACGGCTTCTACAAGATCGGCACCTATCCGGGCCTGATCAAAACCTACGCCACGCCCTTCGCGCCCGGCCAGCACGACGCGCTCGGCCCGAACGACTACGTGTTCACCCGCTTCAAGGACGGTGAGATCGTCGCGGTGACCAACTGAGCCCGGCGATGCTGACCTCCATCCTCGTCAGCGGCCTCGGCCTCGGCAGCATGTACGGGCTCGTGGCCCTGGGCTTCCACGTGACCTACGCGGTGTCGGGGACCGTGAACTTCGCGCAGGGGAGCGTCGTCACCCTGGGCGCGGTCCTGGCCTACGCGCTCGGCGTCACCCTCGGCTGGCCGATGCCGGCCGCGATCGTCCTGGCGCTCGCCGGCTGCGCCCTGTTCGGCCTCGTGGTCGAGCTGGCGCTGGTCCGCCCGTTCGTCGCGCGCGGCTCGGACGCGTGGCTCCTGGCGACGGTGGCGGGCGGCATCGTGCTCGACAACACCGTGCTGTTCACCTTCGGCAAGGAGCCGCGCAGCCTGCCCTCGCCGCTGGCCACGAAGCCGGTGGAGATCCTCGGGACCGGCATCTACCCGCTGCAGCTCGTGATCCCGGTGGTCGGGATCGCGCTCGCCTTCGCGATCCGCACGGTGTTCCGCCGGACCGATCTCGGCCGCGTCCTGCTCGCCGTGGCGCAGAACGCCGACGCCGCCCGGCTGATGGGGATCGACGTGCGCCGCACCGTGGCCCGCGCCTTCGCGCTCTCGGCGGTGCTCGCCGGCATCGCGGGCCTGCTGATCGCGCCGCTGTTTTCGGTCTCGGCCGAGCTCGGCACGCTGTTCGGCATCAAGGCCTTCGCGGTCGCGATCCTCGGCGGCATCGGTTCCGCCACCGGGGTGATCCTGGCGGGGCTGCTCTACGGCCTCGTCGAGGCCGGCGTCACCGCGACCCTGGGCTCGACCTACACGCAGCTCGTGGTGTTCTCGGTGATCATCCTGGCCCTCACCCTGCGCCCCGACGGCCTGCTCGGCCGCGCCGCGGTCAACAAGGTCTGACGCGATGCCGTACCTGCGCTCAGGCCCGGCGATGCGGCTCGGCATCGCCGGCCTCACCGCCGCCGCGCTCGGCCTCGTGGCGCTGACCGCCGGCTACAGCCACTTCGTGATCGCCCTCGTGGCGCTGACCACGGTGGCGGGCGTCGGCCTCAACGTGCTCCTCGGCCTGACCGGGCTGATCTCCTTCGGCCAGGCCGGCTTCTACGCGATCGGCGCCTACGCGAGCGCGATCCTGACGCTCCACGGCGTCAGCTTCTGGCTGGCGCTCCCGGCGGCGGCCCTGATCGCGGCGCTCGTCGGCGGCCTCGTGGCAGTGCCGGCGATGCGGGTGAAGGGCCCCTACCTCGCCATGCTGACGATCGCCTTCGGCTTCATCGTCGAGCACGGGCTGATCGAGGGCGGCGAGCTGACCGGCGGCCAGAACGGCCTCGTTGTGACCGACGCGCCGAGCCTCCTCGGCGAGCCGCTCTCGCCGGCCGGCCTCGCGGTGCTGGCGGTGCTCGCCGCCGGGGCGAGCCTCGCCGGGTTCGACGTCCTCGCCCGCAGCCGCCTCGGCCGGGCTATGCGCGCCGTGCGCGACGCCGACGTCGCCGCGGCGGCTCTGGGCTTCGACCCGGTCCGGGTGAAGACCCTGGCCTTCGCGATCTCCGCCGCCCTGACCGGCCTCGCGGGCGCGATCCTGCCGCCGCTGATGCTGTTCATCGCGCCGAGCTCGTTCCCGTTCTCGCAGTCGATCCTGTTCGTCCTCTCGGTGGTCGTCGGCGGCGCCGGAACGGTGCTCGGCCCGCTCCTCGGGGCCCTCGTCACCGTGCTGCTGCCGGAGGCGCTGTCCGGCCTCGCCGAGTACCGCCTGCTGTTCTTCGGCGTCGCGACCCTGGCGGTGCTGTGGCTGGTGCCCTCGGGGCTGGTCGGCAGCCTCGCCCGGCTGCTGCCCCGAGGCCGCGACGAGGCGGCCGCCCCGGAGAGCGGGGAGGTACCGCTGCCCGGCACGGCGGCGCGCGAGGCCCTCGTCCTCGACGGCGTCGGCATCCGCTTCGGCGGCATCACGGCGGCGGACGGCGTCGACCTCACGGCGCGGCCGGCGGCCGTCACCAGCGTGATCGGCCCGAACGGGGCCGGCAAGACCACCGTGCTCAACATGGTCTCGGGCTTCTACCGCCCGAGCGCCGGGGCGATCCGGCTGGGCGGGCGCGACCTCGCCGGTCGGCCGGCCCACGTCGTCGCCCGCGCCGGCATCGCGCGCACCTACCAGACCACGCGCCTGTTCGGCTCGCTCCCGGTGGCCGACAACGTCGCCCTCGGCCTCGCGCCGGGCCGGCTGTGGCGCCGCGCGCGGGCGCGGGACCGCGCGACGGCCGCCGCGCTCCTCGCCTTCGTCGGCTACCGGGGCGCCCTCGACCGCCCGGCCGCCGAGCTGCCCCACGTCGACCGGCGCCTCGTGGAGATCGCCCGGGCGCTCGCCGGCAGCCCCGCGGTGCTGCTCCTCGACGAGCCCGCCGCCGGCCTGTCGCGGGCCGACACCGACCGGCTGGCCCGGCTGATCCGCCGGATCGCCGACAGCGGCGTCGCGGTGGTGCTGGTCGAGCACGACATGCCGCTGGTGATGGGCATCTCCGACCACATCCTCGTCATGGATGCCGGCCGCCCGATCGCGCGCGGCACGCCCGCCGAGATCCGGCGCGACCCGGCGGTGCTGCGCGCGTATCTCGGCGGCGCCGACACCCCGGCTCGGCCGCGGAGCGCGCCGTGGCAGGGGCCGGCCGACGCCGTCCTCTCGGTCCTCGACCTGACCGCCGGCTACGGCGCCGCGCCCGTCCTCGACGGCGTCCATCTCGACGTGCGGCCCGGCGAGACCGTCGCGCTTCTGGGCGCGAACGGGGCCGGCAAGTCCACGGCGATGCGGGCGCTGGCGGGGCTGCTGCGCCCGGTCGCGGGATCGGTCGTGTTCGAAGACCGCCGCATCGAGGCGCTCCCCGCCCACCGGATCGCCCGCGGCGGGCTCGTGCTGGTGCCGGAGGGCCGGCAGGTCTTCCCGGAGCTCACCGTCGTCGAGAACATCCGCCTCGGCGCCTTCGGGCGCGGGTCGCCGATCGACCCTGCCGAGGTGGAGCGCCTGCTCGACCGGTTCCCGCGGCTGCGCGACCGGGCGGCGAGCCGGGCGGGCCTGCTCTCCGGCGGCGAGCAGCAGATGCTGGCCATCGCCCGCGGGTTGATGGCGCACCCGCGCATCCTGCTCCTCGACGAGCCGTCGCTCGGCCTCGCCCCGGCGATGATCAACGCCCTCTACGCGACCGTGGCCGAGCTGCGCGACGAGGGCGTCACCATCCTGATCGTGGACCAGATGGCGGCGCTGGCCCTCACGGTCGCCGACCGCGGCTACGTGCTGGAGCAGGGCCGGGTCGTCGCGCGCGGAACCGCCGCGGAGCTGTCGGCGGACAAGGGGCTGGAAGCGGCCTATCTCGGTGCGGCGTAACGGGGGCTCTGATGGACACGAATGCCGGACACGGTCGCTACGGCTACAGCGCCCTCCCCGACCGCCCGGTCTACGACTGGCCGGAGGGCAAGCGGCTGGCCGTCTATGTCGGGCTGAACCTCGAGACCTTCGCGTTCGGCGAGGGCCTGGGTGCCGAGCTGGCGCCCGGCGGCCCGCAGCCGGACGTGCTCAACTACGCGTGGCGCGACTGGGGCAACCGGGTCGGCGCGTGGCGGATCGCCGAGATGCTGGACACTCTGGCGATGCCGGCGAGCGTGCTCGTCAACAGCAACCTCTACCGGGACTGCCCCGGGCTGATCGAGGCGTTCCGGGCGCGGGGCGACGAGATCGTCGGCCACGGACGCACCAACGCCGAGCGGCAAGGCACCCTCGACGAGGACGCGGAGCGGGCCCTGATCGCCGAGACGACCCGCGAGATCGCCGCGCGGGAGGGCCGCCCCCCCGCCGGGTGGCTCGGGCCGTGGATCTCGCAGTCGCGGGTGACGCCCGATCTCCTCGCCGAGGCCGGGTACCGCTACCTGCTCGACTGGGACCACGACGACCAGCCGACCTGGTTCAAGACCCGCGGCGGCGGCCGCATCCTGACGGTGCCCTACCCGCAGGAACTCAACGACATCCCCGCCATCGTCGCCCGCAAGGAGACGGGCCGCCAGTTCGCCGAAGCCATCGTCGACGCCTTCGACGAGATGCTGGAGCAGGCGCAGGCCGCGCCCCTGGTCATGGGCCTCGCGCTCCATCCCTACATCGTCGGGCGCCCGCACCGGTTGCGGCCCCTGCGGCGGGCGCTCCAGCACATCGCCGACCGGCGCGACGACATCTGGCTCACCACCGCCGGGGCGATCGCCGACCACATCGTGGCGCGGGAGGCCGGGCCGCGCTGACGCGGTCCGGACCCCAGGCCCGGACCGAAGGGCCTCAGAGCACCTGCGACAGGAACCGGCGCGTGCGCTCGTCCTGGGCGGAGGCGAAGAAGGTCGCGGGCGGGCCGTGCTCGACGATGACGCCGCGGTCGGTGAAGTAAATGTGGTCGGCGACGTCGCGGGCGAAGTTCATCTCGTGCGTGACGAGCATGCAGGTCATGCCCTCCTCGGCGAGTTCCCGGATCGTCACCAGCACCTCCTTGACCGTCTCCGGATCGAGGGCGGCGGTGACCTCGTCGAACAGCATCACGTCCGGCCGCATCGCCAGCGAGCGGGCGATGGCCACGCGCTGCTGCTGGCCGCCCGACAACTCGCCCGGATAGGCGTTCTCCTTGCCGGCGAGCCGGACCTTGGCGAGGAGCGCCCGCGCCCGGGCCTCGACCTCGCGCTTCTCCTGTCCGAGGACGTGGATGGGGGCCATCATCACGTTCTGCAGCGCGGTCTTGTGTGGGAACAAGTTGTACTGCTGGAACACCATGCCGACCTTGCGGCGCAGCGCCAGCTTGTCGAGCCGCGGATCGGTCACCTCGATCCCCTCGACCTGGATCGAGCCCGCGCTCACCGGCACCAGGGCGTTGACGCAGCGGATCAGCGTCGACTTGCCCGAGCCCGAGGGACCGATAATGCAGACGACCTCGCCCTTGCGGACGTCGAAGCTGATCCCCTTCAGCACCTCGAACGTCCCGAAGGATTTGTGCACGTCGACGACGCGGACGATCGGCTGATCGGGGGTCCAGCTCGGGGACGGGGTGGCGGCCAGGGTCGCGCGCGTCATGGTCTCAGCGGGTCTCGAAGCGGCGTTCCAGGGCGGCGGTGAACCGGTCGATCGGGTAGCAGTAGAGGAAGAAGCAGAGCAGCGCGAAGCCGTAGAGCGGCGCGAACAGCTCGGGGCGGCCGCCCTCGGCGGCGTGCACCTGCGCGGTCAGCGTCAGCATCTCGGTGACGCCGACGATGGAGGCCTGCACGGTGGCCATCGCGATGAGCGAGTAGACGTTCATCCAGGGCGGCAGCATGCGCTTCGCGCACTGGGGCAAGATGATGCGCCACATCGTCTGGCGCCGGGTGAAGGCCAGGGATTCGGCGGCCTCCCACTGGGTGTTGGGCACCGAGCGCACCGCGCCGCGGACGATCTCGGCGACGTTGGCCATGACCGGCAGGCTGAAACCGAAGGTCGCCTTGACCCAGTCGGGCAGCGGCACGCGGACACCGAACACCGTGACCTGGAACGGGACCAGGAACATCACGAAGAACAGCAGGACCAGCCAGGGCACGTTGCGGAAGACCTGCGTGGCGCACCACGCGAGGCGGGGCAGGATCCGCCCCTCGGCCAGCATGGCCAGCCCGAGCCCGATGCCCGCCACCGTGCCGATCGCCATCGCCATCAGCGAGATCGCGACGTTGAAGGCGAAGCCCGTGAGCAGGAGGGGCGCCCACTTGATCACGACCTCCAGCGGCGACAGCGCGGCGACCCCGCCCTGCGCCCAGGCCGGGACGGCGACGAGGGCGAGCCCGGTGAGCAGCCAGAGATGCGCCGGGCGCAGGCGCGCCGCCGCGCGGTCCTTCGGGAGCGCGAACGGCAGGAGCACCGGCAGGTCCCCCGGTCGCCCGCCCCGCGGATCGGCGGCGTTCATCGGCCGTATCCCGGGATGCGCAGGGCGCGTTCCCAGCGGTGCATGATCCAGACGAGCACGCCGACGAGGATCGCGTAGGTCGCGAGCAGCACCAGCATCATCTCCAGCACGTTCTGCGACTCGGACCAGATCTGCTTGACCGCGTACAGCGTCTCCGGGACAGCGATGGCGTAGGCCAGCGTGGTGGTCTTGAGGAGGTTGATCAGGTTGTTGTTGAGCGCCGGCAGGCAGACGCGCAGGGCCAGCGGCAGGACGACGTACCGGTAGGCCTTGAAGCGGGTATAGCCCAGGGCCTCCGCGGCCTCGACCGTGGTCCGCGGCACGGCCTCGATGCCGGAGCGGAAGATCTCCACGTTGAACGCGCCCGCGAACAGCGAAAGCGAGATGATCGCCCACTGGACATTGTTGAGGATCGGCGCGCGCAGGCCGTCGGCCGAGCGGATGTCCGGGAGCAGCGTCCCGAGGCCGAAATAGAAGAAGAAGATCTGCACGAGCGGCGGCGTGTTGCGGAAGACCACCACGAAGCCGTTGACCAGCGCCCGCAGGACGCGCGACGGCCCGCTCTGCATGAGCGCGCCGACGGCGCCGATGACGAGGCTCGCCAGGATCGTGCTGATCCCGAGGAGCAGCGTCATCCGCAGGCCGGCCACGTACCGGTCCCAGTCGTAGGGATCGTAGAAGACCGTGAAGTTGAAGCCCGTGGTCTCGTAGAGCTGCTGGAACCACGCCTGGATCGTGGCGATCATCGCGGGCGATCGCCCGGCTTCGTAGTGCAGGCGCGCATCAGTTGGTCGCGTTCTTGTACTTCTCGTGCATCGCCTTCGAGTAAGCGGTCGGCTCGATGCCCCACTTCTTCTCCTCGTTGACGATGAAGCCGGTCTTCATCCAATCCTTGGTGGCGTCCTCGACCGCGGCCTGGAGCGTGGTGTTGCCCTGCGCCACCGCCATCATCCACGGGGCGTCGAGGATACCCTTGAGCGGCAGCGCGTAGTTGGCCTTCCAGTCGTCGTCGAGCAGCTTACCCTGCAGCATGCTCTGGTCGTAGACGTAGCCGATGCAGTTGCCCTGCTTGAGCGCGAAGAGCGGCTTCTCGGACCCGTCGAAGGCGACGATCTCGGCCCCGTAGGTCCGCGCGACGTCCTTGTTGTACCAAGCGCCCGAGGTGGCGCAGAGCGGCTTGCCTTTGAGCTGCGCCCAGTCGGTGATGCCGGACGACTTGGGCAGCAGGACGTTCACGAAGTCAGAATAGTAGTTCGGGTCGATCGCCTGCACCACGCGGCGGCGCTCTGGCTTGTCCGACAGGGTGGCGATCAGCAGATCGACCTTGCCCTGCTGCAGGAACTCGATCCGGTTGGCCGAGACGACCGGCACGAGCTCGAGCTTCACGCCGAGCCGCTTGGCGAGGTCGGCGGCGAGGTCGGGCTCCAGGCCGATGATGGTCCCGCTCGGGTCGCGGAAGCCGAACGGCTTGTAATCCGCCTTCACGCCGACGATCAGCGTTCCGCGCTTCTTGATCGCGTCGACGCCGTCGGCGGCCGTGGCCCGGCCGGGCAGCGCGACGGTCGAGAACGCCGCGAGCGCGGCCAGCGCACCGGTGGTCAGAAGGGTGCGGACGGTGAGACGCATCGGATCTTTCCTGCTCGGGTCGACGGATCTTGGCATGGTTTCAAGCAATCCACGAGCCATTGGCCGGCGCATCAACTGAAACGTGCCAGAGCGAAGGGCTTGAGATCGACGGTGCTACCGGTCCCAGCCAGCTCCGCGGCGACGGCCTCGCCGATGCCGGCCGAGTGCTTGAAGCCGTGCCCCGAGCAGGCGGAGACGACCAGGACCCGCTCCATCGCGGGATGCCGGTCGATGATGAAGCCGCGGTCGGGGGTCACCGTGTAGACGCAGGCGGCGGCCTGGACGACCTCCGGGGTCGCGCCGGCCAGCCGGTTCGCGACGCGCAGCCGGTACATGTCGTCGGATTCCGACGGATCGACGCGGCGCTCCACCCCGTCGGCGGTGGTGGTGGTGCTGTACTGCTCCGTCGCGACCTTGATGGACCCGTCCAGCGGCGGGAAGCCGTAGAGGTATTCCGTGTCGCTCGTCCCGTACATCCAGATGAAGACCGGCGCGTGTGGCCCGTAGGCGGTCTCGTCCGCGAGCGCGTACCAGTGCAGCAGTTGGCGACGGACGGTCAGGAGCCGGTCGAAGGGGCCCCCGAGCAGGGGGGCCGTCCAGGCGCCCGCGGCCACGACGGCGCGGTCGGCCAGGATGGTCTCCTCCGCCGTCTCGATGCGGACGCCGCTCCCGTCCTGCTGCAGCCCGACCACCGTGCAGTTGGTGCGGATCTCGGCGCCCGCGGCACCCGCGCGGCCGAGCTGCGCCGCGAGGCAGCGCTCCGGGAACACGTAGCCGCCGCCCGGCTCGTAATAGGCCTTCTCGTCGCCCGCGAGGTTCAGGAATTGCGGGAAGCGGCGGGCCACCTCCGCCCCTGTCAGCACCTCGTGGACGATGCCGGCGCCCTCCGCGGCGCTGATGGACCGGCCCACGAAGTCCGGTTTGCCGTGGTGCGAGGAGACGCCGTGGCCCGGGGCCATGACGAGCGCCCCGCAGGCGTTCAGCAGGGTCTCGCCCGTCTCGGCCTCCAGCTCGCGCCAGATGCGGTGCGAGGCGGTGACGAAGGGGACGTAGTCGGCGCCCTCACCGACCGCCTGACGGGTGATCCGCGTCTCGCCGTGGCTCGACCCGAGCGCGTGGGGCGGCGCGAAGCGGTCGAGCCCGATGACCGCGGCGCCCCGCTTCGCCAGCTGGTAGAGCGCGGCGCTGCCCATCGCGCCGAGACCCAGCACGGCGACGTCGTAGCGGCGGCTCACGGCCGACACTCCCGCTCGCTTCCGGGACGGGCCGCCGCGGCGGCGCGGAACGGAGGAAGATCGGCAGGTCGAGGCATCCGGAAGCGATCTCGCGCGGGACGGGGTAACGGCACACAGCATGATCAATGCCGAGGCGGGCGTTTGACTGAAACGGACGGTTTCCTGCACGTTTGAGCCATCGAGGAGCGGAGGGGGCGTCCGAGATGGAGGCGGAGACCGGGGATCGCCCACAGGAGATCGGCTTCATCCTCGTGCCCGGCTTCGCGCTGCTGTCCTTCGCTTCGGGGTGCGAGCCGTTCCGGGCGGCCAACGAACTTGCCGGGCGGCCGCTCTACCGCCTGCGCTACTTCGGCGAGTCGGAGGGCCGGGTGGCCGCCTCGTCGGGCGCCGAGGTCCCCACCGAGGCGCTGCCGCGCCAGCGCGGCCACCTCCACACCCTCTTCGTCTGCGCGGGCGGCGAGCCGACCGAGTGGGACAGGCCCGAGATCCACGCGACCCTGCGGCGGATGGCCCGACTCGGCGTCCGCATCGGCGGCATCTCGGGCGGTCCCTACCTGATGGCCGAAGCGGGCCTGCTGGCCGATCGCGCGTTCACGCTCCACTGGGAATATGCCGGTGCCACGGTCGAGACCTTCCCGGAGGCGCGCCTGAGCCGGGCGCGCTACGTCGCCGACGGCGATCGCCTGACCTGCGGCGGCGGCGTCGCGCCCCTGGAGATGGCCCACGCCCTGATCGCCGAACGCATGGGCGAGGCCTTCGCCCGGCGCGTCTCCGACTGGTTCCTCCACACCGCCATCGGCGCCGCCGACGACCCGCAGCGGGCCTCCGCGGTCGAGCGATACGGAATCCACCATCCGGCTCTGCTGGCGGTCCTGGAGACGATGGAGAAGACCGTGGAGGCGCCGCTCGGCCGCCTCGCCATGGCGCGCCTCGCGGCGATAAGCCCGCGCCACCTCGACCGGCTGTTCCTCGACAAGCTCGGGCTCAGCTTCTCGGCCCAGTACAGGGCGATCCGCCTCGCCCACGGACGCCGCCTTCTGCGCCAGAGCCCGCTCAGGATCGGGGAGATCGCGACGGCCTGCGGCTTCACGAGCGCGGCCCATTTCGCCCGCTGCTACCGGTCCCAGTTCGGCTGCAGCCCGTCCGCGGAGCGCGCGTGACGTCCGCCCGGGTCGTCCGAGCGGTCAGTCCCGCGCGTCCGGCAGCGCCTTCGGGTCTGCGGGATCGTCCCGGCGCAGCGCGACGCCGCTGGTGCCCTGGGCCAGCATCGCCCGCAGCAGCGCCTCCATCTGCCCGGCGGCCGCCTCGACCGCCAGGCCGCCCTCCCGGATGTTCGAGATGCAGTTGCGCCGGGAATCGGGCAGCCCCGGCGCCGGGCCGTACGTGACGTAGCAGCCCAGGCTGTCGGAGGCCGACAGGCCCGGCCGCTCCCCGATCAGAACCACGACGCAGCGCGCCCCGAGTCGCGCCCCGATCGGATCGCCGATCGCTACACGTCCCTGGCTCGCGACGACCACCGGCGCGAGGCGCCAGCCGGCCCGCCGCACCCGCGCTGCCAGCGCCGCCGCCGCCGGGACCGCGTTCAGCGCGACCGCCGTCGCCGACAGCCCGTCCGCGATCACGATCGCCACGTCGAAGCCCGGCCCGTGCCCGTCGAGCACCGACCCGGATCCCGGATCGAGGGTGCGGCCCCTGTCCGGCCGGCGCAGGTACTCCGCCCGGTCGGCCACGGCGGAGCGGACCTCCACCGCGTCGAGGCCCTGCGCCCGCAGCCCTTCGCGGATCGCGGCCGCGTCGAGGGGCGTCCACACCGCCTCGCGGGCGCGGGCATGGTCGAGCCCGAAGGCGAGCGCCGCGCCGGTCGGCAGGCCAGCGCCGTGCGCGCCGAGCGCGATGCGCGCCTGGGTCAGGCCGCGCAGGTCGCGCAGCGTCGGGTGGCCCGGTCGGGCCGGCTCGCCGCTCATGCCGCCCGCCCGGGCAGGAGCCGGGACGCCTCCGCCAGGGCCGGGGGCAGCGCGCCCGTCGCGCTGGCCAGCCGGCCCTGCCCGTCCGTGATGCCCACGGCCCGCAGCCACGCCTCGAATTCCGGGGCCGGACGGCGACCCAGGGTCTCGCGGGCGTAGACCGCGTCGTGGTGCGACAATGACTGGTAGTTCAGCATCACGTCGTCCGCCCCCGGCACCGTGATGACGAAGTTGACCCCGGCCGCGCACAGCAGGGTCAGGAGCGCGTCCATGTCCTCGCCGTCGGCATCGGCGTGGTTGGTGTAGCAGACGTCCACGCCCATCGGCAGGCCGAGCAGCTTGCCGCAGAAGTGGTCCTCCAGCCCGGCGCGGATGATCTGCTTGCCGTCGTAGAGGTACTCGGGACCGATGAAGCCCACGACCGTGTTGACCAGCAGCGGGTCGAACTCCCGCGCCACCGCGTAGGCGCGCGCCTCCATGGTCTGCTGGTCGACGCCCCAGTGGGCGTCGGCCGAGAGCGCCGAGCCCTGGCCGGTCTCGAAGTACATGACC